>NZ_CP120375.1:311582-623165 GCF_029892065.1 Sinorhizobium garamanticum | reverse complement strand
CGGATCGCTCCAAGGAGGGGTGCGGCATCCGATTATCACATATCGCGGCAAAAGGGAATCCTTCGATTCCGGATTTCAATCCGCCGCTCTAAGGTAAGCGGGCCGTGTACGGCGAGAATGCCGGTGTTCTACGATTAAACGCTCCACGACTCGAGCCGCAACAATAGGCGCGTCATCCACATTGGTGTCCGGCCAGACCCGAGCGCGTTTTTTGGGGAAAGCACCGGGCACGTAATAGGAGAGACCCGCGCTCGCAACATAGATAGTCGCTGCAACGCCCTCGAAATTCCGATTGAAGTGGAACTGCGACTTCATGACGACAAAGTCCTGCTCGCTGATATTGATGTCGTGGGATTCGAAAATGGCCCGATCGACGACGAATCCTGGCTTGGACGTGGCGATCACAAGGAAACGATTATCAATCTCGATAAGGGCCGTCTTTCCTATGGCTGCGGATTCGTTGGCAAAATTGGGTCCAATGAGTTTAATATCCCTATTGTTGAGCATCTTGACCACGCCTTCGACCTCGAGGGGCAGATATAGCGGGGTCATCTTGCCGCCGAGACGCATCTTGATTTTGGCGCCGACTCCGGCGGCATGTGCCTGTGCGACGGTTTCCAGATCATTGACCGTCATGGCGCCCTGGAGCTTCACGGGATGCTTCAGTGCGGCCTGCAGGATCAAGGTGCTGTCTCCCGGCGCGCCGGCCAGCGTCCGGTCACCAAGATCAGCAAGCGCCTTGGTAATGCCGCTCTTGTCCTTCGCAGTTGCATCCAGGGCCTCTGCGATGGTCACCGTTTCATCCTTGAAGCTCTCGCGCAGATCCCAGAACTCCTGAGCGTAATCCTCCACGATCGCCTTGGCTTGCGCATATGGCCCGTTGCTCAGTATCACAGCGGACTGACCCATGTCCGTTAGATCCGCAAAGCGATAGGCGTTGTAGATGCTAAGGTCCACCACTGACGCTTCCGACTTCTCGAGCGCACGGGCACGTGCGTGCATTTCCTTAAGTGGGCTGAGATTAGTTTCCAGCCTGCCGGGAGCAATCATCCGGGTTTTGGCGAAGGTATAGACCGGGCGCAGACGGCCTTCGAGCACGTCGAACACCAATCTGACCACCTTCTTGCCATTTTCGTAGTAATCATCATGGGGATTGTTCTTGCAGGCGATGCAGATGTCGGCTGCCTTCAACATCTGCGGCGTGATGTTGGCATGAAGGTCCAGACCTATTCCGATGACAGCGTTTCCACCGACGGCGCCGCGAATGCAGGAGAGGAAATCACCTTCCGCATCTTCGAACTCAGTCGTGGACATCGACCCATGCAGGTCGAGGACAATCGCATCGGGCGCGAGCTTCTTGAGTTCCTCGCCCCAGAACTGGCGTTGCTCAATGTAGAAACCATGATCGATGGCGCCGCTTGGAGCGACCATCGAATCTGAAATGGGAAGGATCTGAATATCTGCGCGTTCAATCAAGGCGTCGACAATCCCGCCGAGCGTGGTGCCATTTCCCTTGGCCGCCTCGATCAAAGTCTCGCCGCGAACGACCGTGACATTTGCCGCTGCTGTCGCAGGCGCATATCCGTGCGATTCATGAAATAGGCGTCCGACTGCTATGCGCTTCATAAGCTTATATTTCCTCCTGAATGTCAGGCTTTGCGTTTTATGCCGCGGTACAAAGGATTGTGATCGCGCTCGATTTGGCGAAGAATTCGTTTCAAGTTCACGGCGAGATGGCTACGCGGTTGCTGACCCGCAACAGGGTGCGTCGGGGACAGGTGCTTGAGTTCCTAAGGGGCCGCAGGCCGCTCCTGTTCGCCAGGGGTCGAAAATGGTGTAATCGACCAATTGATTAAGTCGACGGCACGATGAAGTATCGCCTCGGTCTGAGCAAGGCTGGGTGAAGCGGCGATCACATATCCGATACACTCTGGGAGACCGCCTTTCCTGACGATCGGCGTGTTGGGTTCAACATACAATTTGACCTCGGCGACACCTGAGACGGCAGCCGCCCGGCTGCCGCCAGCGATCCGATCGAGGTTGCCATCGCTATCAGCAACTAGGAACCGCACGGCCGCAGTATGCGAGTGCCTGCTGCGTAAATCCCATTCATCGCCGATGACAAGCTTGATGTGCTCGGTCACAAGATCGATGCCGTAGGCCAGTTGAACCAGTTGAGGACCCGTCGCACCACCAAGACGCGGGTTGACTTCAATGACGACTGGGCCACGCTGCGTCCATCGGAATTCAATGCACGTTGGCCCCCAGCCAAGGCCAAGAGCTCGCAAACAGCTTAGCGAAATATTAGCGATTCGCTCCTGCTCGTCGTCAGTCAGCACGGCCGGACAGCTGAACTCACGATACACGAAATGCGGTGGAGGGCCGAAGTGACCGCCGGAAATCGCAATAACGTCATCTCCCATTATATCGGCGACATAGTAGGGGCCTTGCGCGTAAGCTTCCACGAGTATCCCCGGTGACGACCGCCATATGTGCTCCCCGCCCAATAGATAGGTCGTGTGTTCGGCCAACTCATCGACGGTGCGGCATAATCGGACACCGACGCTGCCGCTGCCTACGACTGGCTTAACAATCACCGGCAGTCCGATCTCCTCGGCAGAGCTTTCTATGTCCGTCGCATCCGCAGCCAAGCGATAGGCAGGTATTGGAACGCCGGCTTCCTCGAGAAGCTGACGTTGAGTGAATTTGTCGCAGCATTGTTCGATGGATGTGGGGTTCGGTCCCGGCAGATCGAAATGCTGGCACAGCTTGCCAACTGTCGCATAGAATCGATCCCCAGCGCTCGTAATGCCAGCAATGTCATAGGTCGCTCGTAGCCGGGAACATTCGTGGATCAGTGCATCGAGATCGCCTGTATCGACGCGGATTGCCTCAACGCATTCCGCCGCAAGATAGTCGTATTGAGCTGGATCAGCCGACAGTGTAATTGGATGAAGACCAAGACGCTGGGCCGCCTGGACGTATAGCGGACCGTTATACCTTGAACCTTCAAGCAGGATGAGCGCTCTTCTTGTCATTGGTCGTTGACTCCGACGTTGCGTGCTGTGCGGCGGTCCGAGCGTACATCGGCAAAATCTTTTCAGTCGTGCCTGATCTCAGACCTTGTAGTGAACCTACCATTGTCAGCGATTTGCGGTTGCAAAGATTTTGTAAATTTAGTTCAAGGTTCTGTTGCAACAGTTTGGTTATTGGGCTTTGTCCGGCTTTGGCGATCCGCTGCTGATCCGTCCCTTAGTCGCTTCGAATGAGATAATCTTTGAGCTTCGTTGCTAGGACGCGCACATGAGGCGGAGCGACCATCGTGTAGTGGTCACCTGGCACCACATGGATTTCCAGGCGCGCCCGCGCGAATTGCTTCCACCCGAGATCGCCATCAGATTCATTAGTGGATGTGCGCAGCCCCTTCTTGGCTGCAAAAAGAACGGACCTGCTGTCGTTGAGCCGAGGCGTATGTTCACGCAGCGCAATTTTATTTGCCTCAGCAACCATGAGGATATGGTCGAGTTGCGTTTCGCTTATGTCGGGAACGTTGCCAGCTTGCCTTCCGAAATTCAGCAATGCAGTGACCTGACGCTCACGTTTGATGGATTTCAGCTTTCGCCAATGTTTCTTCGTTGCAGGAAAAAGCACACTTAATATAACCACTTGCTCGGACAGCCAGTCAGGAATGGGACTGTTGCCGAGCAAGCGATGGTACCGGCCGCTTGTGTATTCTTCAGGCTTGTGAAGCGCTTTGGCATCGAGCAGTCCAACTATTGCTATCTCTTCACCAGCATCGCGCAATTGGCAGGCCATTTCCCAAGCAATGCTGCCGCCCATCGACAAGCCAACGAGCTGGTAAGGCCCGCGTGGCTGTACGCTCTTGATGGCCTCAACATAATCCTGCGCCATCTCCGCAATGCTCAGGTGAGGTCTTGCCTCACCATCCAGACCACGTGCCTGCAGGCCGAAGAGCGGTTGCTCTGCGCCCAATGCTTTGGCAAGAGGCGTATAGAAGAGCACATGGCCGCCAAAAGGGTGGGGGCAAAACAGTGGCGTCCGCGAACCGCCTGTTTGTATCGGCACCAATGCGCTCGGACGCGCGCTTCCATGGATCTTCGACAGGGCTATCGCGAGCCCTCGTGGTGTCTGGTGTTCCAGCAGGCGAGAGACGTCCAATCTTTCTCCCGTAAGTTGTTCGATGCGATTGATTACGCTCAAGGCGCTCAAAGAATCACCACCAAGATCAAAGAAGCTGTCGGTCAGGGCAACGTCATCCAAGCCCAAAATGTTCTGATAGATCGCTGCAATTTGGCGGTCCAAAGCTGGCTCACCAGATAACTCAATCACAATCGCGCTGCGTGGTTCTTCGTTTCCAGTCGGCGCATCCACGGATATGCCCGCAGTGTGAGGTTGATTCGAATCCGCATTCTTTTGTCCCCGCTCCTTGGAAGCGACCGCATCGAGCCAGTAGCGCTCGCGATCGAAAGGATAAGCCGGGAGGGGCGTACGCTGTGGCGGGTGATGGCCGTGCAGGCCAGACCAATCAATGCGAACGCCGCAGGTCCAAAGCTTGCCCAGGGTCTGTAACACCCTCGCGTGGTCGCCGTGCCCGTGATCGCCTCCTGGCAAGGCTGCAAAGGCGACGGGGCCGCGCGCGTTCCCCTTTGACTTGAACTGCCTGGAGAGTGTGGACAGGGTTGCGCCAGGCCCCATCTCGACGAACAACTCGTGGCCCGATTGCACCAGCCGATCGTAAGCTACATGGAACTGCACCGTTTCTCGGAGATTGCGGACCCAATAGCCACCATCAAGGGCGTTCGCCTCGAGCCAGTCACCGAGTACCGTTGATACGAAAGGTACTTGCGGCGCGTGCAACTCGACTTGTTCGGCATGAATCCTGAACTCCGGCAGGATTGGATCGAGCAGGGATGAATGCACGGCATGACTTGCACGTATTCGTTTGCTCGCAATGGATCTCGCCTTCAATCGTTCATGGAACGCTGCGATCTCGGATGCTGCCCCTGAAACGACGCACTGACGCGGCCCGTTTATGGCCGCCAATGACAGGCGTCCGTTCCAATAAGGCTGGAGCTCTTCCGGCGACAGGTGGACAGCAACAATCCCGCCGACAGGTACATGCGACGTTAACTGTCCCCTTATTAGCGTAAGTCGAATGGCATCGGGTAACGAGATGATGCCTGCGATATGGGCGGCTGCATATTCCCCGATGCTGTGGCCGATCACAGCTGCAGGGAAAATGCCCCACGACATGAAGAGCTTCGCCATTGCATATTGCGTAGCGAAGATGACCGGCTGTATGACGGCTTCCAGTTGAGGCTCAAGCTCGCTATCCGATTTACCTTCCGTGTAAAGCAGGGCGCGGAAATCAACATGTGCGAGCTCGTTAAGCCACTTTGCGCATTCGTCGATTGCGCCGCGGAATATCGGCTCTTCTTCATAAAGCTCCCGACCCATTCCGATCTGCTGCCCGCCCTGGCCGGAGAACATAAACACGATGCGGTGTTCACTGCGTGACGCCTCCCCCGCTGCGCCCGCATCCAGAGCCGCCTGGTCGAGTTGGTCGGCTAGTCCCACCAAATCGGATCCCACGAAACTTGAGCGGTATCTGAGAGCCGCTCGACCTTTTTGCAAGGTGTATGCGATGTTGGCTGCGCAGTGCCGAATGTCGCTTCGGCGCATAAAGCCGGCCAGTTGCCGAAGCATTTCGGTCAGTGCCGACCTACTCGCCCCCGATACTGGAAAGACGTGCAGCCCGCGACCGCCTCGCCCACTACTCTGCGGCGGAGCCTCCTCGAGGACCGCATGCGCATTTGTGCCACCAATGCCAAATGAGCTGACCCCGCCGCGCCGTGGCTCACCACCTTTGGGCCAAGCGGTGCAGGTCTTGTTTACGAACACGGGGCTCTCCTGAAAGTCGATATTTGGGTTGGGCTCATCGAGATGCAGGCTGGCGGGAAGGACGCCCTTGTTCAGCATTGTGGCGAGCTTGATCAATCCCGTTACACCTGCTGCGGCGTCGAGATGACCGATATTTGTCTTGACCGAACCTATTGCGCAAAATTGTTTCTTGGCGGTGTGGGAACGGAAGGCCTTGGTCAGGCCGGAGATTTCGATGGGGTCGCCAAGATACGTTCCGGTACCATGCGCCTCCACATAACCAATGGTGTCTGCAGAGATCTCAGCATCGGTGAGGGCAGCTTGGATTACCGCAGCCTGTCCGTCGGCGCTGGGGGCAGTAAAGCCCACCTTCGCGGCACCATCATTGTTGATGGCGGTCCCCTTTACAACTGCCCAGATATAGTCGCCGTCTTTATAGGCGTCCGTTAGCCGCTTGAGAACGACGACCGCTGCTCCGCTGCCTCTCACCGTTCCTTGCGCTTTAGCATCGAACGCACGGCAGTGGCCGTCAGGAGACAAGATATGGCCTTGTTGATGGAGGTAGCCTTTTCCATGCGGCAGGGAAATCGATGCACCGCCTGCCAACGCCATATCGCACTCATTGCTGCGCAGGCTCTGGCAAGCGAGGTGGACAGCAACCAGCGAAGTGGAACAGGCCGTCTGAACTGACACGCAGGGGCCGGTCAAATTGAGCTTGTAGGCAACGCGCGTCGCCGTGAAATCGTGGCCATTAAGAATGCGGATCTGCAACTTCTCTGAATCCAGCAGGTCGCGGCCTGCTTCACGTTCAGCGAGATAATGGTTGGGCCCAACGCCGGCAAAGACGCCGACTCGGCCTTCTGCGTTCTCGCGCAATCCGTATCCGGCATGATCGAGCGCCTGATACGCGGTTTCCAGCAGGATCCGCTGTTGCGGGTCCATCCACGCTGCTTCCTTAGGCGAGAGACCAAAAAACGCTGCATCAAACAGATCAACTCCGCTGATAACGGCTTCGCGCCTCACATAATTAGGCTTGCCAAAGGTATTGGGATCAACGCCAGCTTCTCGTAATGTCTGTTCATCCAAGTCTGAGATGGATTCTATGCCATCGACCAGATTGTTCCAGAATTGATCGACGTTTTCCGCTCCCGGGAACCTGCCCGCCATGCCGATGATCGCGACAGCATTGCCGTTCTGTTCGAGCTTGCTTTCGCTTGCGGTCACACCAATTGGTTTCTTATGATACTGACTGAGGCGAGGGGCGTCTGAAATTGCCGCCAAGTGCGCTGCGAGCGTTCTTATGGTGGGGTGCTCGAATAGATCCAGAATCTTGCAATCAATGCCCAAACGATCGTGGATACGTGCCTGAACCTGAACAATGGCGAGGGAATGTCCGCCAACATCGAAGAAATTGTCTTCAATGCTGACGGTGTCCAGCTTCAGCACGTCCTTCCAGATCTTAGCTAGTTCCGTCTGCAATCCACCGGTTGGTAAAGTTGCGGCCTTTAATTTCGAGACGTTTCTCGGCTCGGGAAGAGCGCGCCGATCGATCTTGCCGCTACGATTGGTTGGTAGCTGCGGGAGGAACACGAATTGTGAGGGAACCATGTAGCCAGGCAGCGCGGCCCGCAGAAAAGACTGAAGTTCTTCGGCATCCTCCGAACCCTCCCGCCGTCTCACCACATAGGCTATGAGGCTCGCATTTTTATCGACACGGTCCGTCAGCGTGACACAGCATGCTTTGACGTTTTCGTGCTCCATCAGGCATTGCTCGATTTCGGCGAGCTCAACCCGCATGCCGCGGATCTTGATCTGTCCGTCCCTCCGGCCCATGAACTCAATCGCGCCATCTGACCGATACCGGGCTCGATCTCCAGTTCTGTAGAGCCAGGATTGCGGATCATCAGCGAACGGGTTTGGCCGGAAAACCTCGCGCGTGAGTTCATCGTGATTGATGTAACCGCGAGCCAGGCCGACGCCGCCGATGTAGAGCTCGCCAATTGCGCCAAGCGGTGCCGGATTGCCATAGCGATCGAGGATATAAGCTTTGGTATTGATGGCGGGGTGCCCAATGGGTGGCTTTTGCCCCCCGGCTTTCACCTCGGTCCTTATGCAGTAGACGGTCGTTTCCGTGGGCCCATAGGAATTGAATATACGGCGCTTCTCACCCCATCGTTCAATGAGGCTCGACGGCAAGGGCTCTCCACCTGACTTGATTACAGTGAGATCAGGAAGATCAGTCGACGGCAAGGAGGTCCACGCGGTCGGCGTAAGACCTGCGGCGGTAATGCACTCACGGCGCATGAACTCGACGAGCTCTGCTCCAGGCAGCGACGCTGACGGGGGCGCCAAGCACAATCGACCACCAGAAGATAAGGCCAGCATAAAGTCAAACAGCGATGCATCAAATCCGCAGGAGGCGAACTGCAATACCCGGCTATCCGGCCCGAGCTGATAGGTGCGTTTTAGATCCTCCGCCACGTTGCAGGCGCTGCGATGTTCAATCATCACGCCTTTCGGTTGACCGGTGGAACCGGATGTATAGATCACATAAGCCAAATCCGAGGGGCCGGCGGGGCAGTGCGGAGGCGTGACTTCATGCAGAGCAATTTCGGTGCGGTCCTTGTCGAGGAGAAACACCGCGCATCCATTCGCACCTTCAATGGTTAGCCCCGATGGGGCCGTCCCGAACGCCTGTTCTTTAAGCTCCGCTTTGCTGATCACTGCAGTGGCACCAGCGTCCCGCACCATGAAACGCAGACGCGGGGGTGGGAGCCGCGGATCGAGAGGAAGATAGACGGCCCCCGCCTTCAAGACCGCTAGAAAGCCGACAATGAGATCGCACGAACGCTCGACGAGGACGCCGACCACGTCTCCAAGGCGGACACCTTTTGAAATTAGATGACGGGCAAGCCTGTTTGCCCTTTGCTCAAGTAAGGCGTAGCTGAGCGCCTCCGATGAGCAACTGACAGCGATATTGTCTGGGTGAGCCGCAGCCTGCGCTTCGATCAGGGTGTGCAGGCAAATGTCGGACGGAAAACGTGCAGCTGTGTCGTTAAAATCACGAAGGAGCTGGTGCTCCTCCTCTGGAGTTAGAAGACTATAGTCGCCTATCCGTCGCGCTGGCGCATCTGCAATCGCCTCAAGCAACAACTGATAGTGCTGCGCCAGCCGCTCGATGGTGCTAGGATCCCACAAATCCGCATTGTATACGACATGTAGGCGGACACTTTCTTTGCTGGCCAGGATCCGAAAATCAAGATCGATCCAGATATCGGTCTCGCAAAGCCGGATTTGCGCAGGCAAGCCGGAGAGGTCGACGTCGCATGGCGTGTAGCCAAGAGAACTAACCGCCTCCGGAATGAAGTTGAAAACTGCTTGCGCGAGCGGATCGCGATCAGTTGCAGGGGGGAGCTTGAGCTTCTCCAGTAGCAGGGAAAGAGGAAAATACTCGTGGCTGCGCGCGCAGCGCATGAGCTGACGAACCTGCTGCAAATGGTCGAGGAAAATGGAATTTTCGGAAAGATCCTGGCGTAGGGCCGCCATAGTCACAAAGTAGCCGAAGGTCCCTGAAAAATTTCCTGTCGGACGACCGAGGCGTGGCACGTAAAGGGTGATGTTGTCCTGGTCGCCATAACGATGCAGCAGGACATAAAAGGCAGAAAGCAGGACGGTGGCGAGCGTCACTTTTTCTTTGTGCGCCAGACGCTCCAAGCGCGTGACCAGCGGCATCTGAATATTCACGGAAAAAACTGACCCGTTGTGCGTGGCAAGTGCAGCTCGTGGTCTGTCGGTCGGAAGGGCCAGGTCAGGTTCATGATCAACAAGCTGGCTGCGCCAGTAGGCCCACATGCGTTCTCCGTCGTCGCCGGCAAGGAGGCGCTCTTGCCAGGCTACGAAGTCCCCGTAAGGAGCCGCCGTGGTCAGACCCGGCATATCCGTGTCGCCGCAGCACGCCTGGTAGTATCTGCCGAACTCGTGCAAAAAGGCGCGAATGCTGAAGCCATCGGAAATGATGTGGTGGAAATTGAGGAGGAGAACCTCTTCCGTGGCACTGCGGATGAACAGGTGAGCGCGAAACACCGGCCCATGTTCCAGATCGAAAGGCGAGCGAGCTTCCGCTGCGATGGAGTGATGGAAGTCAGCGTCTTCGAGACCTTGTAGCCGAACGACATGAAAGCTCAGAGAGGCTGTCTCATGAATGCGCTGGACGACCCGCCCGCCTTCTTGGTGAAAGGCCGTGCGCAGCATTTCATGGCGGTCGATCAATGATTGAAGGGCGCGCCGCAAGGCATCAATATCGAACGGTGCCTTTATGCGCAGTTCGACCGGTAAATTGTATTCGCTACCAGTCGGTCGTTTTTGATGATGTATCCACAGGCCCATCTGGCCATGCGACAGCGGACGCGTAACATGATCCATTGCTTTCTCCCACCTAGTTGTGCGGAGAACGCTACCTGTCTTCTCTTGGAAACGGTTTGAATTTTTTGAGAATTATTCAGTCGTTTATGTGAACCTGTCGTATGACTGAATACATATTCAGTCGATGTAACAATTTTCGGTGACATTGCAAAAGTAAATTTTGAAGGAAAATTAAAAAAGAAGATCGAGGAGTATCAAGGCGTTCCGCGATCGCTGAAGTGGCTTCATATATCTTTACATCCAGCAAAGGCGTTCTAATGGATCGCGCCCTCAGGATGAACGTTGCAGGATCATCTTCTTCGATCGCTGAAGGCACGACCGGGAATCCGTCCCGCTGAACGAAGTTGCGGTCCCTGATCTTGTCGCTCATCAATTGGATGATCTCAGGAGTGGGTCCGACGAAGGCGAACACGGACTCGACCACCGCCCTTGCGAACTCCGCGTTTTCTGAAAGGAATCCATACCCTGCGTGCATCGCCCCAACGTTCGCCTCTCGGGCGGCAGCTATGATTTGTGCGTTATCAAGATGGGCCGCGACTTGCGTGCGACCGCTTACGCCAATGGCCATATCGGCTATCGAGACCGCCGGAGCTCCCCATCGAGGTCGTGGTAGACAATTGCGGAGCGCAGTTCCAGCTCGCGCAGGGTCTTGATGATGCGTACGGCAATCTCGCCTCGATTGGCGATTAGAACTGTATCAAAGGGTAATTTTCGCATTCGCCTATTTGTCTAATCGCAGAGCTCGGATCAGCATTCTCGTTTTTTGCGGGCGCTTTGGTCTGCCCTCCATCTCCCGTGTCGCCCCTGCAAATCTCCCATTGAGCGGGTTCGAAATTGACCCCGCGTTGTCACAACCTCCTTTTGGTCGATGCTTTGATGGCCAGGGTAGTTCGTGCGGCGGCAGCAAACCGAAGCAGGCCGGCAATCGCTGAGGAGCGGTAACGCCGCAATCGCGCTCGCAACGAGCCCACTTGGCGCGACACTTGCGGTTGGTGTAATGCTCTCCAGGGTGAGCAGGTGGACGGCAGAGACGGAGCGCGCCTGTTCCATGGAGCCATTTCGCGTGCGTTTTTCACTTGAGCCTGTTGGCATGACCGCCTGCAAGTTCAACTGGGGCAGGGGACGAAGGCGACGGCAGAAGACCTCGAGAGAACATAAATGTTTAGGGGTCCGCGGCGTTTGCATGCTCGAGCTTCCATTTTCTCGCCCCGCCTCTCGGAACCACGTTGATACCTTCGACCCCCAGATCGGCCAAGATCATGGCCACGGCCGTTGAGGCGTTCGATGGGGCTTGTCGAATGCAACTTGGTCCAACGTCAAATAGTTCAATGGCCGAGCCATCGGTATAGAATCTTCCAAATCTGTAGGTCGTCGGGCGCCGCCCGAAGTATGCCTTCAAAAACGAATACGTTCTGCAACCCGACAACGGCTCCATGATGGCTCTCCAGATAAGCCGCGGTCGTCGATGCCTTCTACGCCGCGGCACTCGCAAGTGGTGCCACGAATGAAGGCGCGCCAGGCTTGAGGCCGTTCCACCCGGATTTCTACACTGCTTGCATCCGCGATCCAGACGGCAACAAGCTGTCGGCGGTCTGCGAGCGGCCGGGACAGAGCTGGATCACGAAAAAGGTGTGGTACCAACGGCATTAAAGTTTGACCTGCGCCCATCTGCGTGACGTGATGGAGGCGACGGCGCTCTTGTCGTTTGCGAAGAAGTTCCAGGCTCGGCAACATTTATCGATGATGTCGTCGTAGCCGTCGAAGACGGTGATGGCGAGCTTGTTCTTGCGCAGATACTCCCAGATGTTCTCGACCGGATTGAGCTCGGGCGCGTAGGGCGGCAGGTGCAGAAGCGTGAGGTTGTCGGGGACGATGAGGTCCGCGGCGCAGTGCCAGCCCGCCCCGTCGAGCACGAGGATGGCGTTCGCGCCGGCGGCGACCTGGCGGCTGATCTCCGCCAAATGCCGGGACAGGGCGTCGGCATTGGCCTTTGGCAGGACGAGGGCGGCGGAGGCGGCGCGCGCCGAGCAGACGGCGCCGAACATGTAGGCCCATTTGCAGCGCCGGTCGCGCGGGCCGCGCGGGCGGGTACCGCGGCGGGCCCAGACCCGGGTCAACGTCCCCTGTTGGCCGACCCGCGCCTCGTCCTGCAACCAGATCTCGACCGGCCTGCCGCGGGCGTGCTCGGGTAGAGCCGCCGCTACCTTGTCGGAGAAGTTTTTTTGAATGCCTCCTGGGCCGCTTCGTCGGCCTTCGGGTGACGGGGACGCGGCGTCAGCCGCACGAAACCGAGGGCGGCCAGTTGCGCGCCCACCGTGCGCCCCTGCGTGACGACCCCGAACATTTCCTCGATCCGTCGCTTCAGGTCCTTGCGCCGCCAGCGCACCACGCCGTCGCGCTCCGGATCGGGACCTTGTTCCACCAGCGCCGCCAACGCGGCCTTCTGCGCCGGCGTCAGCCACTGCTGGCGCCCCGGTGACTTCCAGTTGGAAAGGCCGCTGAGTCCTTCCGCATTGTAGCGATGCACCCAGTCACGCAGCGTCTGGCGATCCATGCCACAGGTCGCGGCCGCCGTCTTACGATCGACGCCCTCCAAAACCAAGGCAATCGCCAGCATGCGCCGCGCCGCCACGGCATCCTTCACTTTCGCCGCCGCAGCCCGAACTTGTGCCGCCGTCAGCTCCATCCGTGTGATTGCAATCCCTGCCATCCAAGCCTCCTTCAGCTCGCGACAGCAGTGAGTCAGACCTCGTCGCCTTTTGGGAATCCCCTACGAGTCAAGCGCAAATGCCGCTGGTATAAGCGGTTTTCCCACTCGTATGCCTCCCCAGCTTAAATAGGCACTACTTGTCGCCCGTCGTTTCCCCTTCGCGCATCGCCAGCCCATGCCCGGAAACGGAAGCGCCGGCATTCTTCGCCATGGTCACGAAGGGTATCGCCGCCAGCAGGTTGCCGACAGCGATGATCATGAAGGCGACGTGGAAATCCTCAAGAGCGAGCGGCCCGCCTTTGATTGCCGTGTCGATCTCGAGGATGGCACCTGCGACAGCCACGCCGAGCGCATAACTGATCTGCTGCAGCACGGCACTCATCGAGGTCGCCTTGCTCGCATCCGCATCCTCGATTTCGGCAAAAGAGAGCGCATTGACACTGGTGAAGAAGAAGGAGCGCGCCAAACCGGCGACGAGCAGGATGCAGAGCATCACCACATAGGGCGTTCCCGGCGTGATGAAACTATTCGCGAAGGTCGCCCCGGCCGCGAGCGCGGCTGCGACGATTACCGTCATGCGGAAGCCGGTAAACGTGAGCACGTGCCGGGCAACGAACTTGGTGGCGATGGCGCCGACTGCGCCGATGAAGGTGATGAGACCGGACTGGAACGGATTGAGCCCGAAGCCGCTCTCCAGCATCTGGGGCATCAGGAACGCCACAGCGCCGACGGAGATGCGGAAAACCGTCCCGCCGATCGAGGCGGTCCGAAAGGCGCTGTCGCGGAAGAGGCGAAGGTCGAGCACCGGCGCAGGATGGCGGCGCGCGTGGAAGACGTAGAGGAGCGCTGCCGCGATCCCGATTGACGCCATGGCGAAGCCGACTGCAGGCGGCAGGGTTGGCAAGCTGATGACTGAACACCCAAAGACGACACCGGCAGCAGTGATGCCTCCGAGCAGGAAGCCGAGGATATCCACCGGCGGTGGGTTTCGCCGTTCCATCTTGGGAAGGTAAACGCCGGAGAGAACATAACCGACGATGCCGACCGGCACGTTGATCAAGAAGATCCAGTGCCAGGAGAAGTACGTGGTGATGAAGCCACCGAGCGGCGGTCCTACCAGAGGTCCAACGAGCGCCGGGATCGTGAGCATCGCCATGGTCGAGACCAGTTCGCTGCGCGGAGTGCCGCGGATGAGCACGAGACGTGCGACCGGCGTCATCATGGCGCCGCCCATTCCCTGCAGGAAACGCGACAGGACGAGTGCAACGAGGCTATTGGCGATCGCGCAGAGCACCGAACCGAGCATGAAGACGAGGATCGCCGCCCGAAAGATGCGCTTGGCGTCGAAGCGGTCCGCCATCCAGCCACTCAAGGGGATGAAGACCGCGAGCGCCACCATGTAGGAGGTCAGTGCCAGGTTCAGCATTATCGGCCCGACGCCGATGTCGCGGGCGATCGCGGGCAGCGATGTCGAAACGATGGTCGAATCCATGTCCTCCATGAACAGGGCGACGGTAAGGATCATCGGAACGATGCGTTTCATGAAAGAATTGCCTTCGGCTGGTCAGCAACGCGAGGATCGTCCAGACGTCCTCAGCAAAAGCGATGAGCAGTTGCGTGCGTGATCCGCCAATGCACGCACCATCATCAGCCGATTGCCGTAACGTGGCCCATGCGGCCCAAAAGGCAATCGTCAGCGACGGGACGAGCATAGGGCAGATATTGACGCCGATTCCTCAAAGGAGCACCTTTCTGGATCGGTCAAAAAGCCTTACGCATACTCTTGTCCACGCCGCGCAGCAGGTCCTTCATGGCATCCGGAGCGAGTTTCATCGCAGGCACGGACCAATCTCCCTCATCAGGGCGGGACAATCGATATCCAGTGGCTGGCGCCGGTTCCATTGAACGCTTCGATCGCTCCGCGGTTCTTCAGGGTTCCTGCAGGCGCAGGTCAGAAAATTGCAGCACTCGCCGGAACGGCCATAGAGGAAACCAAGCCTGGTCCCGCGCCCAGCTCGAAAATGCGCTTTGCGAAGGTGCAGCGGATGAGACGGTTGATGGGATTGCGTGCCGCCTGGTCGAAAGCGCCTGATTGTTGTCGTCGATCGCATCTGTTGCTGAAGAAATCCTCTTTTCCATCATGCAGTCTCCGGCCAATCCGGCGATACGTTGTCAGGCGCACCTTCGGCCAAGTCGCCGTGACAGTTGCACGCCCAGTGGTAGGTCGTTGCGATCGCCGGAATGGCAACATCGAGCCGTGCGCCATTTTGACGAGCAGCTCCAGCCGATGCGGCTTCACCGAGCTCGGTTCGACGCCGAGAGGCGTTTCGATCGACGCCCGAGGGTCGCCTGCATCTGCCCCTCGCTGAAAGACATCGCGCTCGGACGCGACCACCGCGTCGGTGAGTACGAGATGACGCATCCGGTCAGCTTCGAATTCCATCATTGTCCCGAGCGCCCTCCGGCGGAACCATCGGATAGTAGGCGGTGTAGTCGGAAGACGTGAAGCCGTTCTCCTCATCGCCGATCTTGCGGGAAGCTTGCCGGCCGGATGCTTCTTCGTTCTCTCGAACATCAGATGCTCCAGGAAATGAGCGATGCCGGATTTGCTAGGTGGTTCGTCGGCGTTACCGGCCTTGTACCAGACCATCTGCCTGACGATCGGCGCCCGGTGATCGGGTATGACGACCACCTCCATGCCGTTGCTCAGCATGAAATTTGCAATCTTGGCTTCGCGAAGCAGGGCCTCCGCGGCCGCCACTCCTGAAGTCGTCACACATTGTAGCGCGACCATACTCAGGGCAAGTGCACGGACACGCGAAAACACCCCAGCATGTCTCGTCGGCCACGAGGGCAAAAGCTCCCGTGCAGTATTGGCTCGACCATTTCTTCGCAAATACCGCCTCTTCCTTCTTCCCCATCGGGAGCCTCCTGCGGTAGGCTGGCCGGGCGCGGGCCCAGGCCCCGGCACAAAGCATTGTTTTGACATTTCGACATTCTCCGCACGCTTGTCGTGGTCCGTGACGCGTCTGCAAATGGTTCAAAGCAATAGGCGTGCCAAAGAAAAAAGCGTTTAAATACAATGTAAACCGATCGAATCAGCTGTCTCCCATGGCCAACATCGCCGCTACATCGGACAAACCCATGCGACATTGACGTGTTGCACAACGCGTCGGCCGAGGGCGACCGGTAAACTTCGTGGATTACGCCCGGTGTTGGGGCGCAAGCATCTCCGCGGTCCCGGGCAGAATTTCGCCGGGAGAGGGTAGAGACGATAATCGCCTGAGGGATCGGTGCTGGAATCGTGAAACACAAGGAGAAGATTGCTCCGGCATGTTTATTGCCTGAACCGGTGCACGATCAAAGCAGCGGGTGTCATGTCTATGTCTCTTATGTCCTCCATGAAAACAGGTCTTGTCACCGGTCTCCGCTCGGCGTGGGGCGGACCTTTCGAGCTAGGGCATAGACTCATAACGACCTGATCCAGATGCGTGTCGCGACTAACTTGACGGCAGCAAGAAAGTTGCGTGGGTCTTTGTCGTATCTGGTTGCGATGCCGCGGAACTGTTTGAGTTTGTTGAAGAAGCGCTCGATCAGATTGCGTTGGCGATAGACCCATGCGCTGAAGGGGAAGCTGGCCTTGCGGTTCCGTTTTGCTGGAATGTTGGCCCAAGCCCGTTTTTCTTTGGCCAAGTCTCGCAAGGCATTGGTGTCGTAGGCGCGGTCAGCAAGGAGGATCGCGCCTTCGCGCATGTCCCGCAGCATCGGTTCTGCCATCCGATTGTCGTGGGCTTGCCCTGCTGTCAGATCAAGGCTGATCGGTCTGCCGTCTGCGTCGACGACCGCGTGGATTTTCGTGGTCAGACCGCCGCGGGAACGTCCCATGCAGCCATCGTCTCGATCCCCCTTTTTCCCGTGGCCGCATGCTGATGAACGCGGACACAGGAACTGTCGATCATGACGATGTTGCCGTCGAAGGCCTTTGCGATCTCACGCAAGACATGATCCCAAACATCCGCTTTCCTCCATCGCACGAAGCGGTTGTAGCAGGTGGTGTAAGGCCCATATCGCTCCGGTACGTCCGCCCAAGGCGAGCCTGTGCGGAACCGCCACAAAATGCCGTTGATCACCCGCCGGTCATCGACCCGCGGCACGCCGCGACTCTTGTTCGGCGTAGGGGCTGAATAATCGCCCACTCGAAATCGGTCAGGTCGAAACGACGACGGGTCACGCAAGGCCTCCAAATCAAGGCCCCTTTGAATCATCTTCTTCCCGATTACCAAAGTCCGTTTATGAGTTTGCGGCCTAGGGCACTCGGATCACGTCTTTTTGCCTCTACAACGAGGGGCAACACAATCTGCTGGATGAGGCGAGACCGTTATTCAGCGCCATTCTCAACGAACCGCCGGCCTTGGATCACAATTCGGCGACACCCGAGACGCTCGAGCCCAGCAAGATGCTGTATTTCGAACCGCGACTTTGGAAAACGCACAACATCAGCTGCAACACCTGCCATCAGATCGGGCGCGGCGGCGCTAACGGGCGACCCACCTCGATAGGCTATAGCGGCAGCGTGGCGGCCGCAACGCGCCGACTGCACTCAACTCCGTCTTTGGTACTGCTCAGTTTTGGGACGGCCGGGCGGCTGACCTGAAGGAGCAGGTCGGTGCACCCATTCCCCTGAGCACGCCGTCGAGGAGCTCAAAGGCATTCCCGGCTATGTGGAGGCGTTCGGCAAAGCCTTCCCGCATGAGGCCGATCCGTGACGTACGACAATGTCGTGAAGGCCGTTGCCGTTTTCGAGGCGACACTGACCACACCCGAGGCGCCGTTCGACCAATACACAAACGGGGATGAGAACGCGCTCACCGCTGAAGCGAAGGAAGGCCTCAGGCTTTGCGTCGACGGATGCTCCGCCTGCCACAACGGAATAAATGTGGGCGGCGGCATGTACGCTCCATTTGGCGTGGTCGAGAACCCTGGCTCGGAGTTCTTGCCCTAACGACAAAGGCCGCCTTCAGGTAACAGGGAAGTTGGCCGATGCCTACGTCTTCAAGGTCCCGACTCTGAGAACATCACGCTCCCCCCACTTCCATTACGGCCATGCGTGGGACCTCAAGCAGGGCGTAGCTGTGATGGGTGCGACCCAGCTAGGCACTGAACTAGGCGCTGAGGAAGTTGCGAAGATCATCGCCTTCTTGCGAACACTCACCGGAGTCCAGCCGCAGGTGACCTATCCGACGCTACCGCCGAGCGTCCCCACGACTCCCGTCCGGCCCCGTGACCAGAATGCTCACGTCGGCAGTCCTTTCGATCTTAACCCCCAGTCAGTGCGAAACGCTCTTAGTTCATATTGAACTCCTTCCGCTGCTCTGCAGCACACTTTCGTCAACGAACACCAGGCGGTGCGGATCAAGTCGATGTTGACGGGTCTTCCAGCGGCTTCGGAACCGCGCCACCTTCGGCCTGTCCTGCTCGCTGGCGATCAGCGTTTTTTTAAATGTCTTCCCTTCGCGGCGCAGGAAACGCCAAACGGTGTCATGAGAGACATCGATCCCGGCCGCCTTCAGATCGGCGGCAAGCGCCCGCACCGTCCAATCGGTTTTGGCCGCCAGTCGGCGGTGAACCTCATCGGCCGCCGCGCCCCGCAGCATCGGTTTGACATGGCCCCATCTTGGCCGGCGCCAAACCGCGGCCGGACCGGTCAAGCTGGCCGATCCGCACCGCCGTCGCCGCCGACATCCCAAAGCGGCGGCGACGCGCTGGCGTAAATCCAGAGAAAGAGGTCGCGCCATCATTGCTGGCCTCCTCACCAAGCAAGAATCTTGAATCGCCAAAAACACATTACGCGGAAGGGAGTACTCGGCAACAGAGGAATGTCGTCCAGTTGGAAAGCGACCCGCGATTCGAACGAGATCTCGAAGACGTCCGCCTTGCTCCTGGTCAGCGCGTTCGAACGTGGCGCGCGGGCGGCTTTCGTCGATGGCTGCGCGGAGCCCGCGGCGGCGTTATCTTTTTGGTGAGGTAACCCATACTCAAGGCGGTGGGAAAGCATTCACATCAGGTGTGCCGAGAGCTGCCAGGTCGAGGGGACGTTTCTATCGACAGAACTTGAGACCACGCTGGATCGCCTTTGAGCAAATCGCCGGTAGCCTTCAGGCTGCTGTCAGCTACTGCTGACAAAAGGGTGGCTGTTGGCACAACGAGACGGGAGACCTCTAGCGAATAGGATAACCGAACCCACCTCGCGGATTATTTCTCCGCCCCAACACTCGTCGCCAGCTCAACAACGCTTGGTGTCGAGCATGCGACATGGGGCCATAGAGCCATTGGTGATGAACCGCTCCTCGTCTGGCACGACACGGCGAGGTTCTCCCCAATCCTTAGCGATCGAGAAGAAGTCGTCGCAAGCTATTTTGCGAGTGTCTGTCCAGCACTATGGACAAGGCCAGGTGGCCAACATAACGAAGGTCGGAAAAACTGTGACTTTCAATAGGAGATTATCATGATCGTAATCGCCCGCTCTGGGTGGCAGGCGCTTCATCGCCAGTTCAAAAACAATGGTTTGACGGGCGGTCGTTGCCAGGCGGCTCCCCAGAATGAGGAGAAATCGCTATGAGGCTAAGCTGGAAGTCCGTTTACTTTGTTCTGGCAGGCCTTTCACTGCTATATGCAATCTGGTACCTGGACCAGCGACTTAGCGGTGTGCTCGCTACTCCGGAAGTCATCGCCGAATCCGTGAACGGGACGGAAGCACCTCGGCAGGCGGCGAAAGACCACGAGCTGGCGGCCGTTATTGTGCAGCGGCACGACGAAATCTTCAACGATCCTGATTCGCCGGTTGGAGCCAACCCAAAGGGCAGCACCAACCTCGCGGAGTTCTTCGATTACAACTGCACCTACTGCCGCCAGGCGGCACAGATGCTCGCTGGATTGGAGCGGGACGACAGAGATCTGCGCGTCGTCTTCAAGCAAAACCCCGTCTTCGGCCCCGACTCAGTCTTTGCTGCCCGTGCCGCGCTCGCCAGCCAGAAGCAGGGCAAGTTTCTCGCGTTGCACGAGGCCCTGATGGCACACCCGGGCCCGGTGACCAAGACGTCAACTTTGGAAATCGCCGTTCAGCTCGGGCTCGACCTCGAGCGGCTCAAGAAGGATATGGAAGACACCGCGGTCGATGAGGAAATCAAGCGCACCAGAGCGCTCGCCCGAGACCTGCACCTCTTTAGTGTGCCCTCTTTCGTCGTCGGCAATGAGATCGTACAGGGTGCGCGCAATGCCGACGAGATGAAGCGGTTGATCAAGTCGCCGCAGGGGCTTTAGATACAGATGTCGGCGATGTCAAATATCGGCCTGATAACAGCTTTCATGGCGGGGCTCGCCTCGTTCCTGTCGCCCTGCGTCCTGCCGCTCGTGCCAGGATACATCTCGTATGTTTCGGGCAATGCGCTCGCCCGGCAGGGTGATGCGACTGCCGGCCGGCTCGTGACGCTGTCGCTCAGCGTCTGCTTCGTACTGGGCTTCTCGGCCGTCTTCGTGGGGCTCGGCGCGACCACTACGGCCTTCAGTCGGCTTCTCTCTTCTTATCGGGACGAGGCGACACTCATTGGCGGCGCGATGGTCATTTTCCTCGGCGTGTTCATGACCGGCCTTGTCCGCGTGCCCTGGTTCGAACGGGATCTGCGCTTCCATGGCAGCATCCGCGGCGGTCGTCCGGTCAGTGCGTTTTTGCTGGGACTCGCCTTCGGCTTTGGCTGGACCCCGTGCATCGGTCCCGTGCTAGGCGCGATCCTCACCGTTAGTGCGCTCTCGTCAACGGCTTCGGCGGGCATTGTTCTCCTCGCCATCTATTCGCTGGGCCTCGGCGTTCCGTTCCTGTTGTCCGCGGTTTTTGCCGATCACCTGATGCGGCGCCTGAAGGCCGTGCGAAAACTTGGGCGCGCGCTGCAGGTCGGCGCGGGCGGCGTCATGGTCGCGATGGGTGTCGCCATGATGACCGGCACGATGACGGCCTTCTCGTTCTGGCTCCTGGAAAACGTGCAGTTGCTTGCGCGGTTTGGCTAAGAGCGGGACACGCTTCAATGAGCTACGTGTCAATCCCGCGACGAGACTGATCCTTCACACGGAGCCAGTTCGCCACGCCAATGCGCTACGCACTCGGCAGTCGAGCTGAATCCTCGAGTGTAGGTCCATGCCGAACTGTGACGTGTGACGCTATCCGACACGCCGCATTTGCGGAGCAGTTTCTTGCGGAAGACTTCCGCGGGCGTCCGGTAGCCCAAGCACTTACGCGGTGTCGAGTTGAGCCGGTCGCAGATGTCCTTCAGCTCGCCGTCGCTGATCGACAGGGGATCCACCTCTCTCGAAAGCTATTTGCGAACCCGGCCATTGCTCGACCGTGCCTTTCTGCCAGGGCGACTGCGGGTCACAGAACCATGTCTGCGTTCCAATGCCAGCCTGCAGATAGTGCCATTCGCTGAACTCGGTGCCCCCGGTCGAAGGTGATGGAGCGTCGAACGGCGTGGGGCAGGGGTTGGAGCACCTCAATCAGCCCGTCGATGATCGGCTTCGATTGCCGGTCGTTGTTGCGCAGGAAGACCGCAAAGCGACTGACCCGCTCCACCAGTGACGTTACGTTGGCTTTGCCGAACTTCTTGCGAAACTGAATGAGATCGCACTCCCATGTGTGGATACCCGGGCGATGCAAGGGCTTTTCGGACAGTTTGAACCTGAGATCGGGTGCGGTCATGTGGCAGGCCTCTATTGAAGCGGCCTTCAATTTGCCGCGGGGCAGGTATGGCGATGCAAAGGTCGGGTCCATATGTCGCGGGCGCGAAGCCCTCTGGAATGCCTGGTTTTCCTGACCTCGATCTTGTCCGTCTGTAGTCCTTACTGTCCGAAGTCCTCCTTACATCATCGAAAATGCTTAGTTTCGGCGTTGCGCCGAAACAGGCACATCCCGAGATTCCTGATCTCTTGTCATCATCGCCCAGATCGCGCGCGGCGTTTTGTTCGCAGGCGCAATCGCGACCAACAGGCGCGGTTTGCATCGAGCATCTGTTTGAGCCAGGATCCACTCGGTGCCCCGTTTTTCAACGCGCTCCAATGATCAGAAGCCGTCTGATGTCGCGCTGTCCCATTTTCGATGTGCGTCCCAGTTTCTGACGACCGCCGGTCGACCTTTGCAACGGCACCAGCCCGAGCCACGCTGCGAAGCCGCGCCCGCTTTGTAAGCTTTTTCATATCCGGCCCGACAGCTTTGATTGCCGCTGACAGGGCCGATTACAGGCGCGGTCTGCAGACGAATTGCTTCGGGACCACGCTTGGCGTCATCTTTCATCGGCAGCTCGACGGCAGCAATCTTTTCGTTACAAGCTCGAAGCTGGTCCAGCTGCAGACGTGCGAGTTCAACGACCAGCAGGGCGGCGCCGTATCGGGGTCTTCGATCTCACGCTCCAGTTTCCGTCAAAAGGGAGACCGGCCGGGATGGCGATCCATATTCCATGAGGTGGCCGCGCAATGCAATGGCGATTTGCTTGCGCTGGCGGACCAGGAGATTGCGGGTCTTAAACACCATGGCCCGCGATTGCTGCTCAGCGGTTTTCACCGGCACGAAACGCATGATCGGCCGGACCGCAGCCTCGCTGATTGCCTGAGCATCGGCTGCGTCGTTCTCATGCCTTTTGACAAACGGCTTCACGTAGATCGGCGGGGGAAGTCGAACCTCCTGGCCCATAGCAGATCTCTCGCCCCGCAATAATGTGATGAAGCACAGGCCTCCATCGCTAGGATCGTTGACGGGTAGCTCGCAAGAAAGGTGCGCAGCTGACCTCGCGTCAGCTTGCTCCGGAACAGCGGTTTGCGGTAGCCTGCACCATGCAGTTCGAACACGGATTTAGTCAAGTGCATCACGATTACAGCGGCGCTCTCCATGAATACCTCCAATATAAACGGCGAACCTGGGCAGCATGATATTGCGCTGCCGGCGAGGAGGGGTATCCACACCATCAGTGCCCGAACTGCTTGCGTTCGGCGACAGTGTCAGGACGATGAAGAATGTTGAGTTCCGGGCTGAAGCGGCGACCGTCGCCGTCGAGCGTGCCGCGGCCTGGTCTCGCACGACGCTCCGGCAGTTGCCGCCACTGTCAATCGGCACTGAAAAATTGCATGCCGAAACTCAAGCTGGCCGTTCTCGTCGAGCGACAAATGCAGAAACTACTTCATTTCCCGCGGATACGATCCAGCATGGAGGCGAAACGCTCTAGGCGCGAGCGGTCGAGCCGGGGTGCTGCGGCGCAACAAGCGAACCTGTGCTTTTGGCAACGGCGCCGCTCCAATCACCTGCGGCGGGGAACAAATGCACTGCCAGACTCTCAGGAGCGACAGGCCGCGCCGTTACGATCGATCCGATGAAACCAACCTTTGTTGGCAAATCGTATACACGCCAGCAGTGGCTTCCCTGCTCGTTCCGAAGCCACAGACGCGCGCCATTGGGACCAGTTTGTCCCGAGAGTGGAACCACGACCTGCGACAGGGGGTGGGCAAGTCCGAGTCCCAGAGCTTTTACTGCGGCTTCTTTACGAACCCAAAGGCGCAACAGTAGTTCAGGAGCATTCGTCATCGTCCGAAGCCGTCGCCATTCTGCTGGCGACCAAATGGTCTCAAGCCAGCTCCATTCAACCGCTTGGTCGAGGCATTCGACGTCGATGCCGAGCAAAGGCTGGTGAGATAAGGCGACAAGTGCCAGATCGCCGCTCCGGCTCATCGAAAAAAAAGGCCCTCCGGGAACGTATGGGCGACGCCATCGGCTGTACGCAAGTTTCACATCCCAGGGCTCAATAGACAAGCAACCGGCCAAGATTTCGCGTAGGGCCACGTGCGCCGCTGCAAACCTTCGCGCGTCGTGCCGATGCTTCAAACGATGATATCTTTCCTGCTCTTCGTGATCCAACCAGGCAAGGCAGTCCGGCCACGGGTGGGTCGGAACGTTCAGATCAATCTGCCAGATCTTCACAAATTCATTTGAGAGGCTTGTATTTCCCATTTGGTGATTCGCCCTTTTCGCCGAAAGTAGCTGCGCTTTCAAACGCGAAGGGAACGTTCATCTCTGCTCAAGCGCCGCCACTCTCGATAGAGGACGAGCGCGGCAGTCAGGCCAGCAGCAGCCTCACTGAGAACGGGACTAATGATGAGACCGTTGACGCCCATCCACCGCGGCAACACTAGCAGGAGTGGCATCAGGAATAGCCCATCGGGCGTAATTGCGAGCAGCGATGCCCGCGTCACTTCGCCTTTGGCCTGGATCAGCGTAATAGTGACTGCCACTGCGGGAAAGCAAACAAAAGCGGCTAGGAATGCAGCAATTGCGCGTTCCGCGATCGCGATAGCTGACGTCTCCGTAACAAACCAGGCGGCCAAAGCGTGCGATTGGCAGATGCCTATGAGCGCGCACATCGATGAGAACGCTAAGGATAGGGACAGTATTACGGTCAATGCCTGCCGCACTCTGTCGCCCCTTCCCGCACCGATGTTGTAGCCGACCGCAGATTGGGCACCGATGCACAGGCCACTGATTGGTAGAGCCACTATGGAAAGCAGCCGCGTTGCGACACCCACCCCGGCCAAAGTATCGTCGCCAAATGTGCTGGCAGTAGAATTGAGCAGCCACATGGCAGCAATGCCAGCCACACTCGCAAGCGCCGCCGGACTTCCTGCCCCCAGAATGACGCCTATACGCTCCAATGAACCGGTTGTTGGATGACCGCCTAGCTTCACCACGCCGGACGCGGTCGCAAAATGCCACACGTACACGGCGGCCGCAGCCACTTGCGAAATCAATGTTGCGAAACCAGCGCCCGCGATCCCCAGATCCAATCCGACGATCAGCAGGGAATCGAGCACCGCGTTGAGGACAAATGCCACAATCTGGGTGGCCATGCTGAATAACGTGTTCCCCTCGGCCCTGACGATGAAGCCGCAGATCATGTTGAATACGAGCAGCACCTGGGCAAACAGGATCGGGCTCAGGTATTCGACCGCATAGGGCAGAGTATTGTTGCTAGCGCCAAACCATGTCAGGAGGACGCTGATCCTGGTCGCGATACTACCAGAAGCTAATATCGCAACGCCCAAGCCCAAGACAATTGCTGTGAATGCGAATGCTGCTGCGGATGCATGGTCATGCCGACCGAGGCTGCGCGCCACGGACGATGCTGCCCCAGTCCCCACGGCTTGCCCGATAAGCGTCAGAATCATGGTAATTGGGAATGTAATCGCAAGCGCGGCCACCGCCTCTGCCCCAAGACGTCCAACGAAGAAAGCATTCAAAAGGTGGTAGGCCGCACTGACGCAAAGTCCCACAATCGTTGGAACGGCAAGTCTCAGCACAAGTGGCACCATGGGATCGTTCTCGAGCTGCTCTAACCGGGTCGATTTCATTTGAGCCCTGCTTTAGGTAGAATATCGTCGGACACCGGAGTCGCTTGAGCGTTTTTATTGTTTAATGCAAATCTCGCGAATGATTCCCGTTAGATTGTTCTGCAATTTGTTTGCAGTTGACGTGGCAGATGATCCATCAATACGCGAATAGTTATGCTGCTGCACAATGCGCAAACAGCTATTCACGTCATCGATTGAGTATTCAAGCCAATGGTGTTTGTTAAAATTCATGTCCTCGCCACACCATAACGGCGCCTCTTGTTGCCCCAAAAAACGGCGCCCGCCAATGACCGCTAGAGGAGCACGGAAATTGATCAAAACACGCGGCGTTGGCAATCGCGCCGCGCGCGCCACCACTCTCTCGTCAGGATGAAATGCTTGGAGAGCACGCAGGCCAAGGCCAAGGGTGGGTATCCTGCGACGTTGGGCGGCTACAGAGCGCAGTTGCGCCATCGCTGGTTCAGTGCCATCGACCACCAGTGGCATTGGCAAGAGTTCACAGCAGATACCAAGGTTATTTGATAGATCGACACCGCCCAACACAGGGGCGCGCAGGGCCGTGAGGCTGTCCACGTAAAGTCCAAGCGTTGGACGATCGCCACCTAGTGTTCGCAAAAAAGCCAATAGAATAAGATCCAGCCCATCGATCCCAGCACGATCAGAAAACCCCAGCAGTGCAGCGGTTTCCACTTGAGGGATGCTGAGAAATCGAGTCGCTTGGGATTCACACAACCGCAAGAATTCGTGGTTATCCACTTCGCCGGCCCGCAACAACGCCTGCATGCGACGCGCGCCGACAGGATCGGATGGCGTTGGGCCTCCTCCAGAACGCGCCGCCGCTAGAGCCAGTGGAGAACCGGAGGGCATCAATGCTGCCCAAGGTCGGGATTCCCAGTATTCGAGCTCTTCCTCGGCATGATCTATCGCATGATTGCGAAGGAGGTTAAGCCAATTGGCTATTCTGGCGTGGCCTGTGAGGGCGGTTGGCTTGACCTCTAGGCCAGCCGCCGCAGTCCTATAGAGGCGTTCCAGTTCCCCAATTAACAAACGAAAACCGTAGCCGTCTGTAAGGAAGTGGTGCACGAGAATGAATAGCCAGCTTCGCTGTGTCTGCGGTTGGCCCCCCTCGAACAGTAACACCCTGAGGAGGGGGGTGCGACCGTCGAACCGGAAGGCATACTGTGCCTGTTCGGTTTTTTCTGACACGATCTCTTCCCACATTTCCGGCAAATCGGCGGGGAGTGTGATACGTTCTAACGTTAGCGGGTCGTCGGTCGGGAGCGTGCGCGCCGGAGTCCCGCCTGAGCGAACGAGCCGGGTACGAAGCATGGGATGCTCGTCACCCAGCGTGGCAACGGCTTGTGACAAGAGCGTTCCATCAAGCTCTCCCGCGCTGAATTTCCACAGGCCGTACAAATTGAAGTGCTCATCGTAGCCCATGTGCTGGCTGAAGAAACGCATGGTGGGCGAAAAAGGCGGGGCCACATTCTCGGATTTGACGCGATCGAATGTAGTCTCATTGGGCAGGGCATCCCTGTGTGCGTCAATGAGACTCGCCAGATCGGCCAGTCGAGGGTTGTCGTAGAGTTCGCCGACGGTGAGGCGCAGGCCACGAAGGCTAGCGTCGGACACGCATCGCACACTTAGGATCGAAGTTCCCCCAAGAGCGAAGAACTCGTCCTCGGCTGAAACCTCTTCGCAACACAACAGACGCTCCCAAATCTCCGCGAGGGCTACCTCGGTTACCGTTTGCGGTGTCCTTCCTTTGCCCGCGGACATCGCAGTTGGCTGTGGTAAGGCGCGACGGTCCAATTTGCCACCTGGATTGCGAGGCAGTTCATCAATTCGCATAATACGCGCTGGCACCATGTATGTTGGAAGTATTTCCCGTGTGAATGCCAGAAGGTCGGCCTCATCGAGGAGATCGGCAGTGCTGACCACATAGCCCAGCAGGAGGCCGCCCCGATCCGGCATGGCATGCAACGCGACCCCAGCATCGCTTACGGCGGGGTGCGAGCGGAGCGCATGCGCGACCTCGTCGAGTTCGACGCGGTAACCATTCACCTTGACTTGGTCATCAGCGCGGCCGTGAAGCTCCAGCGTCCCATCCTCCCGGAATCTGGCAAGATCACCAGTCCGGTAGAGCAAGTGGCCGTCTTCCATCATTTCGAACCGAGTTGCCGGTTGCTCTATGTTTTCGAGGTACCCAAGACTCAGGCATGCACCTGTGACACACAACTCACCCAGCGCGCCGCGCGGCATAAGTTCCAGCTTCCTGCTTCGCACGCTCAACTGCACATTTGCAATCGGTCGACCTATAGGAACTTTACGTGAATCAAGCGGAAGTGAATGATCCACTTGGTGCCAGGCGGCATTGGAACTGCACTCTGTCGAGCCATAGAAATTAAAGAGATTTGTGGCTGGAAACGCGAGCGTCCAGCGCTTGACGAGGTCAGGCGGCAGTGCCTGAGTGCTGCTAGCAACCAGCCGAAGCGCACTTGCCGACGGACCGCCGGTCGAGCGCGCCATGATCAGTCCATCCAGGATGGGTGGGGCGGCGAGGAGATGACTGATCTTATGGTTTTCAAGCACGGACAGCAGCCGTTCTGGGATGACAAGCTCCTCTCGGGACAGCAAATAAGCGGGAACCCCCTGCAGCAACGGACCGAAAATTTCCCAAGTGCTTGCGACAAGTGTTGCGGACTTCTGGACCACTGCAACGTCACCGGCAAGGAACGGCAACTCTGACCACATCCAGTGCAAACGGTTGAGGCACGCCGACGCCGGGACGAGCACTCCTTTCGGCTCTCCGGTCGTTCCTGACGTGAAGACGATGTGCAGGATATCATGAGGCAAGACCGGACGAGGCAACCCCCCTATCGGAGCGGTTCCCGAGAGGGAATTCAGTGACACCACCTGGCATGGCGAGTTTTCGTAGCATGCCCAGGAAGCATGAATTTCGCTGTCGATCAGCAGGACCTTCGGGGATGTTGCCCGTAAGATGTGAACAGCGCGAGCTTGCGGCAACTCAGGCCCTAAGCAGACATATGCGGCATGCACCTTCACGCAAGCAAGGAGCGCCACCAGCGTTGCAATTCCCCTATCTGTCGCGATTGCTATTCGATCCCCTGCGCGTGCACCCAGACCAGCCAATCCATTGGCAATACGGTCGACCGAGTCGTTCAGTTCAGCGTAGGAAATTCGGCCTCCGTTCCAGAAAAAGGCGGTGTGTTCTGGAGTGCGTTGCACCTGGGCCTCGAACAGTTCACGTAAGGTTGCCTTGCAACCGAAATCGCGGCTCGTGTCGTTGAAGGACGCAAGAAATCGCACTTCATTCTCGTGCAATAGTCCGAGAGAACTGAGCGGTGCGTCGGGCGCTGCGACGCAATGCTTCAACGTGTGTTCCAAATTGCGCAGGATCCGCTCGGCTTGAGGTGCCTCGAGGATCTCTTTGCAATACGTCAGTTGAAGATAGACGCCGTCCCCTTCCTCCTGCGCGTAGAGTATCAGATCGTACTTGGCGTAACCCAGCTCCAGTTCACGGACGGTGATGGTCAGTCTTCCGCCGTCTCCGTGTACTTCCTCCGGTTGCTCCGAGTACATGTTGAACATGACCTGAAAGACCGGTGATATGTTGCTGCGTCGTGCAATGTTAAGGGTCTCCAGCATCTGCCCGAACGGATAGTCACCATGTGATATGGCGTCCGAAACAGTTTCCTGTACGCCCTTTACCAACGTATTGAACGTTTCCGTGTCGTCGATTTTCAGCCGCAACGGCAGCATATTGAGGAAAAAGCCAAGAAGCTGCTCGGTACCGGGGCGCTGCCTGACTACGTGAGGCGCTCCCACTACGACCTCGTCCTGTCCGGCATATTGCGCCAGCACGATCGCAAACCCTGCCAGAAGTGTTGCGAATAATGTTGACCGGTTGTCAGCAGCCACACGACGGAGCGCGGCCGTCACGCCCGCATCCAATGCTAGCCCGTGGGCGTGGCTGGCATATGTGAGGTGTCGAGGGCGTTCGTGATCGCTTGACAGCTCGAGGACCGGTAATTCTCCGCTTAACATCTGCTGCCAGTATGTCCCTTGGACATTGTAGCGATCAGGGGTGAGATTTTTTGCTTCCCACAGAGCGTAGTCGCCGAGGCCAATTTCGGGCTTTGCTGGCGAAGCTGCGGCGCGGCCAACCGTATGGCTCTCGTAGAGGCGTCGTAGATCGCGCGCCAACACCGAAAGCGACCACGCGTCCATGATGATCTCATGGGTAGTTAGGTATAGCTCGTGCAGGCGCTCGTTCCTACGAACGAGGGCGGTCCGAAGGAGTGGGCCAGTCGCCAAATCGAACGGTTGCGCGTTGTGTTGCCGCTGAATTGCCGCGACGTGCTCGGATTGAGCCATTGAAGGCAAGGACGAGAGATCTTGGTACTCTAGTCGAGGTAGCGGCCCGTCAAAGGCCATCAGGGGATGGCCATCTTTCTCCAGGAATCTCACCCGCAGCGTATCAAAACGATGGAGTAAATCAGTCCAGGCCGCCTCGAATGCACCGCGATCCAAGGAACCCTCAAGATTGACGACCGTCCGAAGCTCGTAGTTTCGTGCCTGGGGGTCGAGCTTCCAGAGGAACCACAGGTGAGTTTGAAGATATGTTGGCGGCACCACTTTCGTCGCCGCGGCAGGAATGCGGATAATGGGAGGCAACTGTGTCTCGGCGCCCTCCTCGATCTTCCGCGCCAACTCCCGGACCGTGGAACGGTGAAGTTGGCCCGGTTGTATCTGGCGACCAAAAAGGTGGTGAACCCGATTAGCGAGCAACATCATTCGCAGCGAATCGCCGCCCAAATCGATGAAGGCGTCGTCGAGCCCGACAGGAGCCACGCACAGGATCTGCTCCCAAAGGTTCGCAAGCTGTCGTTCGATTTCTGATCGTGGCGATACGAAGGCAACATCGGACAGCGGGCGCATTCCACCTGGAATCGGCAGGCGGCCGTAGTCGAGCTTACCGTTTGCGTTGAGTGGGAGTGTCGGCACTTCAAAAATTTGATCCGGCATGATGTACGGCGCCAAGTATCGGCGCAGATGCTCTTGCAGATGTCGCAAAGTGCAGTGATCGCGCAGAACTACGAAGGCAATCAGGCGAGGTGGCACAAGATCTGCATCGATGGCTGATGCATTTTCACCGCAATTTTCGCGCCCCAGTTTTGCACGGGCGGTGAGTTTCGCCCGTCGATGTTGGCTTCGATGCAGGACTACAGCGCTTCCCATGACGCCGTGATGGCTGTTGAGAACAGTTTCAATCTCTGCCAATTCCACACGGTAGCCCCGTACCTTGACCTGCCGATCTGCTCGGCCAAGGCACTCGAGCAAACCATCGGCGCGGATGCGAGCCAAATCACCGGTCCGATACAAACGGCTGTGGCTAGGCGTGTCGTCGAACGGATTCGCCACGAAAACGGCAACAGTGCGTTCCGGGTCATTGATGTAACCCAGAGCTACGCCAGCACCGCTGACACATAGCTCCCCAACTTCTCCTCTCGATGCAAGTTTCAGAGGATCACTGTCCGGCGTGACAAGGTAGACACGAAGCCCGGGAATAGGTCGGCCGATCGGTACGTAGGTTTCATTGGCGGCTGGCGGCTGTGTTACCAAGTGGTGCGTGACGCCGTCGCCGCACTCCGTTGGGCCATAATGATTGAGGATGGGAACTTTCGGATGGTGCGTCAGCCATTTGCGACATAGATCGGGTGACAGCGGTTCGCCAACAGTTGAGATGCAGCGCAGGTTCTCAAACTGAGATGTGCTCTCGCCTTCTGTGGCAACGAGGTAGGTACGCAAGAGCGATGGCACGAACTGAATTACCGTGATCCTCCGCTCGCGCAAAGTTTTTGATAATTGGCGAGGATCCGCAATTACAGCCGAAGGCAAAATGTCGATGGCTCCACCGACCAATAGGCCTGCCAAGAATTGCCAGATTGATATGTCAAAGCAGTGGGAAGCCGTTTGAGCAACGCGGTCAGTCGCACAAAGGCTGAGATCCGCAATTTTGGCATTGAGGTGGTTGGCCAACGCGGCATGTGTGAGCACCGCTCCCTTTGGTCCGCCGGTGGTTCCGGACGTGAAAATGACATAGGCAGCATCACCAGGCTGCACATCCAGGAATGTTGTGGGCGCGGCAGGTATCGAGGTGGCTAGGCCGGCATTGACGACCGAAGCGGTTCCCGCAATTGCCTGCGCAAGCTCCAAATCGTCTGGAGTGGTAACCAGGATGGCGCATTCGCTACGTTCAACCATGCCCCGCAGCCGATCGGTGGGGTATGCCGTGTCCAGGGGTACGTAGACCGCGCGCAGCCGAAATATCGCTAGCATATAAGCAAGCAGCGCTGGGCCACGCGGCATCAACACCGCCACTGCCATGCCCCGTGTGCAGCCATGAACGCCAAGCGCGGCGGCAAGTCGACTGGTGAGATCGTCCAGTTCGCCATACGTCAGGCAATCTGCGCCGAAATATACGGCGGGACGGCCGGGGCATTCTTTTGCCGATTGGGCAAAGCGGGAAACAACAGATACAAATACTTTCGGAGAAGCGGGATGTAAGCTGTCCATAAGAGTGCGTTTTCCAAACTGCATTAACGAAGGAGATTGCCTGTGATGGCCTGGCGTTCCAGCGTTTGATCCAGGCCTTGGTAGACGCCGAGCAAGCCCGCCGAGGGGTAGGCATGTCCGGCGCTCGTATGAACAGCATGGCCCGGTAATTGAGCCCGCCTCTGAATGGATCGTAGACAGGCACAAACGCGCCAGCCTCACCGGATTGCGGCGCTGTCATTGTGGATGAGTTTTGCGGAATCTTACATTTCTTGACCTTCTCTTCGGTTGGTCCACCCGGCCGTGGCAAGAGTGCTGAATAGACATTCGCAACTAGCTTGCGACAAATTTTCTCTCAATCCCTGAGGCCGCTTTACGATGAACGTTGCACTTAGCGCGCCAAGCGAAAAACGGTTTATAAACAACAATATGAATCTAAGGTCTCATGTCGCATGTTCGACATTGTTCAACATCCGACTGAACTATGCACGGTTGGCCTCCGCTTTCCCGGCGGTGGAATCATGTCCATGAACGCGATGGCGAATGGGTGCAGATTGGCGACGAGGAGCTTCTTGCAATTCGTTCGCCGCGACGTTATCCGTGAGGAGTTTCAAGTGGCGGTATTTTGAAGGCGAGGTCACTCTTTAGGCGGTTCGCTGGTAATTGGCCAAGCATTTGGGTGAGCAACGCGGTGCGAGAGACCTGGTCAACACCCCTTGCAACGTGTGACCTGGTGTATCTATAACGGAGATGGATCGATCTCATCCAAAAAACCAATTTTGTCAGTCTCACCGAGTGGTGCAAAAAACGGCAGCATCTTGCGTGCATCGAGCTTGTGGCTGCTTCGATCGCGAAGCTCCAGCATGAGACCGCTTCAATAGCAAGAAAGGGTTGAGTATGGCGAGTTGGTGAAGCGAGCACGTAGCTGCACAGGGTCAGCCAACGGAGGAATATTCAGCGGCGCGGCCGGCCTCGGCACGTGGCTGTCGGAATGTTGGCATCAGACAGTCAACGACGCAAGAATGAGCCTGCAGGATTGAAATCATGTGCTTAACGACCGACTTTATTGCAGAGTTAGTCAGGGCGGCAAACGAGGTCGACAAACTCACTCACCACGAGATCAGCCGCCTCCTAGACCGCTCGATCGATACCATCCGCGACATGCGCCGGCAGACTGGCGTCACAGAAATACGCAGTGTGCGCGACGTTTTGATTGATCTTCGGCTGTCGTCAGAGCGCGCGCGCGACCTATCCGTGGACGAGGTCAGGGACGCTTTCATAGACGCAGCCGACATCCTCAGGACGTTGAAAACTGTAGTGGACCGGACCAAGTAACTCGTCCGCATGCGATCGGCCGCCTTACAACCACCGGCGCAACTGCATCCTTCTGCTCAGACGGTACAGCTCTTCGCGTGCGGTTCGCCAAGACGACGCCGGGATTGTGCCGTGTTCAAAACTCCCGAAGAGTATGCGGTACTTATCGTCCATTGGCGAAAGCCAAACCCTAAGCGCATCTCTTAACGCCGCACTTCCGGGAGATGGGTTATTGTCCCACCGTCGAACACCGCATGCGAGCTGTCCTGCACGACTTGGCGTTTAATTCGACGCTGTGGCTGCGGTATTGTGCCATGGGTCTTCTTTCCGGAAACCTGGTAGGCCGGTCAATTTCTCATCCTGATCTGTCCAGTTCGAGGGGCGCACTCCACCTCGCGCTCAATTGATCTCGGTCAAAGCCAACTGCCCCGTTAGCGGGCAATGATCTAGCCATCGTTCGATGGAGGTCGGCCATGAAGATAGTTGTAGCGACAGCCCTTGCGTGCGCGATCATCTCGGGGTGCACGCAGACCAGTGGGGGTATTACCCAGCCCCGATATGCAAACCGCGTTTGCAAGCGAAAGCAACCGCCATCGAATTTCGATGAGGGTTACGGCTGTGCGAAACTTGGATATGAGGGTTTCTCGCCTCCCTGACCTGCGCTCGGCAGGTGATGCATGTCACTACGCGAAAAATACGCCAAAGGTGCAACGACTCGAGGCGGAGTAACCGTCGATCAGTGACATTTCACGCCATTGCATGTTCAAAGGGTACGTGAGGTGGCCTCATGTCGAAACGACGCCGGCGCGAGCCTTGGTCCGCCTCGGCACTCTCGGAAAAAGCGGGTCTGCTGCCGTAGTGCTGCTCATCATGGTGGTGGAAGGCGCTATCTCTGGCTTGCGACGGGCACGAAGCGACCGCATTCCCTACAAGAGACGTTCCGGCGAAGAGGTGACCTGCCATAGCTGCGACCCACCCATGATCTTCCCCATTCTGTTCAATGCGGGTTCAGTAATCCTGGCGAGAACTGACGGGACCTTGGGCTTTCTGCGATCCAGTTCATGCGCCTGGGTGCGTGACACCCGCTCCTGACTCGCTCCTGGAAAGCTTCGCGATGTTCCTGGCTTTCCGCCATTGGTTTAACGCAATAGGAGTCGGCCTTTCGTCTCCCCAATCATCATTCGCATGCTTCCCATTTGTGCACCGCTACGGCATCGATAAACGCAGATGAAATTTTCGGCGTCTGCAACGGCTTCTATGGCGAGCTCAACGGAAGGAGAAGCATTTCGCATCAGGTGTGCCGAGGGCTGCCAGGTCGAGGGGAAGTTCTATCGAGAGAACTCGAGACCACGCTGGAATGCCTTTGCGCAAATCGCCGGTAGCTTCAGGCTGCTGTCAGCTACGGCTGCCAAAAGGGTGGTTATTGGCACAACCAGACGGGAGACTTCATGAACTAGCGAAGAGGATACCAACCCACTCGCGGATAATTTCTCCGCCCAAATACTCGTTCTCCAGCTCAAGCTGATCGCTTCGGGAGGGCGGGCCATCCCGTAATCATAAAAACGGACTAAAGCGGAAACCCTTCCGATCAGTCAAAGCCGGAACCGCTCGAGGTCGCGCCGACCAGCACCCGTTGTCAGAGACCATAAGGGCTCGACCCGGGTGCGCTCAAGAAGAGCCCCGGCACGCTTCGAGCCCAACGCAGGAGCAATCGAAAATCCTAAACGTCGTTCTATCCATGGAATCAATAGCTGGAATGCGAACAAATGATTTTACTGAAGTGATATAGCTGCATTATAGAACAGGCCATTAACGCTTGAGTCGATAAAATACACGGCAACCGATAAGATACTAGCGGCGACAGTCGAACAAAGCGATTATACTTTGCGCGCTGAAAGAGAGAAAAACTATGTCTGATGCAAAACTGCAAAGCGTACTTTCGTATCTTGCGGAGGTGTACAGACAGTTAGATTGTCTTCCGTCGAACCCGGTACCAGATGCCGGGTGTATCAAACTCAACACAAATGAGAATCCATTTGCATTGCCGGCAGCGGTAATGCAGAGCGCTCTTGCTGCTCTCGAACGACAGTATCTATATCCAGAGGATGACAACATCAGCTTGAGGGAGGCAGCTGCCGCGTCATACAACCTTTCCACCGATCAGGTGATCGCCGGTAACGGTTCGTCCGAACTTCTTTCGCTCATATACAAAGCATTCCTTGACCCGGGTGACAGTGTCGCGATGTTGTCGCCTGGCTTTGCATACAACCGCAAGCTCGCCCTGTTGCAAGGCGCTCGATTGCTTGAAATCAAATGGGGCGAAACTTGCTTGTTGCCGATACGCAAATTGCTTTTCGGTCCCGCGAAGGAGGCCAAGTTCATTCTGCTAGCTAATCCTAACAACCCGACCGGAACATTTGTGCCAATTGCGGATATTGAAAGCCTCGTTGCACAATCTGACCGGTTGATCGTGCTCGATGAAGCCTATGTGGACTTTGCGCCTGACAGTGCTCTGCGTCTTATTGACCGCTATTCGAACCTCCTGATCTTGAGGACGTTTTCGAAGAGCTATGCAGCGGCCGGCATTCGCATTGGCTTCGGCCTCGGTCATCCTGAGGTTATAGGCAGACTGCGCAACATCCAGAACATGTTCAACATGAATGTGATCGGCCATGCGGTTGGCGTCAGTATCCTTGCCCACCGCACAGCCTACGCTGAGAACCACAGACACATTCAGTATGAGAGAGTGCGTGTGAACTTCGCGCTGTCCCAACTTGGGTTCTCTGTAACGCCCTCGCATACGAATTTCTTGCTGGTCCGTGTGCCGGCAGGACGAGACGGCGCCTGGTGGCAAGCCTGCTTGAAACGCAAAAAGATACTGGTGGCCGTCCTTCCCGATGAGGATCTCGAAGATTGCATTCGCGTCAGCATCGGGACAAAACCACAAATGGATGCGTTTCTAGCAGCTGTCGAGGACATTTTGGGAGCTGAGATGTCTCAAAGATCGGCGGTATAGCAGTTTCGAGGCTCTCCTCATTATGCGCGTGCGAAAAGACCGCGGCAATAGGACAGAGAGCAACGACCGCAAGAATGATCTCCCCGAATCGTTGAGCAGCCTACCCACTCCCGCGGGGGAAAGCTAACCCGCATGGCCGGTCGCTTGCACGCGTCGTAGGTCAAGGCGCCCCTCCATTCGACCGAAAAACCTGAAACAAGATCGCTTGTGACGGAAGTTTTCGTCGGCAGAAGCACTGAAGGACAGTGAGCAATAGCCGAGTTTGCAAAGGACGTGCGTAGGGTGGTCAGCTTCAACGATCTGGCTCCTGCCGGCGCTACCCAAAGGCAGGCTCAAAGTGAGCAGTGATGTTCAGCCAAGAAAGGTCCCGCGTCTTGCTTCGCTCCGATCAAGGTCCGGGGCTCCCAGGGACAAAACCGGAGAGAGTTAATGAGAAAAGCCCTTCCTTCAAAGCTTGCTTTCGGCATATTCGACCATTTGGACGAGGACGGTAGCGCCATTGGAAAACAATACGCAGACCGTCTCAGGCTAGCGGAAGCGTGTGATCGGCTCGGCTTTTATGCTTACCATCTAGCGGAGCACCATTGTTCGCCGCATGGGAGAGGCCCATCGCCCAATCTGTTCTTGTCGAGCGTCGCGCAGCGCACCCACCAACTTCGTCTTGGCCCACTTGTCATGCTGCTCAGCCTTTGTCATCCGCTGCGTGCGTTCGAGGAGATCTGCATGCTTGACCAATTGAGCGGCGGTAGGGCCGAGATAGGCATCGGGCGCGGCTCTCTTCCGATCGAGCTAGGTTACTTCGGGGTTGATGCGGACGCGGTGCTAGGACGCTATCTCGAGGCCAGCGAAATCCTGATGGAGGCGATGAGGGGCGGCACTCTTTCCTACCGCGGCCACCACTTCGAGCTAAACGACGTCCCTTTGACCTTGGAGCCTCATCAACGTCCGCACCCGCCGACTTGGATCGCCACCACCCGACCCGAGTCTGCACGTTGGGCCGCTGCAAACGGCGCAAATATCGCGTGTGTAGGACCCGCTTCGTTTGTTCGCAAGATTACTGACGCTTTCCGGTCCGAGGAAGGACACAAAACCGACACGAACAACCAAGCGTCATTTCTCGGATTGCTTCGCATGATTGTGGTCGGGCGGTCTCCAGACCATGCATATTCGCTCGCGGCTCCTGCTTTCGAACGATGGCTTGAAAGTTTCAAATTCCTGTACGACCTCAATGCGATCCCATTTCCACCAAATCTGCCCCTGACCTTCGATGCAGCAATCGAAAGTGAATTGTGCGTGGTGGGAACGGCGGCTTTTGTGCGACAGGCTCTACTTGATCAGCTGGAACAGGCGGGTGCAAACTACCTCCTTTGTCAGGTCGCGTTTGGGGACCTGCCTTTAGATGCATCGCTGTACACCGTAAAGACTATTCAATCCGAATTAATGGAACGAGTTGGCTGAGTACGATAGTGCCTGACGAAGTCAGGCACGGCCAGTGCGTGCCGCAGCCGTGAGTCACATCGAGATCAAGGCTGCTAAACCGCAACTCTCAAATCCATGAATGGGTTTCAAGCAGATCGGAGGCAACAGCGCTGTCGGAGGTATTCGAGACCGCAGGTTCGGCCACACCGGGTCAAGCCACTTTCGGCAAGGCAGTCCCGAACGACTAGACCGGAAGTCAGTGTGTCATGATGTTTCGCTTTGCGCGGCATCATTCACCATCTTCTTCGCCTCGACGGTGACCGGTAGCTGGGTGTCCTTCGGAAGATCGGGCAGTAAGAGCCGCCAGCCGTTCCTGAGCACCACAAAGCCGCCCCATAGGCCTTCATTCTCAACCTCGACGATCGGCTCTTCCAGATCCTTCTTGGGAACATACGCTGATAAGTCGTTGCCAGTTCTGCGGATTGTTACTTTCATCTGGCTTTTCCTTTGCTCCGATCAGTGCATTCGGCGGTTGCCAGAGTTGAGACCTCGTCGAGGCTCATCAGTTCACGCGCACGCATTCCAACGACGATGCCGCGATCAATCCATTCGACGGCATAGATGTAAAACTGCTGGAGAAAGGTCCCCACGTCGCGCACAAAACCCGCGTCGCCTTTCCTAACGAGGCTTTCTCCGACTTCCTTGCCGGGGTAGGTGCCGTCATTTCTTATGTGGCGTGTGGCACGGACCCGCTCACCCGGCGTAAATTGTGGAGGATTGTAGATTTCGACCTCCTCTTCGCGTCCAAGACCCATCGGCCATTCCTTTTCGTCGTTACGGTCACACAGGGAAGACTCAAGGCCGCCCGGGCATTGCATTTTGGCGCTTAAGCCGGCACGCAGGTCTTCGGCACCGGACATACCGAGGCGCATTGCTGTAACTCGAAAACTCCCTCGCATTCGGTGCACTTGTTGGGATCAATCACGTACTTCTCGCCCTTGAACTCGATCGCGTCGGAAGGGCATTCGAACTCGCAGGCACCGCACTGGGTGCATTGGGATGCGACGATTTTGAAGGCCATTAATCAACTCCTGGTCTGGTCTGGATAGGCGAGCTCAAGCCGTTGCCTTCGATAGGTCGAGGCCATACTCAGCGGCGTAAAGAGCGCTGATCGCGGTTTCAATGTAATCGTAGCCAAAGGCCTCCGTTGCCCGGATCCCAGCTTCCATGAGCTGCTTCTGGGGGCAATCTCCGATCTTGGCGCACAGCACGATATCTATGCCTTCGAGTGCAGCAATAATGCCACCGAGGGTGGCTTCCTCGCCCCAGCCTCCACGGCAATACGGCTCGACCTTTCGATGCCCCACAAATTTAATCCCTGTCTGCGAGGCTTCATAAACCTGGAACTCCTTCGCATGTCCGAAGTGTTCGTTAATGCGTCCGCCCCCCTTAGTCGCGACAGCCACGTGAAGCGACCCGCGCACGCTCACTGATGCAAGCGTTGTGATGGCTTGGTTCTTGGCTGCCAAATGGTCATCGCGTATGCGTGCGACCACCTCCCGGTAGGCATGACGCTTGCCACTGTTGTAGCCAGGTTCGAATGGAATCTGGTCGAGCGTGAACTCCTGGCCACGATCAGTGCCGAGCAGGCCGACTGCATCGGCACGGCACTGTCGGCAGTGACGCATCAGCTTGGCACCGCCTTCGAGACGATCCTGAAGCGCCTTTAGCTCGAGCGCATTTGGGCCGCGCTGTCCTGTCTGGCCGAACCAGGTGCCGTGTGCCGGGTCTGAAATCAGCGGCATTACGTTGTGCAGAAACGCGCCACGCTCCTTGACCCATTTGTTGACTTCGATCAGGTGCTGGTCATTGACGCCGGGGATCATCACCGAATTGATCTTCGTAAGAATGCCGCGTTTGCTCAACATCTCAAGTCCCAACATCTGCCGCTCATGCAGGATTTTGGCAGCCTCCATGCCGGTGTAGCGGCGATGACCATAAAAGATCCACGGGTAGATCTTCTCGCCGACTGCGGGGTCGACCATGTTGATGGTGATCGTCACGTGGCTGATGTTCAATTCCGCCAACTCGTCCACATGCTCCGGCAGCGCAAGTCCGTTGGTGGAAATGCACAGCTTGATGTCGGGAATCTCCCTAGCAACGCGTCCGAAAGTCGCCCTTGTCTTCTTCCAGTCGTAACAAGCATCGCCCGGACCCGCGATGCCGAGAACGGAAAGCTGCGGGACTTCGTTGGCGACCGCAATCACCTTGCGCAGCGCCTGGTCCGGTGTCAGCTTTTCGGAGACGACGCCAGGACGACTTTCGTTGGCGCAATCATATTTGCGATTGCAGTAATTGCATTGGATATTGCAAGCTGGTGCGACTGCGACGTGCATACGGGCGAAATAATGATGCGCTGCTTCTGAAAAGCAAGGGTGATCCTTGATCTTCTCCCAGGTAGCCGAATCCATGTCAGTTGGCCTTGAGGACGAGCCGCAGGACGAGGACGCGCAGCCACCGGATTTCGCGGTTGTCAGCAACTGCCCAGAGGATGTCGTGTTGGTCAGGCTTTCAAGCGAAATTATCGGTGCACTCATTGAACAGCTCCACTGGGGGGGTAAGATCGTTGTCGAAAATGCAAGCGCTGTGCCAACCAAATGAGATGGCAAATTCAAGAGGTTGGCGTTTCGTGTTCGATTTCCGGCCAATAGCGCCGACGCAGTTTTGTCGAAGTCGCGACAAGAGAAGGGGCCAAATTAGACAATGATCGGCGTTCCCGAGGGAAGAGGCTTGGCCACACCCACGATAAGTGGGCTCACCGACTTTAGATCTTCTTCAACCTGCATACGATGCCGGCGCAAAGCATAGCCGACTTGCCGCGGTGTGAGCTGCCTTTGCCTGGACCCACCGGCCTTCTCCATTGCACTGATTAGCAGCTCGCGGTCCATTAGACGCCCGGCCCGTTGGGGTAGCTGGGTGCGTCCACGGCCTGCATCGTCGACGGCATCCGACAATCATGTCGCCTTTGCCGACTTTATGACACAGCCTTTCTTCAACGGCTTCTTCTATGTTCATGCCTAAGTAGCTGAAAACGCGCGCGAAGTGAATTGTTGCTGTCCACAGCGAAAGTGGCATGAGCTTTGAAATCTTCCGTTAAACGCAGCGGAAGCCGGTAGTGCCAGTCCCTGTTGTCGATGCTTGTGGGTCGCGCCGTAGCGCGACCCACAACAGGGAGGAGATCGACGGTGGCCGAGCCCCTTCGAAGTGACAGGTTCGGGTGACCACCATGAAAGATACACTTCTTGTGCTAACAGCAGCGCTTTTGCTCCTCGCTTGCACGTTGACACTTCCCACCGGCTACGGCCCCTACCTTGAACCTATACCGGGCAGCGTCATATGGCCGACAGCGCCACGCGAAGCTTGCAAACGCACCGGTCGGCAGCATCGTGCCGCATCAGTTCATCCGTCTGTTTGGTCGACGGGTTTATGAAACCTGCGTGATCGAACCGGATCGTTCGCTTCGGCTCGTGAGTCGTCACTACGACGACTATTTGCGTGGGGCGACGATTGACCGCCGCCCTCGTAAGGCGAACTGCCGAGACCGGGGTGCCGTCCGAACCCGTGGTCCCTCCATCCTTCGAGTTCGCGGGCTTGAGGCGGACGAGACCGAGCAAGGTGACATGACCCGCTAGTCGAGCCTGGTCGTGAGTACGCTGACGAACTCTGGCACGCGGTAGGCTCCGCATGACCACCGGGGCAACCCAACGACGAAGCAGTGCCAATTCTGACGCTGTTGCCAAGGAGTAAGTTCAACCATGCAAGACAAATCGCCAGGCTATCTTTATGTCCTTTTGGCGGTGATACTATTTGCCGGGCAGGACGGCTTTTCCAGGCTACTCGCTGAGAAGTACCCGGCAATTATAGTGACAATGATTCGCTTTTGGGCGTTTGCGGCGTTTGCAACGGTGCTTGCTGCATACTCTCCGGTAGGCCTGCGAGGCGCTTTATTCACGCCGCGACCAGTTCTGCAGTTGCTCCGCGGTGTTCTTCTAGCAAGCAACATCGTTGTCATCGTCTACGCTTACACTATTGCTGGGCTAGCGATGAGCCAGGCGATATACCAAGCGACTCCACTGATAGTCACCATTCTGTCGGTGCCGTTACTCGGGGAAAAGGTCGGTTGGTGTCGCGGCGTCGCTGTGGCTGCCGGGTTGGCTGGGGTTCTGGTGCTTCTAAACCCGGTGAGCGCTCATTTCGGTATCCAGCTGCTGCTTCCCCTGGCTGCTAGTCTTTTGTACGCGCTGTATGGGATCGCCACGCGTGCGGTCAGCCAGTACGACTCCGCCGTGACAAGTGTCTTATATGCCGGTGTCGGAGGAGCCCTGGCGGTAACATCTGTGGGGCCGTTCTATTGGACGCCTATACATATCGGGGACTGGCCTGCAATGACGGCACTGAGCGTTTGCGGTGCTCTCAGCCACTTTTCTCTCATCAGGGCTTACGGGCTTCTCAACGCAGGTGAGGTTCAGCCCCTCACGTACCTCCAACTCGTCTTGAGCGTGATTGTTGCGTACGTCTTTTTTGGTGAAACTGTGACGTGGAACATGGCGGCCGGGGCGGCCATCGTAGTCGGAGCTGGCCTGTTTACAGCTTGGCGAGAATACCGTCTGGTAGTGCGGAGAAGCCATGCGGCAACGATGCCAAATCGTGACGCTGAGCCACGACAAGAAACGAGGCCTGAAGGGTTCACATGATGGCCGAGGAGCCCAACGGCATAAAGCAGGGACTGACGGTCATGCCGGCTTCTCCCTGTTCCTGCGAAAGGCTTTCAGCAAGGCGATGGGCTATTCGGATAAGGCGCTTGATCGGCCCGTTATTGGCATCACCTCCCGCTTGTAGCCTGGGCGGATGTCGCTTGGCAGCTAATCGTGAGAATGCGGCCGTTCCGGTAAACCTTGGCACTTAAATATGAGAATCGTAAACGCAGATCTCCGTGCTTCGATGCAATCTCGAAGGGGGTAAGGTCCTGTTTTCTCTGAAGATGTACGCCAACTGCCAAAATGCTTGACCATGATACACACCGCAGCCGAATCTCAGTTTGACTGGAAAGGCTCGGCGCAGTTCTCAGTTTAAATGCCCGTTCTCAAATTAATTGCAATGCTAACCAATTGGTATCGTTGGGATGCGATTCTCACGATTAGCTGCCAAGCGACACTCGAGCCGATCCTCGATGAAATGGAGATGCTGCGCGAGGAGATTAGTAACCGGCTGGAAATTCACGCAGATTCGCAAAAAGAGGACAGCAATGCTGTTCAAAATGAACGCCACATACAGAATTCAAATACCGAATCCAGCAATGAACTTGAACCTAGCTCTCGAATAGAGCAGGGGGCGAAGCCGAGCCAGGACATCCGGCCGACGCGGGAGCCGATAAAGGCTTTCCCATTGGGAATGGTGCTGAAGGCCTGCCCGGATATAGTCGATTACGCACCGGGAGGGGCAGTCGCCGGCTGGCGCGACCTGATGTCGGCCGCGGTCGTGGTGCGATCGATGCTGGGCGTCAGCCCGTCGGCCTATCAAGACGCCTGCGAGGTCATGGGACAGGAGAATGCCGCGGTTGCAGTCGCCTGCATCCTCGAAAGGGAGGGGCACATCAAGAATGCCGGCGGCTATCTCCGGGATCTGACCGCGAGGGCGAGGCGAGGCGAATTCTCGCTTGGACCGATGCTGATGGCCCTGATGCGGGCGAATGGCATGGAGGGACGGAGAGCGTCATGATCATTGTCGCCGAAGGCTTTCGCGCCACGGAAGGGCTAAAAGGATGGCGGCCAGGCGATCGTCGCAGTGGTCTTGCGGAAGGGATCGCTCTGCCATATATTCTGCACAGAAAATATGTGTCTGGATGTGACAGGAAGATGGTTCAGGCTGAAAAGGTCCATGTCGACGGCGGGCCGCTGATATTGTCATACATGGACAAGGGCGGAAAGATTGCGGTCCAGCAAGTCGCAGACGGCTTCGGCATGTCAAAAACGCAACTTGCCGAGACGGCTGGTCTTGCGCGCGAAACGCTTTATCGACTGGAGCGCAGTCGCGGGACGAAGACGCAGAACCGCCTTCGCGAAATGCTTGAAATCATCAGCAGAGTCACCGATTGGGCCGGCGGCAAGGAGCAGGCCATGGCGTGGTATCGCGCCCAGCCGCTACCGGCATTTGGCGGGCGAACGGCAGAGGCGCTGGTGAAGGACGGCAAAGCGGCGGCGGTTCGCGACTACCTCGACCATATGGCCCTCGGGGGCTTTGCTTGAGGTTCACCGGGACCTGTTACCGCGCGCATGATCCACGGTGGGCTTTCAAACCGACATCAGGCGATGGCGCGGCAATCAGGGGAGCGCGCTTCAATCCGAAAGGCGTACCGGCCTTATATCTCGCGCTCGGTATCATGACCGCGGTCAAGGAGGCCAATCAGGGCTTTGGTCATCGTATCGATCCCTGCGTGCTTTGCTCCTACGACATCGATTGCGAGGACGTGGCAGATTTAACCACGGAGGAGGGGAGGGACGCGTACTCCGTCTCGATGGAGGAAATGGCCTGCAGCTGGGCCATGGCGCTCGCAGAAGGGAGGCGCCCCGCCTCTTGGGCGATCTACGATCGTCTGATCTTGCGTGGCACAGCCGGCATCTTGGTGCCCAGTTTTGCACCGGGGGCCGAAGAGGACGACCGAAATCTCGTCCTGTGGGCTTGGGGACCGCATCCTCCGCATCGGGTGATGGTGAACGATCCGAGCGGCCGCCTGCCCAGAGATCAGCTATCCTGGAGTTAAGATTCTCATTCGGTTCAGTAAGCGTCTGCCCTCTCCCTGAGGCCGGCGAGCAAAAAACGAGTGGCAATAGCGAGCATGCCGCAATCGATACCGCGCCATATTAGGCTGCGGCTGTCGCTTGGCAGCTAATCGTGAGAATGCGGCCGTTCCGGTAAACCTTGGCACTTAAATATGAGAATCGTAACGTAGATCTCCGTGCTTCGATGCAATCTCGAAGGGGTAAGGTCCTGTTTCTCTGAAGATGTACGCCAACTGCCAAAATGCTTGACCATGATACACACCGCAGCCGAATCTCAGTTTGACTAGAAAGGCTCGGCGCAGTTCTCAGTTTAAATGCCCGTTCTCAAATTAATTGCAATGCTAACCAATTGATATCGTTGGGATGCGATTCTCACGATTAGCTGCCAAGCGACAGCGGATGCCGTAAGGCGCGAGGCGGCGAGCGTCTGGAGACCAACTCAGCGTCGAAAGGACGTAGTAATTACCCTCCGATCCGTCCCAGCTCAGCCGGACACGCTGAGCTCCGTCCCTGCTGCACAGCAAGACATTGTAGTTCTTATCGACCTTGCGCGCTATCGTCACAAAAACGCGTAGGCGGCAATGCGAATTCCTGCACACAGGACACGGTCAGGTCCTCGAAGTTTCGCCGCAAAGCCGGCTCGGGAATGTGGAAGGCCAACCAGGAACTTCCAGATCCGATCGCCATCCGGCTGCCTGCACTTTGGCGGGTGCTTGCGACATGGTTTGGGGAAATAGATAGCGTCTTGCGCGTCCGCCGGTTAGTGAGTTCGATTTTGCCGGCAAGGACGAAGAAGAAGCTGATGAGCGCCGTGTCGCGCCTGGAAAGGGCCTGTAGAGAGACTGAATGCTCCACACTTGTCAGCCAAGCGGACTGAAGGCCTTGCCTGCGGTAGATGAGCGACGAATCCTCCGGCGTGTCGGAGGAGAGCGTCCACCGCCAGTTTGACTCGACAGAATCAAGCTTGGCCAGGGTTGCGTCACGGGGATGGGCCTCTAAACTGCTGCCCGTGACGGATCGTCTGTCCTGGGAAGGGTCGCGCAATAAAGAACGGAGTTCCAAGCGATGGTCCGAAAGCCCGGATTATCGAGGACGGCCAGTGAACTGCACAGGTGGAGGATCGGTCCTTCTGCCGACACCAGGTTCCAGTCCAGCATCGGAAGCAGCGCCCGTGGGTTGAGCGGTCCGTAGGGCAAAAAAGCGACGGAAGCAACCATTGCCCCCAAGACGAGGAGCGACAAGACCAGCTTGCCCGAACGGAATGGCATCGTTCGGTAGCTCGTTACTGCAGAAGACCCGTGACACGCATCAATTTGCATGCTGCCTCATCCCCGAGAATTCCGGATTCGTCTCACAAAATTAAATCGACGATTTGTCGGACAACTTTCTTCCTTCGTGCCATACCAACCGAGCGCCATAAGAGCCGTTTCGCATGAGCAGGACGTAAATCAGTGTGAACAGCCGTCGGGCGGTGTCGAGATCGATGGCGATCTTCGAGGCGAGACACGCTTTCAGAAGCTAGGACGCCTCGTCGTGAATGGCGCGACGGCCCAGGTCGATGGCTTCGAACCTGGCAGCGCCCGCACACTGAAAGGCGTCGTAGTGGCTGTCGCACATGAGCGACAGATGGTGACTGAGGACAGGCGTTCCGTTCTCGGTGGCGACATGGAAGGCCAGCTCTGTGTCCGGCAATGCCAGATTGAGACGATAGGGCCCCCCGTCGTGACCAACGGGGATGAAGCTGTTGTCCTCCAAGAGGTCGTAGACGGCGATTGCGCGCTCACGTTCGATGTGCGCGCGGGTGCTCTGTAAAGAGCCATCAAGGGACACATCGCAAAGCTGGAACCGGGTGTCTGCCATCGAGATTCCTCCGTGTTGTCGTGGCGCTTTGCGCGAGAGGCGCCATCGTTGCGTGGACAGCGACCCGGCCCTTTTCATCGAATGTGATTGTCGAGCTGCGCCCGGCGGTCTTGCAGAGCACATGCCCGGCGGCGCAATCCCAAAGGTTGGTGCCGTGTTCGATGTAGCCGGCCAATCGGCCGGCGGCGACCATCGCCAACGAGGCGGCGCAACTGCCAAGGCTGGTGATATGGAACCCTTGGGCTTCGAGCCGCGCTTCGAGCTGAAGGCGGTGTTCCAGCTTCCAGACACGATTGCGGCCGACGCCGAAGGCCATCGGCCTGCGGCTTGGCAGCTGGGGAAGTGTTCCGCTTCCGTGCAACGGCCGATCAATCGCCGACCAGAACAGGGCGTCCAAGGCCGGCAAAGCAATCGCTCCCAGGACTGGTTCGCCGTCACGCACATAGGCGATTGAAACAGCCCAGAACGGTATCCCGCTCAAGAAATTGGCGGTGCCGTCGACCGGATCGATCAGCCAGTAGTCCGCCGCCGCCTCGCCGGCATGTTCTTCTCCGACGATCGCATCGTCAGGGTAGGCCAGCCGGATGAGGCGGCGCCCCAGTGTCTCGGCGTCGCGGTCGACGGCACTGACATAATCGGCGGTGCCCTTGGTCTCGACCGCCACCTGCGCCAGGCGATGGAAATGGCCGAGCGCGAATGCGCCGACCTCGGCGGTCACGCAGCGCAGCGTCTCCAGTCTCGCGTCGAATGCACCTGTCACTCGCCAACCTTTCGCCGTGCTGTTGCAATCATTTCCTCGAGACGTGCAGCCACCGCATGGGCGCGTTGATAGAAGACAGCGTCCGGCACGCCATACCGGTCCATCGGCGTCTCGAAATTGAGCGGCGTGACATAGTCGGTAGCCGCGATCGCCTTGGTGATCGCATTCCAGTCCAGTCGGCCGTCGAAGGGTAGAAGGTGATTGTCCTTGGCGCCGAAATTGTCGTGGATATGCGTCGCGATCAGCCGGTTGCCAAAGCGTTCGAGGACAGTGAGCCCGCCCGGTTCCAGCAATTCCCAATGGCCGCTATCGTAGCAGAGGCCGATAAAGGCTGGATCGTAACGCGAGAATAGCCGATCATAAAGCTTCAGGAAGCTGCCCGCGCTGGCGTCGAGCAGGGTCTCGGCCGCGATCTGAACCTTCCGCTCAAGGCAATAGGGGCGCAGTTCATCCAGCGATCTGTAGAGCGGCGCGAAGAATTCCGCCTCGCTTTCGGGGCTGCGGAAGACGTCGTCACTGATGTCGACGTGCAGGACGATGTTAGGCGCGCCGAACGCCGCAGCCAAATCGATGCGATTCTTCAGCAGCTCCACGCCGCTGACGCGCTGCCATTCGTGCGGCGAGCGGATATCCTTGCGGCTCTCGAAGGTGAACGGCACGGGGCCGATAAGCTCGCTCACCGTATTGCGGCCATTGGTGGAGTGGACCGAGTGCACCTTGAGACCCGCTTCGGCAACGATCCGGCGCGTGAACTCGATCTCGGTATCCGCCATCCAATAGGAACTGCCGGCATCGGGATTCCAGTTGATATGGGTAAAGCCGGCGTTCCGGACCAGATCGAGCGAGGTGCGGATGCCCTCGTCGAACCAGCGTTCCTGCGTAGGCCAATGCCAGACGGTGATGCAAGTATCCATTATTGTCTCCATTCAGATCTTGCTCGTTTCGGGTGCACGCCCCAGAGCGAGCCGCTCTGCGAGCAGGATCACTGCCAACGAGAACGCCATGATCAGCGTGACGTAGACCAGACTAATCGCGGCCTGCTCCGGGTCCGCCGAAACGGAGCCGTCAACGATCGCGATCGGGAGCGGCTTGTTGTTGACGTTGTAGAGAAACGCCGAGAGCGGATACTCCGCCATCACATCGTTGAACGTCATGCCGGCGACGAGGGTCGCTGTCGGCGCGACCAGCGGGAGGATAACGCGCCGGAAGCGATAAAACCCGGAGGCGCCCATGGCACGTGCGGCTTCTTCGTAGGCCGGATCGATGCCAAGGAAGGCGGCGCGCATGAAACGTACCGTGAGCGGCAGAATGATGACCGCATAGCCGATCGGCAGGAGCCAGTAGCTCCCGAGCAGCACCACATTGCCGACGAGCGGGTTGGGCAGATCGAAGGCCGCAATCAGGCCGATCGCTAGCAGGATACTGGGAACGACCCAGGGCAGCACGAAGGTCAGATCCAGTGCCCGTGTCAGCCAATTGCGCTGACGCAGGATCACCGGAACCGCAAAGAGCGTCATGGCGAGCGCGGCTGACACCGCCAGCAAGCCCATAGACATCGAGTTCAGAAACGGCTCGAAAGTCGCCCCGCTGGAAAGGACGCGAATGTAGTTTTTCAGGGTTAGCGTCGAGGGCAGAACCTCTACCCCGACGCTTGAAGCCGGCGCGAAGGAAAACAGCACGACGAGCAGGACCGGAACCAGGTAGACGACCACCAAGGCATAGGCGACGACGTGTAGAATGGCGTTCTCTAAGGGGTTGCGCAGCTTCCGCAACTGAATCCGCGCGGTCGCCTTGGCGCCGGCCGAGTAGAAGCCTTTGCCTTCGAAATGTTGCGAGAGCAGGATCAGTGCCATCAGCAGCAGCCCCATCAGTAGCGCCAGCAGCGCCGCCATGTCGGACCGCCGCAAGCTCTGCAGCGTCAGCACCATCTGGCTCAGCATATGAAAGTCGCGGCCGCCGAGTACTTGCGGAGCGGCGAAGGAGGCAATGGAGGTGTAAATCGTCAGCAGCGTCACCGCGAGTACCGTCGGCATGATGACCGGCAGCACGACGCGGCGCAGGACCGTGAGCTCGCTTGCGCCCATGCTGCGCGCCGCTTCGATCGTGGCATAGTCGACGCGGTGCATGGCTGCGCGGAGGAAAAGGAAATGGAAGCTGGTCAACAAGAAGGTGTGGACGACCAGCACGCCAAGCCATCCAATGAACCAGTCGCGCGGAAGGGTAGGAATCGCCCACGTGAGCGCCGCCGTCACAGCACCGCCGGGGCCATACGTGAAATTGTAGCCGGCGGCGGCGACAACCCCACCGAATATGAGTGGCGTGGCGTAGGCGATCTTGAGCAGCCAACGGCCGCGCACATGGAAATATTCGAGCACGGCGATCTGGAAGATACCGACAATGGTGACGGTGACAATCGAAGCAGCGGTCATCCATGTCGTGTTCCAGACGGCGGTTCTGACCCGTTTCGAGGCCGCGAGCTGGCCGATCGTTTCAGCGAGCGTCAATGCGCCATCCTTGAAGAGAGCGGTATGGATTGCCGCCGCCAACGGCGCGACAATGAAGCCAGCGACCGCCCAGACCACGACGGTCAAGGCCAAGCAGTAAAGCGCGCGCTCAATTCTGCCGCGGGTCATTGGCGGGCCCCGCCGAAGACATGAACCGCGCCGGGGCGAATGCTCACCCGGACCTCGCTGCCGACGTCGGGCAGACCGTCACCAAGCAGCATGGCGGAGATCGTGTCACCCTCGACGTTCAGGTCGATGCGGCTGTGCGAGCCGAGAAACTCGATATGGCTGACAGTGGCACGCGTCCCCTCGCGGCCATTTTCAGCAATAAGCACGTCCTCGAGGCGCACGAACGATCGGCCGTCGCCTTGCGCGCCGAGGAGCCGCCTCGCGACCGGCGGCGGAAGCTCGTTGGACGCGCCGATGAACTGGCAGATGAACGGTGTGGCCGGTTGGCGGTAGAGCGTGCGTCCATCGCCGATCTGCTCGACGCGGCCGCCATTCAAGACCACGATCCGGTCCGACATGGTCAGTGCATCTTCCTGGTCGTGGGTCACGAAAATCGCTGTGAAGCCGAGTTCCCGCTGCATCCGCTTGATCTCACGGCGCATCGTCACCCGAACCTTTGCGTCGAGATTGGAAAGCGGCTCGTCGAACAGAAGCACGCGCGATCCCGTGACCAGGGCGCGTGCGATGGCAACCCGCTGCTGCTGGCCGCCGGACATCTCGGCCGGGTTCTTGGTCAGTTGCTCGTCAATGCCCGACAGCATCGCCATATCGCGAACGCGTTTGTCGACCTCTGCTTGCGGTCGCTTCGCCACCCGCAAGGCGAAGGCAATGTTCTCGAAGGCGGTCATCGTCGGGAACAGCGCGTAGTTCTGGAAGACGATCCCGACATTGCGGCCCTCCGGCGTTTCGCCGGTGATGTCTCTACCTTCCAGGAGGATGCGCCCACGCATCGCCGGTAAAAAACCGGCGATGGCACGCAAAACGCTCGACTTGCCGCTGCCGGACGGGCCAAGCAACGAGACGAACTCGCCAGCGGCGACATCGAGGCTGAACTCTCGGACCACGGCCTTCCTGCCGTATCCTACTTCCAGCTTTTGTAACGACAGGACTGCGTTAGACATCTTGGATCTCCGGGCGCCCTGGGTCGCCAGCCGCGCTTTAGCGAATCTCAAGCTCAATCTTCTGCAGCCAGCCGTCCAGTTTCGGCGCGATCTCATCCCAGTCGAGCGGCTGCGCCTTCACCAGCTTGGCATTCTCCTGAACCTTGGCCGGCGACTTGGCAAGCGCCGCAGGATGCGCAGGCGTCTGGCCGAACTTCTCCGCATAAGCCGCCATCACTTCCGGCGATCCCCACCAGTCGACAAACGCCTTCGCCTGATCGATCTGATCGGTGTCAGCCATGATCGCAATGCCTTCGGCGATAACCGGCGTGCCGTCTTCGGTATCGATGATCTTGAAGTTCGCGCCGAGATCCTTGCTCATCTTGGCGACCCCACCAAACCAATCAGGACTGATCGACGCGCCGCCAGCCTTAAAGGCTTCGAGCCGCGCGTCCCCATCACTGACTACGGTGGCATTGGCAAAAAGCTTGCCCATGAAGTCCCAGCCTTCCTGGGTGACTTCGCCATTACCGTCGACGAAGCGCGCGAGGATCCCGGCGAGGTAGACGCGCGTGGTCTGCCAGGCAGTGCTACCGATCACATATTTGCCCTTGTACTCATCCCTGGTGAGGTCGAGCCAACCCTTCGGCGCCTGTGCGTCGGGCAGCTTGGCGGGATCATAGGAGAGCACGATCGGTGTCTGCCAGAATTTGTGAACGATGCCTTCCTTGTCCTTGTACTGAGCCGGCAAATCCGCCGCCCACGATGGCGAGTAGGCTTGGAACACCCCCTCCTTCTTCAGCAAGGCCATCGAGGAGTCGACGATGCCCAACACGACGTCGGCCTGGGGATTGTTCTTCTCGGCGATCAATCGGTCGAACAACTCACCGCCGCCTGCGTTCAAAAGCTTGATGTCGTGGCCGCCGGCTTTCGCCTGCTCGGCGATCCAGACTCCGCGCTCCTCACCCTGCGGCGAATAGACGGTCAGGCTCTCCGCCAAAGCCGATCCGGTCATGACGAGTGCGAGGGCCGCAGGTGCCAAAAAGCGCGTGGATTTCATGAGACGTTCTCCCAAACGGAAATTGCGATGCCGCTTCTTACGATGGCTTTGTGACGGGTTAATTACATTGCGCAATTTAATGCGCTTTGCAATAAGGCTTTCGAAGTCGCCTTGGAATCGAACCGATGATGTCTATCCCAACCCTTTCTCTCAACGAGCGACGACTGATCGAGATGATCTTCACGGGAGGCGAGATCGCACGGGTGGATCTGGCCCAGCGCTCCGGCATGGCCGGCGCGTCGGTCACGCGTCTGACGGCCGGCCTGATTGAGATGGGGCTTTTGTCGGAGGAACCCGAACGCACTGGTGCACAAGGCCAGCCTCGCCGGCTGTTACGGCTGCGGGCCGACCGCTTCATCGCTGCGGGCGTGACCTTTTCGCTGTCGCGCATGGAGGTCGCCGTCGTGAACCTAGCGGGCTCAGTGCTGGCGTCGAGCTCGCTCAGCGTCGACGCCGCGACAGCGTCAGGCGTGGCCACGGGCGCTCAGGCAGCGGTTCAATCGATGGTCGCCGATCTGTCGATCGACCAAAGCCGGCTGGTGGGTATCGGCTTCTCGGTGCCGGGGAATTTCGGTACAGTATCGCACCTCCTTAAGGCGCATCCGTTTTTCCCGGCGTTCGAAGACACTGGGGCTCTCGAGGCATTTCGTGGCTCGTTCGACATCCCCTGCTACGTCGAAAACGATGGCGCGGCGGCCGCTCTCGGCGAGTATGTATTCGGGCGCGGAGGCGAAGCCGACGACCCGCTCCTCTTCATTCATATCGGCCACGGTGTCGGCGGCGGCGTAATCATCGATGGCCGACTCTATAGGGGCGCACACGGGAATGCTTGCCTGCCGGGCGTTCTCTACCCCTACGACCTGCCGCGTCCCTCCGGACAGGATTTGCTCGCATGCCTTTCCCGAGCGGGATTTCCTGTCACTGATTTCGATGGGATCCCGGGATTGCCTGACGATGCCCGGCCGGATCTTGACGCTTGGGTCAAGCGTGCGGCCGCGCAATTGCGCCAAGCTGTCCGCGTTGCGACGGGATTTTTCGACCCTGCGCTGATTGTCATCGGTGGTCGCCTTCCGTTGGATCTGAACGAGCGGCTGGCCGCCGCTATCCTCGCTGAACCGATGGAAGGACCGTCGCGTGGACTGCCGGTGGCGCCGGTCGTCGCGTCACGGCTCGGCGTCCAGGCCGGCGCAATCGGTGCCGCCTGCATACCACTGTTCGCTACATTCTTCTCCGGGGCTGTCTCCGACGGCGGCAGCACCCACATCAACGGGCGGCGGCGATAAGTGCTATAGGCAATTTTCGGCATCAGCAAGAATACCGTCGCGGATGTTGTCCTTCCCGGCAGATCATAGCTCTCGTCCGCCCATCTTATTTGTTGGTGCTGTTGCCATCCTGAGCGACAGAGCTTACGTTCGACGGAGGATTGCCAGGACCAGCCGTACCGCAGGGAGTTCTAATCTGGTGGGAAAGATACTGGCCGCTGTTGCAGGGCAGCATACTGACGTCGAGAAAATTACTTCCCTTCAGAGACTTCTGATAAGCTACGACTTCTTTCATCGACAGTGGAGCCGAGAATATCGTCACTCCCTCAAAGCCGGGCAACGCCTCTATCGGCTCGAGCATCGACGACGTTTGCCCGGGCACATTGGCAGCGCCAATAAGCCATGGCCCGACCGATCCGAAAATGACGGACCTCGGCCGGTCTGTCGGCGTACCAGAATTGAAGGGAAAATGCGGAAAGCCACTGTCGAGCACTGCCTCATCCCACTGGTAGGCGGTAAACGCCAGAAGATAAGTATACGGCGCAAAACGGTCGATGCGAACCTTGCCGTCTGGACTGAAGGTATAATAGATCCACTCGGTTCCGGAGAAGTCGCCTGTTGGTCCCAGGAGTTTCATATCCCACGGCTTCTGCCAATAAGCTGATTGCGCCATCTTGCTTTGAAGCAAGCTTTTCACAACAGACCACTTTTGCCCACTCGGACTAGGCTTGGCTCCCAAAGCGAATGACAAGTAAGCGTCATTGGCATTGGAACTCAACAGCGATAATGCACTACCGCCATTGGGAGCGGTATTATCGCGGGTCTTTTCGACCAAAAGGACTGTGAAGCCAGTGGTCGGGCTGATCGATGCGATCTGCCTGGTCTCGATTGACGAGCTAGGTGGAAAGTTAAAAGACGTCTTATTGGTATAGAAGTCAAATGCCTGCTTGGTACCATCAGGCACCGGATAATCCGCCTCTGCCGCAGAGTCGTGTATATACAGCTTTGGGTAATCGCCGAAAACGGGCACGACCTTGGGGGTGAGTGTCTGAGACACCTTCGCCGACGCGCTTTTAAGGCAGTCAGCATGATTGGCGCATGACCCGGCGTGGCTTGCGCCAGCAAAGAGATACACTGTTATAAAGAATGGCAGGGACATTATTTTTGCAATTTTCATGGGACGATCCTTTGAAGCGCAGGTTTGCTTTAGCGGGTCAGTTCGCTGGTATTGCGGCGCCCTAACTCGCGCAGCATTTCGCCAACCACGTCGGGCCAGTCAGTGGTGATCAGATTGGTACGGTTGACGATCGCCATTTCCGGATCTCCGCGATAGTCCGGCACAATGCCTCCTGGAGCGGTCGATGTGGGATCGGTGTTGTGCCCGAAGCAGCATTTCCCAGCGCTGTTAGCTACGCCCTCCGGATAGTAGTTGCTTTCATGATAGGTGGCGAACCCCTGCTTTTGATCGGCATAGTCAAAATACGCCTGAAGACCGTCACCTTTGTAGAATTGGTTCATTTCGAACTGAACGGGGAACGGCGCCACATTCCACTGATCGTAGATCGTGTCCTGGTGAGGATCATGGCTTGAATCCTCAACGTCCTTGTCGTCCGGGTTTTCAACTATGATCAACCCGCCGATGATACTGGGATCGTAGGTGGTCCGGTTCAGAAACGTTCCAATATCCACCGCATCCTTCGCTTTCAGCTTGAATACCACAGCCTTGCTGAGCTGCGGATTTTGCTTGGCCGCGAGGATGTCAAGGCAGCGTTGCGTGAGTTCGATAGGATCAGTGGGATCCTGATCGTCCACCGCCCCTTTCACGTCGACGATCATCACATAACCATGCCCATCATCGGTGACATATCCGGCGAGCAGATCAAGCGCCGCGGAAAACGTCAGGAACTTGGCCAAGCGCCCTTGCGAGTCCTTGAACACGCGCCCATGACGGTCGCGTAGATTGGCCTGCTGTACTTGCGAATAGTTCTGATTGTACAACAAGCCGCGTCCAGTGGATTCCCGCTCAATCCTGTAATCGTGAGATAGAATGACTTCTTTGTCGGCGGTAAAGCGGACATCCACCTCCACGCTCTCGATCTGTGAATTCCAGGCATCTTGCAGGGCGTAGGCTGAATTCTCGGGATAGACCTCCCAAGATCCGCGATGGGCGGATAGTAGAACCAAGTCCTGGTCGGGTTTTGGCAATCTAAACATGTTTCTCGTGATGGCACCGACGAGATATGGTGAAGGCTTCACTGGAAGTACCGCCTCTGCCCCGGCATAGGATGAGCAACACAAGGCAAAAATGGAAGTATAAATAAGTGACGCACGCATATGCAATTTCCAGAACACGATGCCTAGAAGACAACCGAAACGCGAAGAACATTGTGAACTGATGATAACAAGTTTTCTACGCATAATCATACCTGTTTGGGTGACGGGATTGAACTAAGGCGAGGACGACTCGACGCTGGCGCTGCTGTAACAAGCGGCGCTTTAACGCTCGCCTGTACGTTCAGGGCGAATCGGGACCGGCAACAGCTCAGGTGCTGGCGAACGGTCCTAGTTTTGCGCATCCGCCGTCAGCGCCCCTGGCCGGGTTGGACGATTGCGGAATTGGCGTCCGTGCGAGGACAACCCCCGCAAAGCGCCCGTGCAGCTTCGGCTCGACTATCCTTGGCGGGTACGGCCTCTTCCTTCTTCTACATTTGGATCGTCCGCCTGTAGGACGACCGGACCTAGGCTCCGGTAGAGAGCATTGTGCTGAAACATTTCGACATCTCCGCGCGATCATCGTTGGCGTGACGCGTCTGCGAATGACCCAATGCAATATTCGCGCCAAAGGAAAACTCTTAATCGATACAACGCGATCGATCGAAGTGGTTGTGTCGCATGTCCAACATTTGTCGTAGATCAGCCAATGCCAAGCGACATTGACGTTGAGCTCGCCTTGGGAGCATGAACATCACCACCGTCGTCAATCGGAGGCAGAGCTAAAGGATGCCCTCTATGCCGGCGCCGGTCGTGTCGGCGACCAACTCGCCAGCGAGATCGAGATATGCCCCCCGCGGGCCGCTCGTGAAACTCGGAAGCGGCTACACGATCGGCGTCCTGTTCATGCAGGGCGTTCCAGCGCTGCAAGGCCCGCAAACCGATGACCGAGCCAGAAGCAGACGAAGGCAACCGCTTCAAGAAGAGGAACCATTGGCGCGAATCCATGCGTGGGCCGCGCCTTATGATCTTTGATGCCCGGTTGGTGTTCTTCTTCCTGCTGCTGACCGTTCATCTGGCGGTCTGGACTGCCCTCTTGCTGCTTGCGGCCATTGGCGTTTTCTGGCTAGCCGAACGAGCCGGATATCGCCTGCCGGGCGCATTGAGGACCGTACGGGCCACCATCGCAGGCGTCCGACGGCCGGCCTTCTACCAACGGCGCGCCTTCGGGATGGAATCCCAACCGATAATCCATTGCATACGAAAGCTGATTGAATGGCAGTCGTTTCGATGATGACCCCTAAAGGCGGCGCCGGCAAAACGACCGGTACGCTGATCCTGGGAATCGTTCTTGCCGAGCAGGGCGCCTCTGTCTGCCTGATAGACGCAGACCCCAATCAGCCGCTTATGAAGTGGGCCAAGGACGCCAACATCCCGCCATCAATGTCCATCATCGGTGACGTTACGGAGGAAAACATCATCGAGACGATCGGGGAGCAGTCGGCAAAAAACAGCTTCGTGATCGTGGATCTCGAAGGATCGGCGAACCTATCCACAGGCTACGCGATCACGTCCAGCGATCTCATTCTGATCCCGCCGCAACCGTCAAGCTCGATGCCGACGAGGCCGCCAAGACCCTCAAATTCATCGTCCGCCAAGGCAGGAGCAGCGGCAAGGAAATGCCCGCCCGCGTCTTCTGGTCGCGCGTTCCCGCGGCCTATGTGACGCGAAGCGCCCGCGATATCGGCACGCAGTTCGAAGAAGCCGGCATCCAGTTCCTCGGAGCGCGCATCGTCGAACGCGGGGCGTTCAACTTCGGTGAGACGCTCGGAAAGCTCGCGGACGATCAGGTTCCAAGCCTGGAAAACGCCCGGGCAAACGCCGCCACGTTCGTCGCCGAAGTCATCGCACTGTTGAAGGAGCTGCGCCAATGACCAAGGCGCGTCTGACCATCGACCTCGATGAGTTCAAGCCAGGCCCAAGAAGGTCGATCCGCAAACAAAGGCAGCCGTCGAAAAGGTCGCCGAAAATAACGGCTTCAAGACCCGCCATGCACCCGAACCGGCTGCGCGCAAGGCGCCAGCGGTTGCCAAACCTGCGCCAGCAAACGCGCCGGCCGAGACAGAAGGCGAGGGCGAGCCTCGCCGGCGCGGCCGCAAGCACCACCAATCGCAATACGCCATTCGCCGTAAAGCTCAAGGTCGAGACCAACAACATGATCTACGACTATGCCGATCGGCTCGAATGCTCCGCGATCGCCGAAGTCATCGAACTTGCTCTTGGCGCGCTGCAAAAGGAGCTCGATGAAGGTATCGACCCGCGCGCTCGCGCAGCCGCGCAAGTCGCCGCCAAGCGGTGATGGCGGCGTCAAGGGCAGGGGAGGGATGACAAACGCTGTACCGCGCTCTGATATCGCCCCCGCTTTCGCGGCGAATCTATGCCCGGCGCGCTGCGCTCGCCGAGCTCCTTATGGCCGCGACGCTGTTCTTTGTTCGCATTCAAGGTCATTTCGGCCGATCGCTCATCACGCCGATCGCGATCGCCATGCTCTGCTTTGCGGCGCTGTTCACCGGCCAAATCACAACCATCTTGGCCGCATGGATGCGAAAACCCTTCATCTGATCTAGGACAGGCTATTGCCTCATCTTTCCGCTCGCCCTTATCTTTTCCCCTCTGCTCGCCCCGGCAATCCTTTGCGGGTTCCGCCGTCCAATTCCTCCGAGCGTCGGGCTAGTGAGGAGGGTCGAAGGACAGTCGAACGAAAGCGGCGGAAAGCAGAAGGATGACAAAGCTGGCACAGGCAAGAGAGCAGGGGGGAGAAGTCATGAAGGCAAGGATTGCAGGGACTATCGGAGGGGCGCTGGTTGGTTTCTTGATCGGCGCAGGGACGGGGATAGTCGGTGGCATCTTCGGTGGTGTCGCAGGCGTGTCCATCTTTACGGTGGTCGGCGCAGCTTGGGGCTTTAGCGCCGGGCCTGACTTTGCCAACGCAATTCGCCGCTGGCGGACTGGGTAGGAAGCCCGGCCGCGCGGTTCCCGAAGAAACCGAGGTACAGTAGCGATGGATTCCACCACAATCAGAGAACTGCCGGCGATGACAACGGACGCGACTGAGCAGGCGCAAGAGGACATGGCTCTGATCGCACGCGGCGAAGAAATCGATCTTCCGTGGCGCAGGCTCCGCGTTCTTCTCGATCATCGCCTGGTGGAGATCACCAGCCGGGTTCTCCTCGGTGGCCCGCTCGCGGGAAGCCATACGTCCATCTCTTGGACCGATGAGGGAATGCGTTTCATGCGCCAAACCAGCTAAGGAACGGATATTGTGAAGACCCGGAGCGAGGCACGCGCACGTCAGAGCTCGAGGCGCCATGAGAGCGTGATCAAATGAAAAGCGTCTTTGCAGGCAATTTCGATCCAGAGAGGGCGATAGAGGTTGCAATTGAGCTCTATGGAAAGGACGCGACGACTGCCGTGGCGTATTGCGCGCTTGATGCGTATACCGATCGTCGAGAGGCCGACTACCGGTTCTGGTTCGCCATTTTCGCTCACCTAAGGGGCATTCCACTGTCCGACAGCAAGCATTGACGACCTCGGAACGCGGGCGGACGCACTTGCCTTGATGGCTCCATGCTCGCAACGGATCTGGCGGCAGCCTGATGTGCACTTCACAGCAATCGACAAAACAGCACGAAATGGCGTACGGTGCGATACTTCCCGAATTGCAAATAAGGAAGCAGACCGTCGTCTCTGAATTTGGAAATAGAAGACGGCGGCTCCTGGCGTTCTTTAGTGTCTGCTCTTGGCATCGCGTCCTAGCTGCAGGTTCAACCGGCTCCCCGCGACCTTGGCGGGATGCCTGGGTTCCTGAAATTCAAGTCCAGTTGGTAGAGGTGGCTCAGAACGCTAAGCTCGAACTTCCGGCCGCATTCGTCGCTCGGATGCCGGACCCCGGCAGCCTATGCCGGGACCATCGCCGCAACCGGCTCCAACGCTTCAGAGGATGAAGGCCACCGTTCCCGCCGGTTGCTCCCCGCCGCGCCAATTGGCGTAAACGAAAACCGCCGAGGCTCTATTCGCCGCTGCAATCGCGGCGAGCAGGAGCTACCTCGTCGCTTTTACCGCGTTGACCCTGAGGATGCAATGAAGCGATGTTACAGAGCTGCAGTGCCCGAACGGTTGGCCTTCAGCCCCGATGAGACCCGCCTTTATGTGGCTGATACCGGACGAATGTTTGGCTCCGAGCCGCAACATATTTGTGTCTTTGACATAGGCTCGAAGGGAAAATTGCCTGGCGGAGAGGTATTTCATGCCATCAACTCCGGCTGCGCCGACGCTTTCGCACAGATCGCGATGGCGAACCTATGGTCCTCGGCACATTTGTATTGCGCCTGATGGGCAAAATTTTGTTCCGGAACTCGTCACGAATCTCTGCTTCGGAGGGCGCGCAAAACATCGACTCTTCATCACCGCGACAACTAGCATCTACGCGCTCTCGCTCAATCGGCGCGGTATGCAACACCCGAGCTTTTGCTTTCGCTGCCAATCATCGAGATGAAGGCTCGACAAAAGGTTACTTGCCGGTGCGGGCCAGATATTCGGCACGATATTCCCACAGGGCTTGAAGGGTTCGCGTCGCCTTGGCGTCGTCGACCTTCTGGGAAGCAGCGACCGTTTGCCTTTCGAGCCGCCGTGCTCGGGATAGATCGGATCGTCAATGTCGACGTCCAGCTCAGATGCGAAGAATTCCGAGAAACTCGCATCCGAAAACTCCAGGACGTAACCACGCCCTCGAACGAAGTCGACGAGGTCGTCGATCAGGCGCAGGTCGATGGGTCGTAGTGAGCTAATGGCCTTTCCTCCCCAGCGGATCGCCTTGTACTATTTGTTCGTTGTTTCTTCGAGCGCCGCGATTGTCGCAAGTATCTCGTCGAACGATGGCGGCCTGTCATCGAACATCATGGGGGCCATCGCCCTGTAGTCAGCGCGGAGATCCTTGATCCGGTGCTCGCCCGGCAACAGCCGGAGCGTGCCGGGACAAGCGGTGTCGTAACTGGCCCAGCCGGAACGGAAGAACGTGGCCTTGTGCTTGGCGACCTGCGCAAGAAGCTCGAAATCGGCTTCGGCTGCTTTGCCTTCATCCGTGGCAATCAGCATGGCGAGATCATAATAGTGCCGCGAAAAATATTGTGGGGTCGGAGAGTCGGCAGGGCGATTGGCCTCCGCATGCAATGCCGTCGCCTTCTCCCAGAAGGTGCGGCGGGCGGAGAGGACGACGACGGTGGTATCGGGTTCCTCGAAGAAGCCAGGATAGTCGTCCGCCGCATAGGGCCGGATCACCCGTTTCTCTGTCGGCCAGGGGTCTCCGCGGGCGCCAAGTTCGAGTTTCACCCGTGGGGTGATGTACCCCATGCTCTCGTATTCGGCTGCGGGGAGCGCGGCGGGATAGTGGAAGTTCACCGTCTGCGCGTCAGCGGCATCGATTTCTAGCGACCACTCGCCTTTGGTCGGCTCGCCGAGTTGCTCGGCGATCGCTGATCGAAGAGCCGGAAACAGCTTCTCGGCAATATGCTGCTCGACATCGCTCACAAGGGCTTCGATGAGTTTGTTCGCCTGTTTCTTGCTGATGCCTTCTTTTTCGGGATCGCGGTCACCGGTGTAGCCGAGATCCGCTCGGTCGAAAGAGAGATCGATATCTTCGGAAAACCGGCGGATGGCGCCAAACGCCTTGGAGAGGGAGGTGCCACCCTTGAAGACAGGGGTAGCCGCATCTTTCTGCTGCAGTCCGAAAAGCCGCATCAATGTCCAGCAGACCCAGAAGTCCTTTTCGATGATCGTATTGGCGACTCCTCGGCCAGCCCCCGTTTCGCCAAACAGGGCCGCCCGGTCGCCGGCTGAAAGAAGAGCGACCTTATCCATCGATCTCACCCGACGCTGCGTTCGCGATCGAAACAAGCGTCGGCCGCATCCAGGCAGGCGCTTGGACCGCAGTGGATGCGAGTATCTTCTTGTCGCTGGCCGACAGACGAGGCGCCGCGATCCGAGCAACGTCGCGGGCACGAACCGCCCCCACGTGACGGAGGGCCTGAACGACTGTGCCAGCCGCGCTGCCCGGAGCTATCAGATGCTTGGGCGAGGCGTGACGCAGATCGACCACGCGCTTGCCCAACACGACACGGCGAGAGGGCCCATCGGTCAGATAGACGCTCTTTGCCGGAACTTGTGTTGAAAGACCGAGCGCGTTCGCTGCCCGCGCACCCGCAATCTGTACGTGGGATCCAGTCTCCCGCGCCAATGCCTGTGCGACGTCGTCGGGGGTTGGCGAAAGCGGACCCAACTGCGGATGGACCTTGGGGAAGTCGTAAAGGCCTCGCGCCAAGCGCCGGAGCTTGCCACCTTTGACTAGCCGCGAGAGTGCCTGGTCGACTGCCGCCCGTGCGGCGATGTCCAGGAAATCACTGGGCGTGAAAACGCCACCGCGTCCGCCAGCGCGGGCGCGCCTCATGATCTTATCCGGTACCGATGTCGCAACGTTAGTCATGCGTCAGAAAATAGTGTATCTTTTTCTGACATTCAAGACTGTCAGCGCAAGCTAGCAGGCAAAGCGATCTCGAGCTGCTACGAAATTGTTTGAGCTCGTCGTTCATGCACTCGGTACTGTGGCATGCGCGCCGGTTCGCGCGCCACTCCGGCGGAGAGGGCTGAACTGGAAGGTGGCCGCATTCGGCCTTGTTCTTCAGTGGCCGAAAAGCCGCTCCGGGCTGGCCGGGCCAGCGCGACGTCCGCAACACATCAAGCACGTGAATCGATCCTCTGCAAACGATTCACAAATGTCGTTGGACGATCAAGGCCAGATCTTCGAATGTGCGGGCTATGGTCTCGCAGCCTTACCATCTTTACGTCGAACGGAGTTACGCCTCGAAGAACATGGCGCGCTTTTACGCGCTGGAGATATCGAGCACCCTATTTGGGGAAACGTGCCTGACCAGGCGTTGGGGACGAATTGGCAGCCGCGGTCAGAGCAAGGCCCATCACTTTGCTATGGAGCGGACGCAGTCGAGCTCTTCCTCAAGCTCACGCGGAAAAAAAGACAACGAGGATACCGGGCGAGGGCGGTTCGTTGAGTGTCAGACCATGCCCGGCATCACATCACGGATCGAATGCCTGCAGAAAAAACCCGCATTCATCTTGCGGTCGCCGGCTTATAGCAGGAATTGAATGAGAACCTTTCTGCAGTTCCATCAATCCGGATACCCTCAGGTTTTCAGGGTTGTAACCTTCAAATCGGAAAAGACTGTCCGTGGGGGAGAGCTGGTCAGCCTACATCAGCCGAACGACCTGGTGCATCGTGATGCGGGATGTGCCTTCAACGGCAACGTCCGGCATTCCAAGCAGGCGGTAGTGGGCTTGAGAGAAGCTCTCCTTGTTCTGCTGTCTGGAATATGAGCGACGATACCAAGCCTCGGGTGATAGTGCAGGAGCTTCGGCCGTTGATCTAGTGTTCTACATCTAACACTTGGGTGCATGAGCGAAAGCGAGGCCGCCTGATTGCCGCCTTTCCGCCGCGCGATCCCGCAGATTTCTCCCCGAATCCGACGCCATCGCAGATAGCGGGTTAGCGGCCGAGTCACAGCTTTAAAATCACTCCCCCGCACGAAACCGAAAATACTCGGCGGCTGCCTGCCACCGTGCCAACCGCTCGCGCGATCGGCAATGTCATGTTTCTTTTGCTATTTATTGACTTTGTCAGCTTTTGCTTCTATCTATTCGAACATAAGGGGGCAATGATGACTGACGGGCCGTTCAGAAATGCACCATTGTCGAGCAGCTGGAAGAGGTACGGGCAAGATCTTGTCAGCGATGCCGTTTCAAACGACGACCGCGTCAAGCAGGCGTGCCACAGCATGCTGCAGGGCGCCGATGTGAACGCGTTCCACCGCCTATTTTCGGAACTCAACGAAAAGGTTTCGCGGGATCAGCTAGATCTCGATTGTTTAGCGTCGACCGAAGCGATCTTCGATAACCACAAAGGCTCGTGCCTCTCCGAGCCCCTGAAGGCGAATATGCTCTGTAACCTTCGAGAGGGCCAAACGGAGCGCGATGCGTTGAGTTCGGCACTTGCGAGCACTGTGCTCGATTGGATCGATACGACCAAGAACCGCTTGGATGAGGAGTGCATTCGAGCGAAGGCCGTCGGTGACATGAGCCACTCCGACTACAACAAAGGCATGAAGCGAAATGGTGAAACTTTCGCGTCGATAGACGCGGCGCAGCTCCATAACGCGCTCGCTGAGTCGAACAAAAACGCATTCAAGCCTAGAGCGCGAAGCAACGTGGACGAGGGCCCTGACGATGCGCCGTAACGACGATACGCCGATGACCTATGACAAACATCTTATCGTCGTCGAGAAAGGCAAAGGGGAGGGCACCGGCGGCGATATCGCAATTATTAACGAGCATATTCGGTTCAGGCCCGAGGTTTTGGACAGCTTCAACGTCAAGGGGTTTTCTCCGAAGCACTACGACTTGATGGTCCTGTGCGCTGCCATCGAGCTCGCAGACCGTCGATGGAAAAGACCCGCAGGTTGGCACCGCGATCTTCATGTCACAATTCCGGCCACCGACGTGGATACTTGGCTCCGGCCGGCTGTCTCTCAGAGTCTTCGAAGTGTCATGAATCATCTGACCGGAGATAGCTGGCATTTCTCCTTCGTTGGAGCGAGCAACGTAACTCCGATTGGGTCGAGGCAGCTCCCTCTGATCTTCGACCAGAATAAAACTTTCGCGATAGCCTACAGCGAGGGGTTGGATTCACGCGCAGTATCGGCCTTGAGCGGAACTAAGGACGAAGCCCTATGCATCCGGGTGGCCGGCAAGCGTCAGCGCCGGCGCGAAGGCGACAGCTTCTTCACTCAGATTCCATTCAAGGTGCGTGGGTTTAAGGCAAAAGAAAGTAGCTTTAGATCGCGCGGCTTCCAGTTCGCCGCAATGACGGCAATTGCCGCACATCTTTCTAGGATCACCCGCATCGTCGTACCGGAAAGCGGGCAGGGTGCCCTTGGACCGGCGCTGGCACCGCTGCACAATATCTATGTAGACTATCGCAATTTCCCGACCTTCTTTCGAAAGATGGAAAAGTTCATCCGCGCAATCTTCGATGTAAGCCTGCGCTATGAACAGCCCCGGCTGTGGTCGACGAAGGGGCAGACGCTTTCCGCCTACCTTGCATTGCCCGGGAAGGAACAGAAGCATCTCGCGAACACCAAATCGTGCTGGCAGTCGCGTCGCGTAGTGAACGACGGCAAACGCAGACAGTGCGGTTTGTGCGCTGCATGCCTGCTTCGTAGACAGAGCATGTTTGCTGCGGGGGTCGTCGAGCCGCCTGAGACGTATGTAGTATCAGACCTCTCCACAGGTAACCTGGATGTGGCCCTATCGCGCATTCGAGGCAAGGCCGACCGTGATATAATGATCGAATATGGGAGCGTCGGGGCTCGACATCTGCAGCATCTTGCTGATCTCGCTGCTTTGCCCGATACGGCGCTTCGAATACACGCTTCGCAGATCGGTGCAGCAACTGCGCAGAGTTATCATGACACGCTGCAGAAACTGAAAATGATGTTGATGACGCATGCACAGGAATGGCGGACTTTCTTGTCCGCGCAGGGAGAACAGAGCTTTCTGAGGGGTTGGATGGACGGAGGGCGCTATGGCCGCTTTGAATGAGCTCAGCGCCCAGGAAATTGGAAGACGGCTTCGGATCGCTCGCGAGAATGCCCGCGTCAGGCAAGCCGACGCCGCCCAGGTCATCGGCGTATCCAGGCCGACTTTGGTATCGATCGAGCAGGGCGTACGCCGGGTTCGGATCCAGGAGATCCAGATGCTCGCGCGCCACTATGGGGTCTCGGTGAACGGTCTGCTTCGTCGCGAGGCGGTTCATATCGACTTAGTACCGCGCTTCAGGAAGCTGCGTGAGACCGAAGACGAGCATACGCTCGAGGCGGTTCGCCTTCTTAACGATTTGATCAAAGCGGATGTCGAACTCGAAAACGTGCTCGGAATCCAGCGACGGCGCAATTACCCTCCTGAACGAGGCATCAACGAAGGCGATGTTACGGTCCTTGGTGAGGCGCATGCCACCGAATTGCGAGAATGGCTCGGGCTGGGGCAGGGGCCGATCAGCGATATCTTCTCGATTGTCGAGCATGGTTTGGGCATCAGGCTTTATCAACGGCGCCTCTCATCGCGGTCGCGGATCGCTGGTCTGTTTACCTACGACGAGAACGTTGGGGCCTGCATACTTTTGAATGCAAATCACCCGCTTCCAAGGCGCATTCAGACGGCCGCACATGAAACCGGCCATTTTTACAGCACCCGGCAAATGCCGGAAATTTTGGAAGTCGACGAGAGATTTTTGTCGCGTGACGAAAGATACGCAAATGCCTTCGGCAGAGCTTTTGTTGCGCCGGCAGAAAGTTTCACGCAGAGCTTTCTCGAACTAAAGGAAATCACTGGGAAGACGACGAGGCGACTTATCATTCTTCTTGCAGAAAGATACAATATTTCGCGGCAGGCGTGTGTCCTGAGACTGGAAGAGTTGGGGCTAGTAAAAAAGGGCACTTGGGCGTGGTTCGAAAACAATGGCGGCATTACTGATGAACATGTTCGGGAGGTTCTCGGCGGCCTGCCAGAACGACAGGATTCGGGAAAGGCCGATGCTGACCGGCTGGTATCCCATCGCATGAGCCTCATGGCCCACGCTGCATGGAAGCGGGAATTGATGTCTGAGGGCCAACTCGCTGAACTCTTGAAAGTCAGCCGGGTAGAGCTTCGCGGAATCATCGACCAGATCGAGCTTGGGGATAGAGAGACGGATGACCTGCTCAAGCTCGCTGAGTGACATCAAAGACGCTCTTGTGCTCGATACCAGCGTGCTGATCAATCTCCACGCGTGCCGGTACGGCGAGCAAATCCTTGCGGCAATTCCGAACGATATCATCGTCACGCAAATCGTGGCGGGTGAGCTCGAGCACGAAACGAGCCGTCGCAACGGCGAACATAGTTTTCTGGAATCGCTGGTTGCCTCCCGGGGAGTGACCTTGACCCAGTTAACTGACAGCGAGTTCGAGACTTTCTTCGAACTGACGTCATCTGTTCCTGTGCTGGATGATGGTGAGGCCGCCACTCTCGCTGTCGCGGCAGCGAGAGGCTGTTTTCCGATCATCGACGAGAAGCGAGGACGTGGGCGCGCGAGCACGCTCCTTCCGGGATGCCAGCCGGGCTGGTCGTTGGAGCTTTTTCGGCACCCGGCGACGCTAGACACGCTGGGCGACGACGTCGCCCGAGAGGCGCTGTTTCTTGCGCTGCGCGACGGGCGGATGCGAATTCCGGCGATGTCAATTGAGGACGTGATCGCCTTGATTGGCGAAGAGAGAGCTCGCGCCTGCACCTGCCTTCCCGGCTACAAGCTTCGCTTTGGCCCGCGAATCGAGGTCGGCGTCCGGGCCGACGTCGCCTAGATGTTTGTCGCGTCTGTGACTGACAGGAAGGGTCGGACTCGTTGGTTCCTCGTCACGAGGACGCCAGACCCGGGCCTTGCTTCGCACCAGAAATACTTGTTCGGCGACAGTATGGACCTAGGCAATTCAAGGTAGTATGAGCAAAGCGACGCTGCATCTCCGCGTGATTCTAAGTTCGATTATAGTATGACAAATCTGGATCTTTTCAAGCAGGACTTCGTCCTCAGCATCAAGCCTGAATATGCGACCCGGATCGTGGATGGACTGAAAAAGGTCGAACTGCGGCGTCGTTTCCCGTATGGGACCGCCACTGATGCCAAGCTGTTCATCTACGCGACCGTGCCCCTTCAAGCGGTCTTGGGGTATGCCACGATCGAGGAAGTGAAGAGATTGCCGGTCCACGAAATCTGGCGGCAGTATCATGAGGTCGCCTATATCGATAAGCCTGCATTTGATGAATATTACGGGGATCTCGGCGAAGGATATGTTCTCGTTCTGCGCGATCCGGTCAAACTTGACGTACCCGTGCCGCTCGACGAGCTAAAGGCAAAGCTGAAATTCACCCCGCCGCAGTCGTTCACTTATGCAGACGACGCTTTCCGCAAGATCATTTACGGTCACTAAGATGAAGTTTCTCATCGATACGAACGTCGTCATCCAGCTTGAAGATGACGGAGAAATCAAAGCGAATTTTGCCGATCTACTTCGTAGGTGCCATGAAAATGGCATCAAGGTTTTCGTTCACGAAGCTTCGATTGAGGACATCAATCGCGATGCCAACGAAGCCCGAAAAAAGGCTACGCTCAGCAAGCTTAACAAATTTCCGCAACTGAAAAAGATTGCATCTCCTTCTGTTGATGATTTGAAGGCTCGCTACGGTGAGCTTCCGAAACCTAACGACGTCGTCGACGCGAAGCTTTTGCATGCCGTATCGATTACAGTCGCGGATTTCCTGATCACCGAAGACGACGGCCTGCATCGCCGCGCTCGAAAGGCCCATTTGGCCGATCGCGTTATGACAGTTGCTGACGCTTTGGTCTGGTTGAAGCAGAGCTTCGAGCCAGACATCGTCTTCCTGCCAGCGGTAGAAGAAGTCAAAGCCCATGAGATTGACTTTGCAGATCCGATTTTCGAAGGGCTCCGCAGTGATTACGGCGCGTATTTCGACAAATGGACGGCCAAGTGCATTAATGAGCACCGTGATTGCTGGATCATAAAAGACGATGGTGCGCTCGCGGCGGTCGTTATTCGTAAGAATGAGACGCGCGCTGAAGCCGGGATCACCAAACCTGGCGAGCAGATCCTTAAAATTTGCACGTTCAAAGTCTCTGAGGATCACAGGGGACAAAAGCTTGGTGAGCAACTGCTCAAACAGATTTTCTGGCATGCACAGCGCAACGGTTACGATGTCATGTACCTTACCGCCAAGGCAAAGCAGGTCTCGCTGATCCGTCTTCTTGAAGAGTACGGTTTCGAGCAGACTGGCGATCAGGCAGACGGCGATGGCGTATTTGAAAAAGTCGTAGGAAAAGGGAAGGTCGCCCTTCCGGCTGGCGAAACCGCAATCGGCGTGGCGCGTAAAAACTATCCACGCTTCTATGACGGCCCCAAGGCGAACAAGTTCGTTATCCCGATCCGGCCGGCCTATCACGCGAAGCTCTTTCCGGAAGTGGAAATGCTCCCACAGAACGTGGCGACGACCCCTGGCGCCATCCCGGGAAACACCATCCGCAAAGTCTATATCTGTCATTCTCGCAACAACGCTATCGGCGCTGGCGATGTGATATTTTTCTATCAGACAAAGAAGCCCGGCTCTCCTCGTTCTCAGTCGATGACCTCGATTGGCATCGTTGAAAACGTGCGTCACACTCAGGACGTGGATGAGGTGAGACGTTGGACTGCAAAGCGATCCGTGTTTTCAGATGCGGAGTTGACATCCTGGGTAAGCGGCTCTTCGCCGCTGAAGGTTATCGACTTCCTGCTGATCGGTCACATCGTACCGCCGCTTCCGCTGGGTGCTCTAACGTCGAATAGCGTTCTTAGCAGCTGGCCACAATCCATCACACGGATTTCTGAACAGAGCTATCGTCGGCTCAAGCCAATGTTGAATCTCGGCTTTGTCTTTTGAAGCAAGTAGCAGGCAGCTTAGGCGGCCGGCGAATGCTCGTGTGCGGGCGTGAGCGAAGTGGGCCTTCGTCGATTGCTGAGCGTAAACTCGAAGACGGACAGGACGTCGCTGGACTGAATGTCGCCGTAAAACCTTTTCAGCGCGTCGACCAGATCCGCCTTGGATGCAAAACCGTCCTTATGCGCGTCGGTTTCATTCAGTTCGGCAAGCGTCTTGTAGCAGACGGCGCCAATGTGGAGCGCACCGATACAGGTTGGCGCGGCTTTCTCGCGATGATCGCCGACCACGAATAACGGCAACTCCTGTGCTGAAGGGTATTCGACCGCGCCCTTTGAAAAGCGAATCGTTGACGACTTTTTCGCGGAAAAGATCAGTTCTGCGAGGTCGGCAACCATCACAAACCGATGCCGCTCGACAGCATCAAGATCAGGAAACTCGCAGCTCAGGTGCGCCTTGAGGTCCGATGGGACAAGACTTCCTTGATTGATCGGCTTCGCGTGATGGAATGCCACCTTCAATGTTGTCTCTCCTTTCGGAACTTACCGTCGATATCCGGTATAACTCAGCCGTTGATAGTCCCCAAGCCTTGCTTGAAGCCGTCCCCAGAAAGCTGATAGGGATAACTATCGTGGGGTGGGCAATGAAAACAATACTCGTATTCGGCGTCTCGGGCGTAGGCAAATCCTGGCTTTGCCGCCAAGCTGCGGCATCCTTAGGATTGCGTCACGTGAGTGGCAGCGAACTGATCCGCGCCGAGAAAGAACGCCTGACGTCGCAAATCGTTTCGGCTGACGAGCTGCGGACCGACCGCGTGGTCGACAATCAGGAGCTCCTGCTCGCCGGGTTTCGCACCTATGCGGCGCAAGACAGCACATCGATACTGTTCGACGGACATAATGTCGTCGATACCAATGACGGCCTGGTGAGGATCCCGTTTGAGGTGATTGCTGGGTTGCGGCCGGCTGGTATCGCGATGGTTGTCGACGCTCCGGCCGCTATTGTCGCCCGGCGAACCGCCGATTCCACCCGTGGGCGACCACAACGGACCGCAGAAGCCTTGTCGACCTACCAAGACCTCTGTCTTGAGCTTGCGAGAGACCATGCGACGTCGCTCTCGATCCCGATGGAAACAATAACGTCGGGCGAAACCGATGCGTTTGTCGCCTTCCTGCGACCGTTGCTTTGAGGCGATTCGACCGGGAAAAACAATGGCGCAGACGGCTTGGAACATCGTGGTGGAAACTCTCGAAGCGGAAATGGACCAAGCCCCAATCCGGTTTTTTTCCACCTTCTCTCGTTTGGAATGGGCATTCGGGCAGGAGGGCGTGACATACACTCTCAAGCCGCCTCGTGTCGGTATCAACTGGGATCTCGTTGGCCAGGCATTCGGCGGCCAATTCTACAAGCGGATAAAAGAGGATCCAATTGCCCGACGGCTCATCGATGATCCGCCGCAGGTGATCACCAACGAGCCTGGCGTTGGCCTCCATTTCGATGCAGAGCCTCCAGAATGCGGCGACTCATCTGCAGTTTTCAATGCGCTTGCACGCATTCGAAACAACTTCTTCCATGGATGGAAGCGCGGTCTGGAGGCTGATGACCGTCGACATATCGACGATGGCAACGCTGTGCTGAGGATAGCATACGAGTTCTGCGACGGTCATCCCAAATTGGGCATCGTTGCTCACCGCTTAATCTATGCGTGACATCTAGTGGGTGGCCTATTGTAAATTAGTTGATAAAATCAATGGCTGTGTCACAGCTATTTAAAGAAGAGACAACGTAGTCAACTTAGAAATGCGACATCATCCTATTCCTTATTACTGCGTTTGCAAGTTGCTATATTTATAAAGTACGTAGACGCAAGCCGCCGGCCGGGTGGAGCTGGTCGGGGTTGCGCAGCCCGGGCGGCGACGGATGGCTCCAGCTGCGAGATAAACTTTAGCTTTGACACCCTCGATCACTCCGCCGCCTTCAGCTGCGCAAGGGCTTGCTGGCGGCGGGCGATGACCACCGGATCCTTGGTGAAATCCGTCTTCCGGCCAGGCTTCGTGCCGCGCTTTTGATAGCCATTGCTCTGACTGCCGTCGCGAATGCCGAACATATGATCCGTCTGGCCGGTGCGGCGCGGTCCGCCCTTGCTGCGCTGTTGCTCTCGTCCGGCCTGCATCTCGGCCACCACCGCCAGCATGTCATCAAGGCGCTTGTTCTCAACCACCTCGGAGCGGTGCACCGAGCGCAGCGTGTCGAAGGTTCTGTAGGGCAGGGACGTCCCCTCATGGGTGACCTCGAGGCGACCATCGGGATAGTCGCAGACAATGACCTTCTTGCCGGCCAGCGCCGTGGCGAAATCGGTCGGATCGAGGATGAACATCACCTTGTCATAGCGCAGCGTCAGCGACTGCGACAGCTTGCGGATCTCCTTGCGGCACATCGCGCCATCGAGGTTCTCATGCGCGGCAAACGGCCGGTGCATGTCCTTCGGATTGCGCGGCGCCTTGCCAAAGCGGCGATTGAAGTCGGCCATGAACTCCGGCGCATAGGCATTGGCGGCCGCGATCGTGTCGATGCCGCGCAGCCGCAGTTCCTTGACGAGGCGATCCTGCAGCGTCTGGTTGGCGCGCTCGACACGGCCCTTGGCCTGCGGGGTGTTGGCGCAGATGATGTCGATGTTGAGCTCATAAAGCGCCCGCCCGAACTGCGTCAGGCCGCTGGTCCTGTCCTTCTTGGAAGCATGGGTGGTGCGGAAGATGCCATGCTTGTCGCTGTAGAAGGCGATCGGCTTGCCCCAGTGCTGTAGATAGGCCTTCGTCGCGTGCAGATAGTCGAAGGTGTTCTCCGAGGCCGCAAAGCGTAAGTGCAACTGCTTGCCGGTGGCATCGTCGATATAGACGAGCAGGGCGCATTTGGGGCCGCGGTTCTCGAACATGGAGTAATCGCGGCGCGACCGTCTCTGGTTTTTGGGCTGGTGAGGGTGGTTGCCCCCGATAGGATGGAAAAACGGGCTCTCGATTGGAACCGGGGCCAAACATCGGATGGAGGCAACCTTGAACCAATATATTGGCCTTGATGTTTCATTGAAAGATACCGCAATTTCGATCCGGGAGGACGGGAAACGGATCTGGCGGGGGAAATGTCCTTCGGATCCCAATCTTCTCGCGCAGATGATCCGCAAAAAAGCTCCGCGCGCGCGGCGCGTCGTATTCGAAACGGGACCGCTGTCGACGTGGTTCTATCACGCGCTGACGAGCGAGGGGTTGCCGGCGGTCTGCATTGAAGCGCGGCACGCGCAAAAGGTATTGAACGAAACGCTCAACAAAACCGATGCCAACGATGCGGACGGTTTAGCTCAACTCGCTGAAGCAGGCTTTTACAAAGCGGTTCGCGTCAAGTCGTTTGACGCTATGATGGCCCGCACGTTGGTGGCTGCCCGCGAACAGCTTCTGAACATCTCAACACAACTTGGCAATCAAATCCGCGGTCTGATGAAGACCTTCGGTCTGATCATCCCAAAAGGGAAGGGTCGGGTGTTTGATGGCGATGTGCGGAAGCTTTTAGATGGGAACGTCGAGCTTGCGAAGATTATCTTGCCTCTTTTGGAGGCGTGGTACGATATCCGCAAGCGCGCAGCCGATCTTGGTCGCCAGCTGCTTATAGTGGCCCGTCGGAGCGAAGCCACGAAGCTATTGATGACGATTCCGGGAATCGGCGCGGTCACGGCGGTGTCCTACGTTACAGCAATTGAAAATCCAGAAAACTTTCGAACGTCGCGCTCGGTGGGCGCCTGGCTTGGGCTGACAACCCGGCGTTATCAGTCAGGCGAGGTCGACTATGACGGCCATATCTCGCGAAGGGGTGACAATCGTTTACGTGGGTTGCTTTATGAAGCAGCGACAGTGCTTCTGACGAGAACCAGTGCCAGGACGGAGAGCAGTCTCAAGCGTTGGGGACTTAAGCTGCGCGAGCGACTTGGCTTCAAACGGGCCGCCGTGGCCGTCGCCCGGAAACTCGCGGTCATCATGCACAGCATGCTCAAGACGGGAGAAGTGTTCAACGCATCGGCTGGCGCGACCATATAGGAGACGTTTAGCCTTCCTCCCTCAGCGCGCCATCTAACTTTGGGTGCTGAGCGTCCCTGCTGCGGACGTGGGCAGGATCATTCCGCTTCTGGTGGCTGCAGCTCGTTGAGACTGCGCCTCGAACATCAGGAAGATCCCACCTGCGAAAACCATTGTGCGGCGACATTTGTCGACCGCGGAGACAACCCTGCTCCCAGCATTGGATAGCTCCGAAGGACACGGCCGGTGAGGGCGGATCCAGCCAATCAGTTCAGCCGGTTTGCCTGTCCCGCAAGCCGGAAAGGGTCGCTGAATGCTCAAACCAGCTTGACGGATGGACTGCGATTAGACAACCACCAATGAAGCGACCCATCGATCTGGACGAGTTCGCCGAAACAATCGCGCCGGCCGCGCGGCTGGAAGACCCGCTTCTTGCGCTCGCGTCGCGACACCCAGATGCCGGCTTCCATCATCCACTGACGCAGCGTCTCCTTGCTGATGGCAATCCGGTGGCGTTCGAGCAGCTTCTCAGCCGCCAACGTTGGTCCGAAATCCCCATAATGCTCACGCACCAGGTCGAGCACCAGGTTGCGGAACTCCTCGCTGTGACGCCGGTTGCTCGGCCGGCCGCGCTTCTTCGAGACGAGACCGTCGGCGCCGGCCAGGTCATAGGCCTGCAACAGCCGGTGGACCTGACTGCGGCTAAGACGAAGCAACGCGGCCGCCTCGACGACGGTCAGGCTGCGCCCGCGAACCCGCTGGATGAGTTCAAGACGATGCAATTCCTTCTGCGACATGGTGATCAAACAAGACATGACGACTCCGAACGCTCATGGTCTCAACCACGCTTCACGTCGCCAGTCTTCCTTCCAAACATTGACGTTTGACCAGCATCCCAAGAGGCGACGACTGTCGCATCTCTAACTGGCTCATGTGTCGCATCTCTAAAATGCCGCTACACGACTGTGGCGGCCAGGTTGAAATGTCCTTTGCGGCGCAAAGTTAAAATGTCACTTTGAGGCGCCACACGGCACGACGACCAGCCCCGATCTGACCGGCTGGTCCGGGTTGCAAGGGAAGATCGGGGCGGGTTAGGGGCACGCATCGGCTTTAGCTTTGAGAGCGGACGCCCTGTTACCTTTTTTCTTACTGATGACAGAGCCTCTTATGCGTCATTGACAGCGGTCACAAACCGATGAGGGTGAATATGGTGATGAAGAGTACCACGTTGAACAGGCTCAAAGTGATCAGCAATCTTGCGTGGGTTTTCCGCTGAGAAAAGAAAAATGACATATAGTTCGAATCGCGTCGCATCAAAGGAAAGTCTTTAATGACGAGGTGTCCAATAATCCCAATGAAGACGCCCGCACCTAAAAAAAGACAAATACCGATGATGTTGATTAACGCTACCTCCACGCAAATCTCCCATTCGCTGCAGAAACCTCATATGGAGTTCATCTATATATAACTTATTTGAAGAATACTCTACTTAACCGTAGAGCTTGATCACTCCGCGGCATCAAGATGGGAAAGTGACTGCCGCCGCCGAGCGATGACCGCTGGATCGTTCATGAAATCCGTCCGCTTGCCCGGCTTTCGACCCCGCGGCGTGTAGCGATTCTTCTGGTTGTTGGTCTTCACCTTCGGCGCCGGCAACTGATCCTGTCGCTCCTTGATGTAGGCCAGCACATCGGAAAGCCGCTTGTTCTCGGTGATCGCCGCATGCGTCACCCGCTGGTCCTTGTCGAACACCCGGTAGGGCAGGGAATGCCCCTTCCAGCGCACATCCAGCCGGCCATCGGCAAGGGCGTAGGTCTCGACATAGCGACCGACCAGTCCGCGCGTCACCTCCGTCTCTTCCAGCATGATCCGCTGGCGCTCGTAGGAGAACGTCAACTGGGCACCGACATAACGCTGCTCACGTTTGCACAGGACGTCGCGCAGCCGATCCTGGGCAAGATTCAGCGACCGATGCAGATCATCAGGTCGGGCAGGGGCAATGGCAAATTGCCGGTTATAGCGCTCCATGAACCGAGGCAGGAAAGCGTTGCCGTCGTCCATGCCGCAGATGCCCTCCAGGCGCAGATCCTTAATCAAACGGTCCTGTAGCGTCCGGTTCATCCGCTCGACCCGACCCTTGGCTTGGCTCGAGTTTGCGCAAAGAATCTCGATGTTTAGCTCGCAAAGCGCACGCCCGAACTGGGTCATGCCCTGGCCGCCCTTGGCGTCTTTCTTCGACACCCGGAACACCGAATGCTTGTCGGAATAGAAGGCGACCGGAGCACCATGCGCCTGCAGATAGAGCTCCAGCGCCTCGAAATACGTAAACGCGCTTTCCGATCGTACGAAGCGCAACTGCATCAGCTTGCCGGTCGCATCGTCGATGAACACCAGCAGCGAACATGGGTCACCGCGATCCTCGAACCAGCGATGCTCGCTGCCATCGATCTGCACCAGCTCGCCATAGGCCTCGCGGCGCAGCCGCGGCTGGTGGAACGTGCGGCGCTGCTTGCGCGACAGCCACAGGCCGGCCTCCGACATCCATTTGCGCAAGGTCTCGCGCGACACCGTCAGGCCGTCGCGCTCGGCGAGCTTCTCGGCGGCCAGCGTCGGGCCGAAATCGGCATAGCGCTCGCGCACGATCGCTACGGTATAGTCACGCACGCCGTCGCTGATCCGGTTGTTCGACGGTCGGCCGATCGTTCTGTGCCGGATCGATGCCGCACCATCCGTCCGGATCCGCTCCAAGAGCCGGCGAACCTGACGCGTGCTCAAGCCCAGGACATGCGCCGCCGAAACCATCGTCATGCGGCCGTCGACCACCTTCGACAAAACCTCGATCCGCTGCAGATCGCGCTCGCTCATCGCAATCAATCCCATCCGCAATCTCCCACGTCATTGAAAACGCGGCGAGAGTGACATTCTTACTTTGCAGGAACAGGACACTTTAACTTTGCGGTGGAGAATCTAATCCAAGTGCAACAATGACGAGTGGAGGGTAGGGGATTACCCGCAATCGCGCAAATGGGCCATGAAGACCTCGGCGGGCGTGCGGTAACCAAGGCACTTCCTGGGCAGTGAATTGAGATGGTGGGCGAGGGCGACCAGTTGCGGCTGGCTGACGGCGGACAGGTCCGTATCGCTCGGCACAAAGCGACGGATGCGCTTGTTGGTGTTCTCGACCGCGCCTTTCTGCCACGGTGAATTCGGATCGCAAAACCAGCTCCTGGCGCCGAGTCCATCTTCCAAAGCCTTGAAACCGCGAAACTCGGTACCACGGTCGAAGGTGAAGCTCTGCCGGGCAAAGGCGGGTAGCGGTGAGAAGGCATCGATGATCTTGTCGATGAGCGGACGAGAGTGACGGCTGCCATTCTTGATCATCACCGTGTAGCGGCTCTTGCGCTCGACCAGCGAGGTGACATTGGCTTCACCAAGGTCGCGCCGGAAGATCAGGAGATCACCCTCCCAGTGGCCGAACTGAGAGCGATCGGCAATGAAATCAGGGCGTTGGCTGATCCTGCAGTCCAACGGGATCGAGCCGTCACGGGGTTTGCGGGAGCGGCGTGGGCGGCGCTTACGACGGCCTTCCGGCAGATGCTGATAGAGCTCCAGCGCATAATCTTCCTTGCTATAGATGAAGCGATAGATCGTCTCGGTGCAGACGCGGACGGCGCTCACACCATCGGCAAGCAGACGGCCGGCGATCTGCTCCGGCGACCAAAGTGCCTTCAGCTGCTCGATGACCAGTTCGCGTAATTGCGCGTGGCGGCTGAGCTTGCGCAGCCGTCGCCGACGCTCCTTCGAGATGTCGTTGGCGATACCGCTGTAATAGCCGCTGTATTCCGGAAACTCGGCATCATGAAAGGTATTGCGCTTCAGTTCACGATAGATCGTCGATCGATGCCGACCGAGTTGGCGGGCGATCTCAGCAATCGGCACCTTGCGTTCGAGAAGCTGATGCACGCGTCGGCGATCGGGAAGGGTGAGCTGCAAATAGCACTGCGACATCCAAAAATCTCCAGGGCGAAGCCTTTGTTTTTATTGGCATGTCGCACTTGGAAATAGAATGTACCCCGGCTGCACGAGCCGATCGCATAATATGTATTATGGAACTATGGCGTTGATATTGTTTCTCAAATATCTAATCTTGAAACTTATGTTCCTGCTTGGCGTTCCGGAATGCGATAGTCGTGCCGTTCACACATCCCAGGTTCGGCCCAAACCGCGTGTTCAGACGGCGGTTGGTTTCTCTCCTTCCGAACTGCCCAGAGGGCGTGCTTGGCTATCGCTAGGTGCGCCCTAACCTTGCAAATCCCGTATATTCCAGCTAGATATATTCGTATATTCCCAAATGGGATATCCGTCCCCAGGAGAAACCCGATGTCTCTCTACATTCGCGATGATGCGGTTGACGAACTGGCGAAGCAGGTCCAGCAGGTCATCAAGGCTCCCAACAAGACCGAGGCGGTGCGTACAGCGCTGCTCAACGAGCTGGAACGCGCCCAGAAAGCTATACCATTGAAAGAACGTATTAAAAAGATTCAGGATGATGTTCGTGCTGCTATGGGTCCGGATGACCCGAATTTCGATATGAAGAAATTCACTGATGAACAGTGGGGCGGCATCTGATGTTTCTGGACGCCTCCGCCATCGTTGCTATCGTGGGCAACGAGGAAGACGCAGATTTTCTGATCTCCAGAATCGAAAATTCGAAAAATCAGATCTACTACTCATCGATTTCGATTTACGAGGCCGTCATCAGCCTTGCTCGCAAAAAGCGGGACGCGGCATTCGGCAACCAAGTGCCGATCCCGCCTCATTTGATTGATCTGGCGCAGAAACACATTGACGCATTCCTTGAGGCGATCGGCGCGAAAGAAATGGCTATCGGCAGTGCTATGCATCGCAAGGCGGTCGAAGCCTGTCGTACCTATGGGGGCGTTGTCGCCCATCCGGCAAGGCTCAATTTCGGAGACTGCTTCTCCTATGCGTGCGCGAAAGCGTACCGCATCCCCCTGCTCTTCAAAGGCGACGATTTCTCAAAAACAGACATCGAGGCGGCCTAGGCTTGCCGCAAGCGTGTTGGGACGGGGAACGGCTCCCTTTCCAGCGCTTCCCCCTGACCCCTAAACAGCTGATCGTTTCTGCACGCCGACCCCGTTTGTACGGCGTTTAACGTCTTTTCGCGGCCGCGCTTCTCTCCGGGATCGGCCTCAGCCCTCCCACAATGGGGTCCAGTAGATGATGTGGTCCAATCTATGGCGTACGCCGCTCTCGCCTAAATCGGGCCTGAAAGCCGCCGGGCCAGCGCTCGCGCGATGCGCAGCCGCTACACCCTCTTGCGCATGCGCTTACGGCGAGGCACCAGGCCGTACATCGTCATCAGGTTTTCCTTGTCAAAATTGCCATCCGCACGGCCGTTGAACGACACACTTTCACGCGCAGCGTGGAATGGGTCTCAATCGCTGTCCTTTCTCGGCATCAAAGGCGGCCGAGCGCCAATTTCGCGCTGTTCTTGTTCCGACGTTCCGTGTCTGGCGACGTCTGATATGCTACATGGCACGGCTAGATCCATGATTGTTTTAAAAGACTTTTCTTCTTTGGCACGGTAGGTGCAAGGGTGTCCGCGAACGCCTCGCTCATGTAGGAGAGAAGTTTGTCGGAAAATGATTTGCAATGGCTGTCGGGAGCGTTCTTTAAGGAGTTGTTGGCATGCGCGTAGAAAACGATCATTGCGATGTGATCGGTGTGCCGGCCGCTCCCACTGAACTTGATAATCTGTCTTCTGCGATTCTGCAGCAGGGGGGGATGGCGCGAGTGTCGCTGCCAGGCGATGTGGTGACCTGGGCGGCAGGTCGTCACCAGACGCTCAGGCGGATGCTTTCCGACCAGCGTTTCAACAGGGACTGGCGTCAGTGGCGGGCGCTGCAGGACGGCGAGATTCCCGAGGATCATCCGCTGATCGGGATGTGCAAAGTGGACAACATGGTCACGGCGCATGGCGCCGATCACCGGCGCTTGCGCGGCCTGCTGTCCAGGAGCTTCGTGCCCGGTCGTATCGCCTTGCTGGCGCCACGTATCGAACAATGCGTCGATCGACTCCTGGCCGAGATGGCGCAGCGCGGCGGCAGTGCCGATCTGATGAGCGAGTTCGCCGTTCCGCTGCCCACCAACGTGATCGCCGAGCTGTTCGGTTTGCCGTACGAACAGCGCGAGGAGATCGTCGCGCTCACCTACAGCCTGGCCAACACCTCCGCCACAGCCGCAGAGGTGCGACAGACGCGGCAGCGCATCCCGGAGTTCTTCCGTCGCTTGATCGCGCTCAAGCGGGGCCAGCTCGGCGACGATCTGGCTTCGGCCCTGATCGTCGCGCGCGACAACGGCGAGCTCGTTTCCGACACCGAGCTCATCGACATGCTATTCATGGTGCTCTCTGCGGGCTTCGTAACCACCACCGGCGTCATCGGCAATGGCGTGCTTGCTTTGCTGACGCATCCGCAGCAACTGCACCTGGTGCGCAGCGGCCAAGTTCCGTGGTCACAGGCGATCGAGGAGATCCTGCGCTGGGGCAGCGCAGTGGCCAATCTGCCGTTCCGCTATGCCACCCAGGACGTGGAGATCGACGGATGCATGGTCCGCCGCGGCGACGCCGTCCTGATGGCGTTCCATGCGGCGAACCGGGACGAAAAGGCCTTCGGTCCCGGCGCCGACAGGTTCGATGTCACCCGGCGGCAAAACCCGCACCTGTCGTTCGGCGAAGGACCGCATTCATGCCTGGGCGCTGCGCTGGCGCGCCTGGAATTGCGCTGCGCCTTCCCCGCGCTGTTCGGGCGGCTGGAGGATCTGGCGCTGACCATCGCCGCGGAGGACGTCGTCTACATGCCGTCTTACGTCATTCGCTGCCCGCAGCGCCTGCCGGTCACCTTCCGCCCTTCCATCGCTTAGAGAGTGCGGCATTCACCCCGAATTCGGTGATTCTCGGTTCGCCGGGATTGCTGGTCTCGCACGATCGTGGCGCCGGCCTTCAGCAACCGCAGGGTGAAGCTGCTTGCGCAGCAGGTCGAGGCGATCGCCGCGCAGTTGTTCGAGACGATGGCGGCCCAGCCCCAGCCCGCCAACCTGCGGCGCCACCTCTCCTTTCCGCTTCCGGCCATGGTCATCAGCGCGCTGATGGGCGAATGCGCAAGCACGAACTGCTGAGCGAAGCCGAGCGGGAACAACTACTGGGATTCCCGGCGGATTGTGACGACCTGGCCCGACTTTACACCTTTGAGCCCGGCGACCTCGATCTGACCCGGCGTCGCCGAGAGGGCCCCAATCGCCTCGGCGTTGCCCTTCAGCTTGCGCTGTTTCGCCGCCCGGGCATGCCCCTCGCTCAAATTCTTCAGAGCTACGGCGGGCCGAAGGAGATAGCATGAGGAAACAAAAGCAAACCCCGCTCTTGACCGACGCGCGAAACGCCGAAATCAATACCAATGAACATCAACCAGGCGGGCGAAAGTCGATCCGGCGAGCTGTACTGTCCGGCATTTGCCGGATTCGATTCGAAGCTTTTGTTGTCAATGAGGGGTTTAAGGCCGTCGATAACGCAACGCTGGAAGAGTTCGCTGAGGCGTCGGAAAAGTCCTCTCGAGCTGAACTATGTGCATCCTTTTTGGGAGGAAAACGGAAGGGCTCAGGAGGCGTTCGTTTCGCGGCTACGTCGCCACTACGGGCTCGAAATCGAACCAAACCGCGCATGATCGAGGGCTCGATCGAGACCACGAACAACCCCTCCAGTCCGGGTGACGCAGCGCGTCATTAGGACGCGATGAACCCGGCCCGCAACGAGGCCATCCGATCGGCATTCGACTTGCGCGCGGTCGGCGAGGAGCCCCTGTACCATCATGTTCGCACTGCCCGCGCTGGGGAAGAAATTACCGGCCAGGTCTCTCGGCCACGATAATCGCGTTTGCGAGCCTTGTGACCGATCCGGGGATTGTCGCAGCCAATCGCGCGGACCTGCCGGAGAAGTTGCCGGACGACAAGGAAATCACCTTCACTGCCCGGTCGGACTTTCCCCGCCTTGGCGAGAGCAGTCGGGCCAGGAGGCGCAAATGACGGCACAGCGCAGTCGTGAGAGTACGATGACGATCGGGCCGTAACGGGCGCGGCTTTTAAGCTCAAAAAGCCATCCATACCCCGGAAGGGCGCCAACCTTCTGAGCGCCAGTTCGTCGATTTTCAGAAGAGTCATAGTTGAAGGAAGTGCGCTGAGGCGGTTTTTGCACCCGACCGCTACGGCGAAACTTGTCGATAGGAGCAGCCATGAACGGCAATGAAGCGGGCGCGCATCTGGACGAGTCCGATCTGCTACGCGCCCACATGGACTCGGGAATAGCGCTGGCCAAGGCCGGCAGAGCGCGCCTTAGGCTGGCCCTACCCCATCATCGCGATCTCGTGGTTAGCAACCACAGTCTGGCATTTAGAACCCTGTGCATCGCCTACGAGGTCGCCGCGTTGACGAAGACCTCCGCAAGGAAATCCCCCGCCGCGAGGAACTTCTGGCGGAACATGAAAAACTATGCCGCGGCATAGAGGTCGACGCGGTCGCAATGTTGGATGGTGAGACAAGCAATCGGTGGCCCTAGGCCGACCTAGTTGCTCACTCATCCATCGTGAGACTCCCCTTCGTTAGCATTTGCATCAAAGCCAGTTCGCTTCGAACTCTGCTGATACAAGTGAAAGAGCATTCTGCCCAATTCTGTGCCCCCGTCGCTGTCGGGCTCCAGATCATTTGCTCCGCATGCATAGAAATGCACCTTCGAAGCATCTTTATTTCTTCGTCGCCAATCCCCATGTCCGACGGATCTTTCATGACGCTCATCTGCAGTCGCTGAAATCAGAGCGGCCGCAAGCTTTTCGTTGGATAGTGCAAAGACAGGCCAGAAACCGCGATAACAACAATGGCGCTCTCTGGCCGCGCGGATTTTCCCAGGTATCCGGCGTCGAGTTCGCCATCCATCGTTCAATGCCTGCCAAGCTCGGAGAGAGTGAATATCTCTTCGCGGTTCTCAACGGCCCACATCGGCACCTTCCCTCTCGAACCGGTGTCAGGTAAGGAATCGCAACCGATTCCGACCCCGCAACCCCAAATCAGCTAACCGATTTCTGCCGATTCAGAAAGTCCCCGGACGGACTTAGTCCGGCGTTTTATCGCAGTTTGCTGGACGCGAGCAGCTTGTGAGGGGTGCAACCGAACGAGGCGCTGCTCCCACAGTCGTCGCAGGCCCTCCATCAGACCTTCACGCTTACCCTGATCCGGCCCAATTGCATCGAGGAGCTCTCCCAGGACGGATTCGCCCTCAATCCGCATCAGCAGTTCAAACAAGTCATGTGAAATTCGCACACTGTCACTGTTGGAGTGGGTCGTACGGATCTCGCAGACTGTCTCCTGACGATCTCCCGCTGTGTAAACGCGGGCTTGATGGAGCGACGTATAAGGCGGCAATGAAACCGCGAGCGCAGTCCAATCCTGCAGCGTTGCAGCCCGCTTTTTGACTAGGAACGGCCCGACCACAAGTCCATCCAGCTCTGTCGTCAAAAATGTGGCAATCGCGTCTGCAACCGAATCCACGATCGGCTCGGCATTGTTGTTAAAGGACGTATTGAGCAGAATTGGGGTGCCTGTCCGCTTCTTGAATGCATTGATGAGCTCCCAGTACGCGGGATTGGCCTTGCGCGATACTGTTTGCAGGCGAGCGGTACCGTCCACGTGCGTGATAGCGCCTAGCAAGGCGCGCTTTGAGTCACGCACACGAACGACGAAATTCATGAATGGAAATTCGTGCCTGCCATCCGGAAGGTCGAAAAATTCGCTCGCGTCTTCTTCCAGCACAGATGGTGCGAACGGCCGATAGCCTTCGCGCTTCTTGACCATCGCATTGATCCGGTCCTTGTTTGCGGCGGGTCGAGGGTCGGCAAGAATGCTACGGTTGCCCAGCGCACGTGGCCCGAACTCCGAACGACCCTGCACCCAGCCGATCACGGCGCCGTTGGCGATCCAGTCGGCTGCACTGCTTGCCACGTCATCAGAGCGTTCAAACTCGAGATGTCCGGCCCATGCATTCAGTTCCTGCTGCACGGCGCAGTCGCTGCCGAGATCAGGCCCCCAATAGACGTCCTGCAGTCGCTCACGGCGCGCGGGACGGCCCAGCTCGTTAGACACGATCAGCGCAGCGCCCAACGCGCAACCGGCGTCGTGAGACGCAGGCTGCACGAAGATGTCTTCGAAAAGCCCTGAATACAGCAGCTTACCGTTCATCGTGCAGTTGTGGGCAACGCCCCCAGCCAGGCACAACCGCTTCATGCCGGTGGTCTCACGGTGATGCCGGACAATGTGGAACACGATCCGCTCCAGCGCTTCCTGCAGTGATGCACTCACATCTCGATGCTGCTGGGTGAACGGCATTCCCTTTCGCCTGACCTCGAGGTTGCGGAGCAACGCCGGACCGATGCGGTCGAGGTAAACACGGTAGCCACCGTTGGCGGAGAGCTCGTAAAAGCGTTCGAAGATCTCGCGATAGGGAGCGGGATCGCCGTAGGGGGCGAGTCCCATGACCTTATATTCATCGAACATGCCGTAGCCGAGATACCGGATTGTCTCGAGATAAAACAGCCCAAGGGAATTGTTCTCGGGGAAGGCCTCGAGTTGTGTAATTTCTGTGCCAGACCCAACGGCCAAGAGGCCCGACAGGAAATCCCCACAGCCATCAATCGCTAGAATAAGACTTCGTTCGAAGCCCGACATTGCAAAAGCGCTCACGGCGTGCGCCTGGTGATGACTTACGAATGAAATACGCGAACTGTCCAACTCCGAACCGAATTCACGGGCTAACAGATGCTGCACCAGCACCTTAGCACCCAGAGGAATGGAGGCGTCAGCAGTTGTGACCATCGATCCTGACCCAGCCGACTGTTGCAATCGAGCGGACATACCGTCAAGCAAGGCGTTGGCATAGGGCTCGCTGGCGTAGACGGCGACACGATCAATGTCGCTGAGCTGAACCCCCGCCGTTGAAAGACAGTATTGAATCGCACGACTTGGGAACTTGTTGGAGTGTTTGATCCGATTGAGGCGTTCCTCTTCTACGGCCGCTATCACCTGTCCGTCTCGGACGAGCACCGCGGCGCCATCGTGCATAAAGGCGTTCGGAAGCTCGGACCGGTTTTCATGGACTTGGTCAAGTCCGCCGCTAATTCCTAGACACAGCATTTTGTTCCTCATACGGTGACGGCAACCTAAATTGGCCCGCCATCTAAATAGGCGGCATTTTCTCCTTAGCGGCGCGCGTAAGGTGCTTTTGTCCATGCAACATTTCGGAAGAGTGATGAAATCGTTTGTTTCGATCAAACCCATCCACGTTATGGATGACTGCCGGACATGCGCTTCAAAGGGCTTCAGGCGCCAAGCTTGACTGCCGTGTGGCGCGCCGGCCTGTCGAAGGCGACATCGGTCTCATCGTCGTTCATCATTTGGCCGCCGGGGTTGCGCGCCAAGTTCTGCGTGCTCCAATCGTCGTTACCTACCTCGTGGTGCATGCCTACGCAGCGTCGCCGAGCGCGCCGATCTTGCGAAGCCGTCCGATTCGGTCGGGGATTGTTTCCGGGCACACTCGTCGATGAGTTCATGAAGCAGCGGCGGGTGAATCGAGTGGCGAGGTATATTCCCTTGTGCTCGGACATAACGCTTCCCGCCGCGCGTCACGCTATGAGACAGGAATGGCGCTGCCGACTCGTGTATCGTTAGACGCTGCATCCGGAAGCGACAAGCGAGTCGCGGTTGCGACAATACAGTGCGGCTTTCCTACACGGCCTCCCAACAGCCCCCAAACACCCCTTGAATTCAAATATATCTGACTGGCACGTGTCCTGCCTAGAAGTGAGGCGAAGCGGTTAGTTTCAACCGCTTCGGATACGTTCATCGAGGCTTTCGAAGGGGCAAGCCATGGATTTAGAAGCCTGTGCATCGCATACGAGGTCGCCGCGTTGACCGTCGAAGACCTCCGGACGGAAATCCCCCGCCGCAAGGAAGCTGCTGGCGGAGTGTGAAAAACTATGCCGCGACATAGAGGCCGACGCGGTCGCAATGTTGGATGATGAGAGAAGCAATCGGTGGCCCTAGGCCGGCTTAGTGGATTGATCGAGACAAAAGAGTCCAATTTGGATTCCGATGCGTTCTCGAATGTGCGACGATCCGCCATGCGCTCCGGGATTACATTTGACGTGACCGCCGCCGACAGGGTTCGGCTCGAAGCCATCGTTGCGAACCGCGGTTCGCCGCAGAAACACGTGTGAGCGCGCTAAGATCATCCTGATGAGCGACGACGGCCTGGGAACGGTGGCGATCATGGCGGCAACCGGCAAGTCGAAAACCTGTGTGTGGCGATGGCAGGAGCGTTTCATAGCCGAGGGCGTCGATGGTATTCTGCGCGACAAAAGCCGGCCACCCGGCATCGCGCCCCTCGACCCGGAACTGGTTGATCAGGTCGTCGCGCTGACGCTGGAAACGCCCAGGCAGGAGGCCTCGCACTGGAACGTGCGTGCGATGCCCAAGGCCGTCGGGATCGCGGCCTCTTCGGTCGTCAAGATCTGGCACGAGTACGGCCTTGCGTCGCACCGCTGGCGCAGCTTCAAACTGTCGAATGACAAGGCCTTTGCCGAGAAACTGCATGACGTCGTGGACGCTACGTCTGCCCTCCAGCCCATGCCATTGTCCTGTCCGTCGACGAAAAGAGCCAGATCCAAGCGCTGGACCGGACACAGCCGGGACTCCCGTTAAAGAAGGGTCGTGGTGGCACGATGACCCATGATTACAAGCGCCATGGCACCACCATCCTGTTTGCCGCCCTCAATGTTCTCGATGGCTCCATCATCGGCCGCAACATGCAGCGTCATCGGCATCGGGAATTCATCCGTTTCCTCAATGCCATCGAGGCCGAACTGCCGAAGGATAAGGCCGTCCACGTCATCCTTGATAACTATGCGACACACAAACAGCCGAACGTTCGCGCCTGGCTGGCAAGACATCCGCGATGGACGTTCCAAACCGTGCCCTAACTGTGCCGAGCGCATATTGCATAGCCCTGCCACTCGGCATCGCGTCGGTGAAGTAGTGACGACAGCGGTAATCGCTGCCGACGAAACTGGTCGGTTCGCCGGCGTTGCTCGCGGCAACCGCATGCCCTCAGGATTGATGACGTAGATCATAGAAGAGGCGGCATCACGCGCGATGGCGCGAAGCTTGTCATCGAGCGCCGCTTGCTTGGCAGAGCTGGCACTGCAAAGCATCTCCTGAACCGGCGCCGCTTTGCCTGTGGATCTACCGCGTCGACAAGCGCGGCCGCTGACTGGCGCCCGCGAATCTCCCGTGAATGCATCCATTCCGCAAATGTCGCTCATCAAAGCAATCGATTACCCAAATTTTTCGATGAGGAATATGAAGGCGTCGCATGGTGGTGGTTGGGTTGCATCATAAGGAGTAACTGCGATGGTAAACATAATCGAGGGTAGGTCCTCGCGTCCCGAAAGCCTCATCGGCACCGATCTCGAGGATTGGATGGGGGGTTACCAGGGCAATGACCGGCTTGAGGGTCGTCGCGGCAATGACCAGATCGACGGTGGTGATGGCTATGATCACGCCATCGGCGGCGAGGGAAATGACGGAATCTGGGGCGGAACGGGCGACGACTATCTTCGCGGCGACAACGGCCGCTTCCAACCGCGCATCGTCGGTGAGGATAATGACAAGCTCTTCGGCGGTCCCGGCAATGATGTCCTCTACGTGGGTGACGGCAACGACAATTTGACTGGGGCGGCCGGCAATGACACCTTCCTGTTCCAGTTCCACAATCCGATCCCTGGGGTCCTGGGGACGGCGTCGGACATTACCACTATCCTCGATTTCAACGCTAAGGAGGACACTTTCGTCTTCGATGCGGTGGGCCTCGGCGACGACGGTTTTGGCGCGAACTTCGTCAACAACGCCGCCGGACCGTCTGGCAGCCCGGTGAGCAGCTTCTACAGCGGTCCAGGAGCGGGTGCAAAGGGCGAGCATGTCGTGGTGATCACTGACGAATCTTTTGAGACTGCCTCTGCCGCAGCGCGTGAGATTTCCGGCGAGAAATCCGGCGACATTATCGCCTACCACGACGGCCTGAGCAAAATGGCGAAGCTGGCGTATGTCACCGGCGAGAACCAGGCGCATGACTTCGTCAATATAAATGGTGTGCCGGACTTTACCGCCATGGCCGGTCTGACCGCGTGGGACTTCACCTACATTTAATCCGGAAAACCCATATGGAACCCGCGCCCCGCCACCCCCGGCGGGCGCTTTCCTTTCCGATACTTGCCGCTGGCCCTAGGTCCGGGAGCGGGCGCAGAGTACTTAAAGCGTGTGGGTCGCGCCGGAATCCTCCCTGAGGCTGACATAGTCGAGGCGGTAAGGCCGTTCTGGCCTGCTGCCATATGCCGGGATGGACATGTTAGGCGCGGAGCACTGGCCCTGTTCATGCTGCAGGTCTACGACCGCGTTCTGGCAAGTGGCAGCGTACCGACGCTGGTGGGGCTCGTCGTGCTTGCTGCGGGACTTTTTGCGTTCCCATGCCTGCTTGACATTCTTCGCGGCCGCGTGCTGCTGCGGATCGGCGAGCGTTTCGATGGACAGTTTTCCGGACGTGTTCACGATGCGATCGTTCGCCTTCCGCATTCAACGCGCATGCCTGGCGACGGGTTACAGCCGCTACGCGATCTCGACAATGTTCGTGCATTCTTAGGTGGAAACGGTCCGACGGCGTTCTTCGATCTGCCGTGGGTGCTGTTTTATCTTGGCATTTGCTTCCTCTTTCACTTCTGGATTGGCATGACGGCGCTTATCGGGGCGATCGTCCTCATATCTCTGGCACTTCTTGCCAACGCTCTCTCGCGACGGGCGATACATGATACGATTGCCCTCGTACGCAACGGTCTACTGGAAGCAGCGCGCCGCAATGCCGAGGTCGTGGAAGCTCTCCGTCTCGGAAAGAGGATCACTGCCCGATGGCACAGGGCCAATACCAAGTATCTGGCCGCCAACCGGGAAAGCCGAGGACGTGGCAGGTGGGCTCGGTGGCATTTCGAGATCGCTGCGCGTGATGCTGCAATCGGCCATTCTTGCCGTCGGTGCGTATCTTGTCATTAGGCAGGAGGCTACGGCCGGGATCATGATCGCCAGCTCGATCATGATGGGGCGTGCGCTGGCTCCGGTCGCTCAGACCATTTCAAGCTGGAAACCCTTCCTCGTGGCGCGACAGGGTTGGGCGCGGCTGGAGGACCTCCTGGCAAAGCTTCCTCAAACCGCTCCTGGCATGCCACTACCTGCACCTGAACGCGAATTGCGCGTCGAAGGCGTGACAATCTTTCCGCCCGGCGAAAGCAAGTCAACCGTGACCGGCCTTGCGTTTGCCGTTCAGGCGGGAAGCGCACTCGGGGTCATCGGTGCATCGGGTTCCGGCAAGTCGACACTCTCGCTCGCCATCGTCGGCGCATGGGCGCCCGTCGCCGGAAAGGTTCGTATCGACAGCGCAGGCTTCGATCAATGGGACCGGGAAGCACTAGGCCGTCATATTGGCTATCTGCCGCAAGGCGTTGAACTGTTCGACGGAACCATTGCCGAAAACATCGCTCGTTTTGAAGATGATCCTGACCCTGAGGCTATTGTCGCGGCGGCGAAGGCTGCGGGCACGCACGACTGCTACGAAACTCCGATCGGTGAGGCCGGCTCGGCACTTTCCGCCGGGCAGCGCCAGCGTATCGGTCTGGCCCGTGCTCTTTATCGCGACCCTTGCCTTGTTGTGCTCGATGAACCTAATGCCAATCTCGATGCGGAAGGCGAGGCCGCCGTCGTTAAGGCGATCGCCTCCGTGCGCGAGCGCAAGGGCATTGCGGTTGTGGTCGCCCATCGGCCGAGCGCCATTCGCGCCGTGGATTACGTGCTGGTGATGGAAGGTGGGCGGCAGCGAGCATTCGGTCCGCGTGACAATGCGCTTTCCAAGGTCCTGAAGGGGGCAGCGGTGGCACCGGGCGCTGAGGTCAAGGCGATCGAGTGCACACAGGTTAACAAGAGAGAGCGCGCTCGTGGACAGGAGTTCGATGGTCGGCATTCATCAGAACAATGACATTTCCCAACTCCATTCACCGCCACCTGGCGGGCCTTTTGGCGAGCGTGATCTTTGTCGGAGGTGCCGGAGCCTGGGGGGCCGTCACGAAGCGACTGGAGACGCCGCTGACTAACAGCGACACTCATCGCTCACCGCGAGCGGCCGCATAGTAGGCCGCCCGAACGTTGCGCCAGAACTCGACGAACCGGCTCGCCATTGCTCGCCGCCGCCGTCACGCGGTGTGACATAGTCAATTTCGTCGAGGCGAGGACTACGGTGCGGTCGAATTGACCGAGTGACCGAGTGCTGCCTGGAATTGACGCGCGGCCTCGGCAAGTGATGGGGCAGAAAGGCTCGCATCCACCTCGGCGTAAGCGCGGCCGGATGCTTTGAGGCAAGGAGGGAGAGAGTGATGGAGTGGAGCAGTCCCGCTGCATCCACGCCAAAAACGTCGTCCGGTTGGCAGTCGATGAACAGCGCGACGGCATTGAGTACGCTGTACCACGAAGGGCTTTGGCGCAGGTCGGCAATTAGATCGTTTACGTCCTCCAGGCCCACCGAAAGCCGGACAAGGTCTTCCCCAACGCCCGAGACCATGAGGGCATCTTTTCGATCGTTCGCCGCGCTCGAGTGATGCTGGCCGGATGATAAATCAGGCAATCAGGCTGTCCGTGTCGCCCAGGCTCACCGCGCGTGTCAGCAACTTCAAGCGGTTCAGCATTGTTCATGCACCATCGAAGCCCGCATGAAGGCCGAAGGCCAGCATGCCGGACCCCTGGGCCATCTGCCTGCGGGCTATTGCATGATCGGCATGCGATTCCAGGAAACGGTAGCTCACGCCGATTTCTGCGAGGGCGACCGGTATCGCAGTATGATGCCACCCGGCACCACCTTTCAGAAATCACGCCCGCCGTCACGGCCAACGCGGTCGTCATGCTTCAATGCCTGGCCGGCTCTACTTGTCATCTCCTACCGACACCCGTTGGACGCGCAGTATAAATGTCGGGTACGAAATTCCCTTAAAAGTAATACTTGAAAATAGACTCGACCGAAAGGTCGTTCTCTGGTTCTATCCTGGCGTACTGGTACCGAGTAGCAAGGGCGTAGCAAATGGCTTACGATTGGGATGGAAAGCGCACGCGTCGGCTCCAAATGCTCAGGTTCATGGGAGCTCTGGCTATACCTGCTCTGCTATTCGGCTCCGCCGTTGCGGCACTGCAGTGGAGCGATACGGACGGTCCGGCCGTTAGGGCTCAACTTCGATAGATCTGCGGCGAAGCTGCACCAAATCAGACTGAAACACAGGGGCACAAAGGGTCTCCCGTCGCAACCGGGCGGCGGAGGGAGGGGAATGATGAGTTCAGCGCAAACGACTTTCGATCCAATTGGGCCTGACGAGTTGGAGATGATCGGAAAGGCCTTCCAAGACGAGCTACAAAGGCGAGCTTTGTCACGCAAGTCTGAAGAAGCTGAAGCGCTCGCCGCAAAACTGATCAACGCATATCAGACAGGGATTCGCGACGACCTGGGCTTGAGTATTATCGCTGGGCTGTCCTGAGGCGCAGCGCGCGCATCGGCGAATACAGACTGAGCCGATTGGTGGCTGCGTGCTCAACAGGCTCTCGCACTCATTCAATTGAGTGCCGGCGAGAGCTTCGCGCCAACCAAAGATGACGCAAGTGCGTGCTTATAGGAGCGCCGCCAAGCTCACGAAACTTCAAATCGCTCAAGCATCCTCTTAAGCTGAAGGTTCTGCAGATGAAGCTTTTCAGCGAGTTGGCTCCTCAGCATTTTGATTTCTTCGTCGAGCGTTGCCAGTTCATGGAAAAACAAGTCTCGTGAAGACGAGGGTTGCAAGCCTTGATCATGCTTTTGGGCGACAACGCTCTGCGCAGCCACGTGGGCGTTGGCTCTCTTTTCACGTTCTCGACGCTCGATCTGCGGTTTGCTTTGCGACTTTGTGCTTGCCGCGCTTTTCGGAACCAACGAATTCGCTTCGGCACCCGAATGGTCGTCTTCATGACGCGCAGTTGTTTGAGCCTCTTCAGCATCGGTCGGCGGTGTTAATGCCTGTGCGCCATCGCCTTCCGCCTCATCCGAGGCGACCGACCCTTGATCAACGGAGACGTCCTCAGGTGGGCTGGCAGCGAACGTCGAACTGGGCGGAAGTGCGGACGTATGCTCCACTTCGCTCTCGAGAGCTCCGGTGTCATTCCCGATCGAACTCTCTTGCGCTCCCGCCGATGGCCGCCGGGACATCAATTGGGCAACAAATTTCCACGGTGTTTTCATAGTCTTCCCATCTTGAGCAAGCCGGAAAGCGATTGTTGAGCTACTAATCCCTCACCCCCCATCTGTGATGCGGCTGAGACAGGTTCGACAGCAATCTTCTTCTTTGTCTCCGGTGTCTTTTCCGTGGCGATCGCCTCGACAATCCGGCAATTGGGAACTCTTCTCTTCAGCCATCAGATGATCCCCTTCTGGAAGCGGAAGGCTGTTTTCGACCGAGCGAAAGACCGAGTCAAAAAGCTCTCCTATCTACAGAGACGCCCGCAATCTTGGGCAGAGCTTGGCCGTCTGAGATTTCCGCGATCCCCAACTCTCCGACGAAGCGTCCAATCTTGCTTCATTTAAGGCGCAAGACGGCCTGTTAAAAGCGCGCGGGCGCTTAATGAGCTGTTATGTACCACACACCAACACAGGTACAGGCAACACGGTGTTTGCCTCGTCGAGGATATCGAACGTGTATTTTCCCTCCGGATTGATGTCAACTGAATAGCTCAGGCGATCGCGTATATGATTGCTTTCGTCGAACGTGAGCACCTTCGGCTTCAACGACGTAATCCGGCTTTCGTCGAGATAGACCGAGTTGCAAATGATGATCTGGTCACCGGGCTGGCAGGTGCGCGCTGCGGCTCCGTTGAGAACGCAGCACCGCGACCCGCGTTCACCAAGAATGACGTATGTTGAGATTCGGGCGCCGGAATTCCTGTTCCAGATCTCGACAAACTCCATGGGCAGGATACCAGCTTCCTCGCAATGGTCCGGGTCCAAAGTAATTGATCCATGATAGTTGAGGTTTGCCTCAGTCACGTAGATACCATGCAGTTTGCCTGCGACAAGCTTTCTCATGTTCCCTCACCGTTACTTTCGTCGTGCCTTTATTAGAGGAAAGCCTGCCAGACCGGAAGGCACTCGTATGCCAGACTGTCAGGCACCAGGTGGAGGTTACCGATCGATAGCAGCATGCCGCCGCCTTAAGAGATTCGAACATTCGACCCACAACATGCCATTGCCATGTCTCACCTCGTTTCCTCCTCTCGCCTCAGATAGCCGGCGAGGTTCCGAGTCCCCTAAATGCTGAGGAGCACAGCCCCTCCGGTCATCCCTGCGCCGGCCGCCGCCAGCAACAGCTTCTCCCCAGGCACGAAGGACCTGGCCTTGTGCGCAAGCGACAGCGAGAGCGGGATCGTCGCTGCCGACGAATTGCCGTGCTCCTCGATGGTGCGCACGGTCTTTGACGGATCGATGCCGAGATTGTCGCAAACCGCATCGAAGATCCGGACATTCGCCTGATGCGGCACAAAACGGCTGACGTCCGCGGCGCCAAGACCGGCATTGGCGAGCGCACGCTTTGCGCAAACCGTCATCATTTCCACGGCCCGGACGAAAACTTCCCGCCCGTCGCGCATGGTCATCAGGACATCCTCCGCTGCCATGCCTGACGCAAAGGGACGGCTGCTGCCGCCGGCTTGAATCGTGATCAGGTCGTAGCCGCTCCCGTCCGATGAAAGATCGACGCCGATGAGCCCCTTGCCCTGAACGTCGCAAGGCGCGACGACGACGGCGCCGGCCGCATCGGCGAAGAGCACGGCGCTCGCGCTTTCCGCCGGATTGATCCTGCGGCTGAGGATATTGGCCGCAACGACAAGGACCGCTCTCCCCTGCGCGCGGACGAAACCATCGGCAAGCGTCAGCGCGTAAAGAAAACCCGAGCAGGCGCCGGCAAGGTCGATTGCACCGGAATTGGCAAGCCCGAGCCGATGGGCGAGCAGCGGCGCGGATGGCGGCAGCAGGTGATCGGGCGTCGAGGTCGCAAGCAGCGTCAAGGCGATGTCACCCGGTGAGATGCCCGAGTCCCGAAGCGCCGCCTCCCCCGCTTTTGCCGCAAGTCCGCTCAGCGTATCTCCCGTTTCCACCCAGCGTCGCGCACGGATGCCCGTCCGCCGCTCGATCCAACCCGGCTCGAGCCCGAGCTTCGTTTCGATCTCCGCATTTTCAACGCGCCGCGCCGGCACGAAATGGCCGAAACCGGCAAGGCGGCATGACCGGACGGTGCTCATAGCCGCCCCGCCGCGAAGGCCGATGCCGCCTCGTCGATCGCATCATAGGCCCGGTCGAGATCGGCATCGGTGACGCAATAGGGCGGCATCAGATAGATGATATTGCCGAGCGGGCGGATGAGGAGCTTACGCTCGCGGAAGAAGGCCCGAAGTCGCGGTCCGACGTCCGAGAGATAGCCGCCCGCCGGCACGGCGAGATCGAGTGCGGCGATGGTGCCGGCCTGACGCAGGTTGCGAAAACGCGGGTTGCCTTCGAAGCGGCGCAGGCGGCGGCGCTGCTTGGCCGCAAGCGCCTCAATGCGCGCGCCGACTGGCTCCGTCTTCCAGATGCCGAGATTGGCGAGGGCGGCCGCGCAGGCGATGGCGTTGGCCGTATAGGAGCTCGAATGAAAGAACGTCCTGCGGCGGTCCGTCGAAAGATGCGCGTCGAATACAGCGGCGGTGCACAGGGTCGCCGCCAGCGGCAGCGCGCCGCCGGTGAGCCCCTTCGAAGTGCAGAGGATGTCGGGCGCGATCCCCGCCTGTTCGCAGGCAAAAAGAGTGCCCGTCCGGCCCCATCCGGTCATCACCTCGTCGGCGATCAACAGGCTGCCGTACCGCTCGGCGATCCGCTTCAGTTCGGCAAGGACGGAAGCCGTGTAGATCTTCATTCCGCCGGCGCCGAGCACCAGCGGCTCGACGAGCAACGCCGCGACCTGACCGGAGGCGCAAAATGCCTCGAAGGCGTCGAGCGTCTGCTGCTCGCGGCCGGCTTCGGGAAACGGCAGGCGGTCGACGGCGAAGAGAAGCGGCTCATAGGCTGCATTGAAGACACCGCGTTCGCCGGCCGACATCGTGCCGATCGTGTCGCCATGGTAGCCGTGCTCCACGACGCAGATGCGGCCGCGCGGCGCGCCGATATTGTGGAAGTACCCAAGCGCCATCTTCAGCGCCACTTCCACCGCAGTCGAGCCACTGTCGGAATAGAAGACGTGCTTGAGGCCAGCGGGCGCGATCTCGATCAGGCCCCTGGCAAGCTCCTCCGCCGGCGCGTGGGTGTATTCGGCGAAGATGATCTGGTCATAGGTCTCCGAGGCGCGCCGGATCGCTTCCATGATCGCCGGGTGCCGGTGACCATGGGTGATCACCCACCAGGACGAGATCGCGTCGAGGATCCGCGCGCCGTCCTCGTCGATGAGGTAGGCACCCTGGGTGCCGACAACCCGTTTCATCGGCGCTTCGAGCGCATGCTGGGTAAAGGGATGCCAGACGGGAGAGCTTTTCATGCTGGCACCTCGCGGAAGCGGTCGACATCGAAGTTCATGCGAAAGGCTTGCCGCAGGGCATCCGGCGTCAACGGGTTGAGCCGCGGCAATCGCCCGAGCACGCTGACCTGCCCGAGCGCGGCGATGGTGCCTTGAGTGTCCGCCTCGTCATCGCCGATGAAGGCGACGCCAATGACCGGGATCGAGCGGGCGCGGAGCGCTTCGAGCGATAACAGCGTGTGATTGATCGTCCCGAGCCCGGTGCGCGCGCAAAGGACAACGGGGATCCGCCAGCGCGCGAAGACGTCGGCAAAGATCGTCTGGTCCGTCAGCGGCACCATGAGTCCGCCCGCCCCTTCTATGACGAGCGGCGCGTCAATCGCAGGTGGCGAAAGGCTGTCTGGCCGGATCGTGACGCTGTCGATCCTGGCGGCGAGATGCGGCGACGCGGGTGTCGTAAGCCTATAAGCCTCCGGCAGGATATGGTGGGCCGCTATCTGACCGAGCCGCCTGACGGTCTCGCTGTCCCTCTCGCCCTCGAGCCCGGACTGCACCGGCTTCCAGTAGTATCCCGAAAGCGCATCGGTGAGTGCTGCGGCAAAAACCGTCTTGCCGACGTCGGTATCGGTGCCGGTGATCACCAGGCGAAGCGTCATGGCTGCTCCTCCGCCATCGCGATCCTCAGTCTTTCCAGCATCTCGGCGATTGCCGACCGATCGACATTCAGCGTTATCGCGATCCTGAGCCGTGCCGTGCCTTCGGGAACGGTCGGCGGACGGATCGCGCGGATATCGAAGCCTTCAGCGCGCAGGTGGGCCGCGATCCTCACCGCCCGGGCATTGTCGCCGATCTTCACCGGCAGGATCTGCGATCCGCTGCCCTCGATGCCGAGTGTTGTGGCAAGCGCCTCATTGGCGAAGGCCCTGAGCTCATCGATAGCCGCTCGGCGCTGCGGCTCATCCGCGAGTATCCGCAACGCCTCGCGAACGGCGGCTGCTGTCAGCGGCGATGGCGCGGTCGAATAGATGAAGCCGCGGGCGCGGTTGACGAGGTAGTCACAAAGGATCGCATTCGCCCCCAGCAACGCGCCCGAAACCCCGAGTGCCTTGCCGCAGGTATGCAGTACGACGATATTTTCCCGGTCTTCCAGCGAAGCTGAAAACCCGCGGCCGCCGGGGCCGAAGACGCCGGTCGCATGCGCCTCGTCGATCACCAGAAAGCCGTCGTGCCGGTCCGCGAGCGCCGCGATTTCGGCAAGCGGCGCCCGGTCGCCGTCCATCGAATAAAGACTTTCGACGGCAATCCACGGATGCCCCGTTCCGCCGGCGTCGCGCCACCTGCGAATCGCGTCGGCAAAGGCATCCACATCGTTGTGCCGCACCGCTACCCTCGGCGCCTTGCTAGCCGCAATGCCCTCATGGGCGCTCGCATGAATCAGCTCGTCGTGGACGATGATGTCGTCACGCTGCGGCAGGGTCGAGAAAAGCGCGACATTGGCCGCATAACCGCTGCCGAAAAAGAGTGTCCGCTCCGTGCCGAAGAATTCGGCTGCCTCCGCCTCCAGCGCCTCATGCTCCGGATGGTTGCCGCGCAAGAGGCGCGATCCGCCGGCGCCGACCGGCACGCCTTGGTCGATCGCCGCGGCAATGGCAGCCTTGAGGCGCGGCGACCGGGCAAGCGCCAGATAATCGTTCGAGGTGAAATCGACCCCATGCTGCGGCGCAAGCGCCCGGCGCCGCCCCTTGCGCTCGAGCCCCGCCAGCGTCCTTTCGTAACGGACGAGAGTGTCCAATGTCATTCGGCCGGCTCCGGTTCGGCCGGCTGCAATGCCATCGGCTTCAGTCCGAGGCGGCGGAACAGCGCCGCATCGTGGTCCTCGCCGGGATTGTCGGCGGTCAGCAGCGTCTCGCCCACGAAGATGGAATTGGCGCCGGCGAAAAAACAGAGCGCCTGCATCTCGTCGCTCATATCAGTGCGGCCGGCCGAGAGGCGGACATGGGATCGCGGCATGACGATGCGGGCGAGCGCGATCGTACGGACGAAGTCGATCGGATCGACCGGCGGCTGATCGGCAAGCTTCGATCCGGGGATGGGGATCAGCATGTTGATCGGAACGCTTTCCGGGGCGGTCGGCAGATTCGCAAGCGTCAGCAGCATGGAGATACGGTCGTCGACCGTCTCGCCCATGCCAAGAATGCCGCCGGCGCAGACCTTGATCCCCGCCTCGCGCACATTGGCAAGCGTCTCCAACCGGTCGGCGAAGGTCCGGGTGGTAATGACCTCGCTGTAGAAGCGCTCCGAGGTATCGATGTTGTGGTTGTAGTAATCGAGACCGGCATTCGCCAGCCGCTCCGATTGCGCCGGCGTCAGCATGCCGAGGGTCATGCAGGTTTCCATGCCGAGCACCTTGACACCCTCAACCATGGCGACGATCGTTTCCATGTCGCGTTCCTTCGGGCTGCGCCAGGCGGCCCCCATACAGTAGCGCGTCGCCCCGCCCTTCTTGGCCTTGCGGGCCTCCGCGACGACCCGCTCGACCTCCATCAGCTTCGAGGCCTTGAGCCCGGTCGGGTAATGCGCCGACTGGCTGCAATAGCCGCAATCCTCCGCGCAGCCGCCGGTCTTGATCGACAAGAGCCGGCTCATCTGCACGGCGTTGGGATCGAAATGCGCGCGATGGACACACTGAGCGCGGAAGAGCAGGTCGTTGAAGGGCAAATTATAGATTTTTTCCGCATCGCCGAGAATCCAACGCTCTGCGGCGTTGGACTTGGTCGAGTCTCCGTCCCGTGAAGCGTGTATATTCAGCATATTCAGCAATCCCTCCGCCTTCGATCCGAATATATAGATAGAATCCAATATTATCTATAATTTCTTCCCAACGACGGAGACGCAACCATCCGCCCGGAGAGCTGCTGCGAACTTTCAACCATTACGGGATACCAGATCACACGGCCGGCGATGACGACGCCCCGCTCGGAACCAGAAAATGCTGCAAAAGCAATCGACTGAACGGGGCAATCAGCCGACGATCGCGAAGGCACCGCCGGAAGCGCTTTTCATCGGCTTTTGCCCGATCCTCTGGACGTGGCGCTCAAGCACGGCGACGGCGTTCTCGGTCCTGCCTTGGCGAAGGAAAGCCAGGATCGCCCGGTGGTCGTGGACTGGCCTGACCTCCCAGTCCGACCGCCAGGTTGCAAAGAGGAAGCGGGCGCTGACCGCATGCAGATCGTCAATGGCCGCAAGCAGGCGCGGCATGCCGCAAGGCGTCAGAAGCAACCGATGGAAGCGACGGTTCGCCTCCTCCCAAGAGCGCACATTGTGGGCATTGTCGGCTTCGACGGTCGCCCGCTCCGCCTGGTCGAGGATAGCAGACGTAAGATGCGGCGCCGCATGACGCAGCGCCAGCACTTCGAGCGCTGCCCGTATTTCGGCAACCTCGCGAACGTCCTCGAGGCCGAACGAGGCGACCCGTACGCCGCGGCGTGGCTCGCTGACAGCGAGACCCTGCGCTTCAAGCCTGCGCAAGGCTTCGCGCACGGGGACATGGCTTGTGCCGAATTCCTCGGCGATGTGATCCTGCCGGAGCTTGGTGCCCGGCTCCAGTTCACCCGCCACGATCCGTTCCGCGAGAATGCGGCAGATGCGGTTGGCAATCGTGTCTTCATTCGTGGTCATTTTTTATAGATAATTTGCGCAAGGCTCGGTGTCGAGCCGGACGATCGTGCGCGGTGTCCTTAGCAAACTCTTGAGATCGGAGTGGAGCCCACGAGTCAGACTCCGGTACGGTGGTCAGACCAAAGTTCTGTCGGCGGCAGCGCCTCATAGGCTTTTGACGATTCTATCAATGAGGCGACAGTATTCAGGCAGGAAGCATTTCGATCCTTTCGACCTGGCTCGCCGGCAAGGCGCCTTAGGTCCTCGCGCAAGTCAATGACTGCGGCCCTTTGCTCTTCGTAAGTTTCGCTCCTCTGTCATCGACCCTATCGATGCGGGACCAGCGGAAAAAAGACCGAATTCGCCGAAAATAGCGCCTTATCAAGAAGCCCTGAGCCAAGCTATCGTCTTGGTCTTCGACGATCGCGATGGTACAACCCCCGATGATGACCCATGATAGTCGCAGCGCCCCGCTACAAAGTGAATCACACTACGTACAGCTATTCGATTCTCACCCACAACCAATGTGGGTGTACGACACCGAAACGCTCCGTTTCCTCATGGTAAACAACGCTGCCGTTGCCCACTACGGCTACTCTCGGCAGGATTTCCTTAAGATGACCATCAGGGACATTCGTCCCCGCGAAGACGTGCCAGACTTGTTGGAAAGTGTAGCCAAGGGCTGCCTTGGCGTCGAGCAGCCAAGCGTCTTCCGGCATTGTCTCAAGGACGGCCGGATCATCTTCGTAGAGATATCGTCCCATGCCTTCGACTTCGAAGGTCGAAATGCAAGGCTGATTATGGCCCTAGATGTAACTCAGCGCCTGGCTGCTGAACAGAAGATTCGTGAAAGCGAGGAGTTGTTTCGCGCAGTCTCAAACGTAACTGCTGACGTGATTTGGGATTGGAACATTGTTACGGACACCATGTGGTGGAGCGAGGGCCTCAAGGTAGTATTTTGCCACTCTCCTGAAGAGAGTCGTCGCAATCTGGAGTTTTGGAAGACACATGTTCACCCGGACGACCTAGAGCGTGTGTTGCGTTCCACGCAATCGGCGCTCGATTCGAGGGAACAAACATGGGAGGATCAATACAGATTCTTTCGTGGCGATGGCTCGATCGCGTATGTTGAGGATTCTGGATACATCATCTACGACCGCCAGGGAAAGCCGGTTCGATGTGTCGGTGGCATGACTGACGTTACGGCACGCAAGGAAGCGGAAGATAAGCTTGCCCATCAGGCGGCGCTTCTCGACATGGCCCGGGATGCGATTATCGTTCATGGTATCGACCATAGGATTCTGTTTTGGAATAAGGGGGCAGAGCGAATCTACGGGTGGACGGCGGAAGAAGCACTCGGCCAATCGGTTGGACCGCTGCTTTATGGCGATGACTTCAATTCCCTCGCTTACGCCGCCGCTGTCGTGGATACTGGGGAATGGACTGGCGAGATCGCGCAACGGCGCAGGGATGGGAGCTGCATTACAGTGGAGGCCCGCTGTTCCCTGATGCGGGACAGTACTGCTAGTCCGCATTCCATTCTCTCGATTAACTCGGACATAACGAGACGGCTTGCGATAGAGGAGCAACTGAGGCAAGCCCAAAAGCTTGAGGCAGTGGGACGGCTGACGGGGGGCATCGCGCATGACTTCAATAATCTTCTAACGGTCATCTTGGGCAACGCGGAGGTCCTCGCCGAACGGCTGAGCGAGGACAAGAGCCTTCGCCACCTTGCAGAGATGACATCAGCGGCCGCTCAACGAGGTGCTGATCTCGTTCACCGCCTGCTCGCCTTCGCCCGCCGGCAGGCTCTCGAGCCGCAAGTGGTCGATCTTAATTCGCTGCTGAAGGATATGGACGGTCTGCTGCGGCGGGCGCTTTCCGCGGAAATAGAAATCGAATTCATCCAATCAGCCGACCTCTGGAATGCCCTTGTCGATCCCTCCGGACTCGAGACTGCGATCCTGAACCTTTGCCTCAATGCGCGCGATGCGATGCCTCGCGGCGGGCGACTGACGATCGAAACCGGAAATCTCTCTCTCAATCAAAACTATGCAGATTGTGGCGCAGAGATTGCTCCCGGCCAATACGTAGTAGTGACCATCTCCGACACGGGGATTGGGATGCAACCCCAAATCCTCGCGCGCGCCTTCGAGCCGTTCTTTACAACCAAGGAAACTGGGAAGGGCAGCGGCCTCGGACTCAGCATGGTCTTTGGTTTTGCCAAGCAGTCGAATGGACACGTCAAGATCTACTCGGAGCCCGGCCGGGGAACGACAGTCAAGATTTATCTTCCAAGAGCTGTTCGGGGCGAGGAGGAGACGAGATCGAGCCCGGAAAAGGCCGTCGTGCCTCAAGGAACGGAGAAAATTCTTCTGGTGGAGGACAATGGGCTGGTCTTGAGCTATGTAGCCGCGCAGCTCGAAAATTTTGGCTACCGGATCATTGCCGCCGGGAACGGTCAAGAGGCTTCGGACATTCTGAGAGAGGTCTCTGACATCGACCTTCTGTTCACCGACGTAATCATGCCAGGTGGTCTGAATGGAGGTCAATTGGCGGAGGAAGCTCGTCGGATTCGACCGGAGATACCCATTTTATTTACTTCCGGATACACAGAGGACTTCATAACTCATCAAGGTGGGCTCGATCCTGGGCTCCACTTTCTCAAAAAGCCTTATCGACCAAGGGAACTGGCTGCCAAGATTCGCCTGATACTCGATGGCAAGAGAGGACGGGACAGTTTATGAACGCAGTTCGGACTTGCGCTCACCAATATCATCGGGAGCAGGTGGTACAGCTTAGGACTTGAGTGAATACTTTGGTCCTGTAACGGGCTTCATGGGGCTCGAACGTATGCCGCAAATTCCTTCAGAGGCAATGCGGGTGCAAAGAGATAACCTTGCGCTATGTCACAGCCGATGTCGGCAAGAACGGCGGCATCCTCCTGCGTCTCGACGCCTTCCGCAACTGCAAGTGCGTCAAAGCCGTGAGCCAACTGGATGGTCGCGACGCAGATATTTCTCAAACAGCGGTCGCCTGAACATCCATCTACGACAGATCGATCCAATTTAAGTTCAGAGAAGGGTGTGTGCCGCAGCCGTTCAAAGGTGGCGTAACCGCAGCCAAAATCATCGATTGAAATCTTGAAGCCATGCAAGACAGCGCGTGTCGCAAACGCTTGGCAAACGGAGCTATCACCGCCAAGATCGCTTTCGGTGATCTCCAGGACCAGGTCTACGGGCCTAACCGCACCGTCACGAATTCTCTTTAGTTGAAAAATCAACGCCGGCTGCTTCATGTTTCGGGTGGAAACGTTTATCGAGAATCGGAGCGGGACACCATCAAGTAAATCGAGTGCTGCGGCTTTTGCCGCGGCCTTCGCCGCCCTGATGGCGAGTTCATGAAGATCGTTGTCGTCAGCCGAGGGCAAGAACTGGCCGGGAAAGAGCAGACCTGCGGTCGGGTGTCTGATTCGAGCCAAGCACTCTGCCCCCTTTATGAGGCCAGTCTTGAGCTCAACCTTCGGCTGAAACCAGAATTCGATCCAATCCTTCTGAAGCCCCTCCCGCAAGAGCCCGTCGGGAACTATTTTCAACACGCGCGCCAGATTCGCCGCTGGGCCACTCCTCGCCTCGTCTAGAACACCTCTCAAATCTTGCAGCCGGAACGGCTTTTTCAGTGGTGCCTTTGCGTCCAAGCCCGCGCGGAGGGCTACGTCCCTCGCGTGACGAAGCACGATATCAGGATGACCGCTCACTATAACGAGAGCCCCCAAAAACCCGATATCCCGGAGCACATGAAAAACATCAATTCCGTCGGCATCGCCGAGAGACAAGTCGACAAACACAATGTCGGGGCTCTCCCGCTTCACAGTGTCGAGCACGTCGCTGGCTCTTGCAACCGCGCGCGCCTCGACTCCCAGGAGCTGCAGTTGGCATGCCAGAAGCTCGCAGATCTCCTCATCGTCATCAACAATCACCGCTTTCACTTCGAACCTCCTCACTTGAGTGTCGGCGTGTTTGGCGCACGATTGCTCTCCACTGACGTAAGTAGACGATATCCGACGCCACGGACCGTCTGCAGATACTCCACGCTCTTCGAATCCAACTCTCCGACCTTTCTTCTCAGTCTGGAGATATACACATCCACCGTCTTGTCGCCAGGGTCATATTCCCTGAAGCAGGCGTGCTTCGAAAGCTGCGATTTGCTACAGGCCCGTCCGCGGCTTCTGTTGAGTTCTGACAGCAGCCGTGCTTCGAGATCGGTAAGGGGCAACGTTTTGCCGCCGCACATTAAGGCTCTCCTGGCCAGATCACAGTTAACGCTTCCAATCGCCAACTCGCCCGGAGGAACATCGAAGCGCATGCTCCCTGATTTTGCCACAACGCGCGTAAGGCGCGCCTGAAGTTCACGAACCGAAAACGGCTTCATCACATAGTCGTCGGCGCCCGCATCCAAGGCGGTTGCCCGACTCTCCGGGCTTCCTGTCCCCGAAATCAAGATCAGAGGGATGTCCGAGTGCCTCCTGACTGTGCGGAGTATCTCCAGCCCGTTCCCGTCCGGCAAATTTACGTCAACGATCGCACCGTCGAAGAAGTCAATTTCAGCACTATGGATCGTCCGCAGGCATTGCTTGTAGCTTGAAAGCAAACGAATATTGTCTCCCGGCACCGGCCAGCAGTGGATGATCGTCTTTGCCACCAGATCGTCGTCTTCGATTAATAGGATATCCAATGCGTCAGGCTCCCAGTTAGGCCAAACCTGATAAAGCCCACATTTCCGGAAATGGTCCCTCACGTACGGAAAGCTGCCAGCCGCGCCTGGCGCCGCAACATCGGCTAAAGGTGAGGCGGAAGCGTATCAATTGGTCTCGAGAACCCTCTTCAGATCATGGATAGTCGCGAGTGGAAACTGGACACGCGAGAGAATGTTAACAAGTCGCGAAGGTTGCTCTTTGATGAACTCCACCTCAATTTCGTTCTTCGAACGGTGAAATACGGTCGCTCCGATAAAGTAGTCGTAGTTTCCAAGCACGATGTAAAAGTGATCCGGAACCACAGAATAGTTTGTTCTTATTCGGGCACCGCTTTCAGATATTTCGACAACGGCAGCCTTGACCACCGTCAGGTTCCGTAAAGCCCGGGCCGGATAGACTAGGCGCACCAAGAAATGGCAGCTTCTCTTTAGCCGCAGTCGTGTTCTGGCTTCGGCGGCCACTCGGGATAGGTAGGTCGAGTGAAGGCGGTTCCGAGGAGCGGCAACAACCATGAGCAGTAACCCGTTTTTGAGACAGTCGCTCTTCTCAGACGCCGTTAGCGAGAGAGAAGAGCTGGCCCGGTAGTGTCATGCCGGCGGTTAACTGGGGGCTTCGCAAATGTTAAAAAGGGTAAAAAGAAGTGAATTGGAGCTTACGCTGAGCGACGCGCTTGGTTTCCCGGCAAAAAATCCGCGTCAATCAGAGCCGATGTGGAGTGCGCCGCTCGAGGTGGACAGATCGGGATGAGGAATTGACCGGTCCACGGGGTTTTCGGAAGGAGAGACCCGGCGGCGTTCGTAGACGTCAAGTCGTGCTCTTTCGCTACAGGCTTCGCGGGCCGATCCAGCACCGCTGGCGCAAACATCGGAACGTCCTCGGCGACGGGCAAAGCATCGAGCGGTTTCCGAGCGAGCCGACGCCAGGTGAACAACTGCTGAGAGGTCAATCCATGACGCCGCCCACCGCGCAGACCGTGACGCCCGGCTCATAGCTTTCCGCAACAATCTGCGCCTTCCGGTCGTCGCTCAACTCGCGCCGTCGGCCGCTGCCCGTGAAAACCTCGAACCGGCGCACCGGCTCCTCATCTTTGGACCTAGGCGTAAGCTGTGAAATCGACATATGCCCAAGCCCTCGTTCGAGCTCAACATCGTCAATCACACCACGATCCGGAAGGTGCGGTCAAAAGTGAGTGCGAGCAACGGCCCACCTTTCCTTTGCTGACCCGGCTGACCGCTCAACCATCGGCAACGGCCTGCGCGCACCAGGCGGTATTCTTGGCGGTAACAGTGGTTGGCGACCGAACGCCTCAAGAGGGGCTCGCCGTCGGACGTCGCCCACGTTGTGAACCGGCATGCAAAAGTTCAGTGCCGATTGACACACCCCGCGCCACTTCGAGGCTCGGCAGAACAACGGGAAAGCCTGCCGACTGCTCCGGATCTATCACCCGCTTCGAGATCTCCGCAGCAGTCCCGGCCAGAGCACCCGCCTCTCGTGTGCTGGCGCAGAATAATGACCTGCGCCGGGAACTCTTTTCAAAATACGGCTGTATCGTGTTATCGCAGCCGATACTATTGCCTCGAGTTCATCATCGACGGCCGCCATAGGTCGGAGACTGGAACACTCCATGCGAACTGCTATCGATCTAACATCAATTGGATCCGCTGGATTAACCGCTGTTCCACCACTCTCGCGGTGCGGAGAATGCATAGCCAAAGCATGCCCGACCCCACTCCCCGTCTCTTCCGATTGGACCATAATTGCCAACGTCTTTGCGGGGGAGCTTCCTGCGACCAATTTGGAGGCGAGCATGTGAGCGTCGGTGCCAGAAGGGGAAACGATGACTTCCAGCCCTCGAATTTGGGTCACATACATGGTGTTCTCGTCCACCCAGGTCACCGACTGCTTGCCTTCGGGCAGGACGAAGCCCTCCTTTACGAATTCACCCTTGGCAACGTCGAATTCGCGCACAACATCTGCATCCTTACCGCCATCGGACAGGCTGATCAGGCATTCAGGACCGTCGTCACCGCCTGCTGGACGATCTTATCCTCTAGCGCAGCGATGCCGAGCGGTCTCAGTTTGCCATTCAATTTCAGGTCCTGATCATCGTACGAATTGCATGCGCCAGGACCCTAGATGACACTGGTTTAGTCAGCGCAAGGGCGGAAGCCGCGTCATCAGCCGCTAGTGGCATATTAAGGTTAGTTGCTCCCACGATGATAACGGGCACTGTCTTGAGGGGGGCGCGCACTTCGTCAGCGTGTTGTCGCCCGGGAAGTGACGAATGGTCCGCCACAATAAGATCGGCGGCTTTGCCCCCCAAGATCCAGTCGCAAAGACGTTCGAACGTCCTGAAGCCGACTGGCTCATAGCCCAACGCGGCAATCTTGTCCTCAAATGCCGCCAGCGTCGTTGGATCTGGCTCCACTACTGCGACGATCTCTCCATTACCAAACGGTGTATTGCAAGGTCCAAAAAAGGTGTCAATACTGACTGGCTCCTTCGGGGATCGCGGTAAGTAGATGTTGAAGTGCGTACCTCGCCCAACCCTTGAGACAACGTCAATGTATCCTGCAAGTGCGCCCACATGGCCGTGCACCGCAGCGAGGCCCAGTCCCGTTCCGCCGGAACGAGAGCGCGTGGTGAAAAACGGCTCAAAAATATGTGGTAGCACCGATTCAGCAATGCCTTCGCCGTCATCACAGACGGAGAGGAGGACATAGTCTCCGGCTGGTAAAGTGCCGCGAGCAAGTGTCTTCGATTGTGAAACAACAGTGTGAGAGACGCTGACCTCAATGCGGCCTTCATTCGAGAAAGCCTCCGAGGCATTCTTGCAGAGGTTCATCAGGATCTGCTGTATTTCCAATGGGCTCCCTTCGATTACCTTCTGTCTTTCGTCAATTTTGAAGTGCAGCTCTACGTCCGCAGGACACGCAACGCGCAGCAACGGAGCTAAATCCATAACCACCTCGGAGAGGTTGAAGGGCTTGGCTATGCGCGCCCGATTTCGGCTTAAAGCGAGGGTCTGGTCAATGATCAGCCTCGCTCGGTAGCCTGCCAAGATAATTTGGCCGATGTAACCTCGAGTCCTCGAGGGGCGACGCAGAAGACTGTGGGCCATCTCGGCATAGCCGATGATTGCACCTAAGATGTTGTTGAATTCATGAGCGATGCCACCTGCAAGTGTGCCGGCAGTCTTTAGGCGCTCCGCATGTTCCAACTGCCTCTCCAGAAGATTACGCTCCGTCTCCTTACGTCGAAGATCTAGGTAATTGCAGACGCGACCAGTAGCGCTCTCAAGAAATTGGAGCTCACTGGAACAGGGTCGTGGACGATCCCGCTCATAGACAAGGCAACAAACCGCGACTAGCTCCTCGGAAGCCTTCAAGGCGAGCATGTGACAAAGACCAGAAATCCCCTCACCAACGGAGCGAACTTTTCGCGCGGAAACGATGTCAAATACTGGCTTCCTCTCCTCTCCCTTGGCACGAGAGGCGATTTCAAGCAGCCGAGCATTCTTCCAGATAGGCCCAGGAGTGGTTGCGGCGAAACACTCAGCTTCCCCCCCCGTGCGAACGTCCAAGAGTGCCAGCGCGCACTGATCAGCATTGAAAAAGCGCTGAAGAACTCGAAGTGCTGCTTGGGTCGAGGAGGTTAGCGTCCCCTTACTTGCTTCACCACCTCTAAAGCAAGTCCCAATCTCCTTCATCGCCGCTTCAAACTCCAAGTGCCTTGCCAACCGATTGGTCTGCAGACGCAACCTTGAAATTAGAGCGACTACAGAAACACAAAGGAATATCGAAAGCGCGACCAGGAAAATCATGCCGTCCACTCGCTCAGATTTTGACAAGGCGTGGCCTTCCAAAGTCGCGCTTCGAGCATTGGTCAGTGGCCCGTCTGAAGGCCAGAGAGGCGGGATGCACTTTCAACATAGTCGAACTCCGAAGGTATATTGCCCCACGAGGCTACTACTATCGAAGCCTGGTGTGCCAAACCGATAAATCGTTACATTTGCAATCTGGGCTTCTCCAACTCCAGAGCACGTCTTTGAAATCGGAATTGTTTTTGCGACATCGCCCGAGGTTACGATCCGCGGCGATTCAGGGTGCCCGGCATAGTCATTCCGATCTCGATGATGTCATCCTGCGGAACGCAAGAGCTACCTGCACCGGCAAGCCCCAAGCTGCCGCTTCACCTGCGAGCAGCGACCAGGAGCGAGTGGCAAGCCGCGCTTGGCTGTGATACGGCGTGCGGTGGCAGCCGATGTGCCGTTTTCAAGGGTAGCCGCAGACGCGGTGTCTGGCGTCGGGGACGCCGAAAGAACCCTGCGGCGAGCCTGCAAAGGCTACGTTGCTGGGGTCAAGTCGGACCACCATTTCGGCTCTTGGTCGGGGAAGCCTCCGGTCGCCGGCACAGCTCAGGAGATCGCCCGTGATCTCGATCCAAAAGCATGGCAGCGTCTTTCCGCCGGTGAGGGCACGAAAGGCGCACGGCCTCATAACTGGGCCTACTGCGAACTCGCAGATCTCGCTGCCGACGAATATAGGGAGACGAAATCGGGACTTTGGACCCGTGGCCTGCTGATCCGGCGCAACGTCAGCGACGGTGATCTCGCATTCTTCACCACATGGTGCCCGGTCTGGACGGGCATCCAGACGCTCGTTTCCGTTGAAGGCCACCGCTGGGCGATCGAGGACAGCTTCGAGACCGCAAAGAACGAGCTCGGACTCGATCACAACGAAAGCCGGTCATGGCATGGCTGGCATCGCCACGGCTCCCTCGTCATGCTCCCCTCCTTGATGACGGTGATCCGATACCGCGCAATGACGCGCCGCCCCAAAAAAAAGACCGCGGATGCCGACCATCAGGATTTGGATCCGCTCGTCTATCCAGGAAGTCCGGCGCATTTCGCCTTCAGGCTCGCCGAGCGTCGCATAAACCCCCGCCTACGTCATCGCACGGTCATGCTGGAGGCGCGCCATCAGGCGGCCGCGCGACGAGCTCATCTGAGAACTAAAATGCAACTGTAATGCTAGAGAGCTTCCGGGAAGCGCCCATCGGGTGTTCGGGCGCTCCGTGGTGTCCAAGCTTGGCTACCTGCGGCTGCAAGCTCCCAATGAACTCATCGCCCCGAGCTTGAACGTCCCCTGCTTCTACCGCATTCCATGAATTCCGCACGCGCGCGATCAAAGGTTTCAGTGATGGATTTCGCGACGTCGTGCATCGCCTTCGCTTGCTCCAATGAACCGACTCCTGCTGGGAGCCGTTGGACCTGAGCCTCAATTGCGTCGATGCTCCTGTCCACTGACCTCTGCGGCTGTACAGGCTGCCTGTGGGACCACTCTTGCTGATCTTGCATCAACTGGTTATAAAGCGGGACCAACTCCGGAGTATGGTCAAACATGGCGGCAAGTTGCGCCTTGTCGCCTGCGTTCAAATAGTCATTTCCCCTTATAAGGGCCCTGGCTCCGTTGTCGCGAACTACTGGTTCATCGTCCGCGAAAGAAGCCAGCGCTCGATCAATAATGCGCCTTCTATCATGATCATGATAAAAGTCCCCCAGGTTGGTCGATAGTACGGCGGCCGCGGCGGCTTTATGCCATTTGTCATCGTTGGAGATGACGTGGTCGACTATTGCCGTTTGCGCATTGGCCTCGTAAAATTTTAGTAGTGGCTGGATCGCGGGAATTTGCCTGCATGCGAAATTAAAGTTGGCCTCGGGAGTACCGTCCGGCAATTCGGGCAGCGCCTTCTCGGACAAAGCCGCAAATGAAGTGCCGAGCCGATTGAGCCGCGCTTCAAACTGCGCTGCGTTGCCTCTCGCGAACTCGCCTTGCACCGCATGGCTCGTTAAACTAAAATGAGCAAGGTTGATCGCCGCTTCGCGCGGGTTATCAGGGGTTAGACCTTTCGCCACTTCTGAAAGTGCGTCTGTCGGCAGGTCAGTTAGTCGTGTGACGCCACCGGTGGTACGGGACGAACTTTCACCTGTACGTACACGTTGATCGCGATCCATGGTCGGACTCCGAAGTTATTTCTTTACCCTACGAGGGTACCATCGAAGCCTGGTCTGCCAAACCAACATTGCGTTACATTTGTAAGCTGGAGAGGCTTCTCCAGCTCCAGAGCGCATCCTTTGAAGTCGGAAGCATCTTGTTCAATTGAACGAAGCCGCTTTCGCGGCATCTGGCAACAATACGGCTTGCGCACTGCGGTCTTCTTTGGCGTCATGCCAGGTCAAGCCGCGATTTAGCTTCTGCTTGGCCGGAACAACCTGTCACCACGGCGCGCTGAGGTTTCCAACACCCTCGTATCTCAAGCGTTCGCAACGCCGCGGCGATCATCAACTCACGTCATCGATAACGAGACGACGAGTGCCCGCAACCTCGGTAAGTTACAAAGGTGTTTTAATCCGATTGAACCTGTAACAATAATATACTCTTTTAACTCGATTATGATTTTCGCGGCGTGGCGTTTTAGTCCATTTCTGGATATTGCGTATCTCAGCCAGGTCCGAATCTTCCGCTCTCTGGGTGCCGCCGCTAACGAGTGGCAACATCGCCTAATGACGGGTTCTATGCCGTGAGGACGCGGCATTTTACTACCAATCGAACGATACGATAGACTGATGATTTCAAACGAAACTAGGCCTTTAAGCATAGCTGTCAGTATCGTGTGTTCACTGGCTGCAGGTTTTTGTGGAGCAAGCATGTACTCAACATTCCGTTACGGATTTGACGGAAGGGCTTTGTTGACGTTTGACATCTTCGCTTTTTGGTATGAGACGCCTTTCTATCTGGGCTACACAACCCTCTCCTTCTATCGGGGTTTGGCTGTCGTCGTCTTAACGTCCGGAACCATTCTGCTAATGCAGCAGATGGTACCCGGACGCAATCGGCAACATCACGGCACCGCGCGCTGGGCTCGCGTGGATGAAATGCGGCGTGCAGGTTATCTTCAGCGGTACAATCGCATCAGTGGTCCAGTGTTTGGGAAGACGAGTGCTCGTTTTTGGTCTGACTATTACCTGACCAATAGCGAGCAGCCTCACAGCCTCATCGTTGCGCCGACGCGCGCGGGAAAAGGCGTGGGCATTGTCATTCCAACGCTACTTACGTTCAAAGGCTCAGTGATAGCCCTCGACGTTAAGGGCGAGCTTTTTGAACTCACCTCTAGGGCTCGCAAAGCGCGTGGCGACAGCGTGTTTAAATTGGCGCCGCTAGACCCAGAGCGACGGACGAGTTGCTACAATCCTCTATTGGATATCATGGCAATGTCGCCAGAGCGGCAGTTCACCGAAGCGCGTCGCCTGGCGGCGAACCTCATTACGGCCAAGGGACAAGGCGCGGAAGGTTTCATCAACGGCGCACGAGATCTTTTTGTCGCCGGCATTCTTGCCTGCATCGAGCGCGGCACGCCAACGATCGGGGCCGTCTACGACCTCTTTGCTCAGCCAGGGGAGAAATATAGCCTCTTTGCGCGCCTCGCGGAGGAGACCCGGAATAAGGAGGCTCAGCGGATCTTCGATGACATGGCAGGTAATGATACAAAAATCCTAACCTCCTACACTTCTGTGCTGGGGGATGGCGGGCTCAACTTATGGGCGGACCCGCTGGTTAAAGCGGCGACAAGCCGATCGGACTTCTCAATCTACGATCTGCGACGTCGCAGGACTTGCGTTTATCTTTGCGTCAGCCCGAACGATCTTGAGGTGGTCGCCCCTCTGATGCGCCTGCTTTTCCAGCAGGTCGTTTCAATTCTGCAACGCTCGCTGCCTGGCAAGGACGAGAAGCACGAGGTGCTATTCCTGCTCGATGAATTCAAGCACCTGGGTAGGCTGGAGGCGATCGAGACGGCCATCACGACGATTGCGGGCTACAAGGGCCGTTTTATGCTCATAATCCAAAGTCTCTCGGCGCTGACCGGAACCTACGACGAGGCTGGCAAGCAAAACTTCCTCAGCAATACTGGTGTGCAGGTCTTCATGGCAACAGCCGATGACGAGACACCGGTTTATATTTCGAAAGCCATCGGTGAATATACGTTTCGAGCACGATCCACTTCCTACAACCAAAGCCGAATGTTCGATCGCAATATTCAGAATTCAGATCAAGGAGCACTCCTATTAAGGCCCGAACAGGTGCGACTGCTTCCTGACAAATACGAGATCGTTCTCATTAAGGGCCAGCCACCATTGCAACTGCAAAAGGTACGATATTATTCCGATCGCGCGCTGAAGCGCATCTTTGAAAGTCAGACAGGCGACCTTCCGGAGCCGGTACCCTTGATGATTGCAGAAGGGAAGCTGGGCGCAAATTCGAGCTTCAACGACTGTTGACCAGCATACTCCGCAAAGCGCGACTGAGGGGCGGCTGAGCGCTTCCCGCGGGATGCGACAGAACGAACCCCTACTTCATGCGATAAGGTGGGCGCTGACGGCGCTAAGACATACCACTACGATAAAGGCGGCTTGCATCGATGACGACCTGCTGCAGGGGACCCTTGCTCAGGGGTCACCAAGTATCTCCAGAAAACAACCGTTTCCAGGTGCGAAGATATGCCTACCACGGGCGGCTGCCTGTCCTCGAGCCAATGCTGTAGCTCAAGAGGGGTTTTGCTTTTTCGGCGGCTGGACGATCAGCGACTAAGAAGTGTGTTGGCTGCCTAATTTTCTGCATCCAAAAGTCAACAAGCGTGAATTCATCGTCCGAGCGGGGTTACTGCGCCTACCCTAGAAACTACCTACACACCCGTCTCGGGTGACCGCACGAAGCGCGCAGCGGCTCGCGCACAACACCGACGGCTGTAAGGACTACTGATCAAGCGGCCAATGTGCCCCCGTAGTGAATATCCACATCAGCGTCGAAGAAATAGCCTGCACCCCGGGACGTTTTGATCAGACGAGGGTTGGCCGGATCCGCCTCAAGCTTTCGGCGCAAGCGCAGGATGAGGACGTCAACACTTCGGTCATACACCTCTTCTCCACGTACTCGGCTCGCAAGCAGAAGCTGTTCCCTGGATAAAACGTCGCGTGGTTTTTCCAAGAAGGCGACTAAGAGATTGAACTCACCTGCGGTCAGCTTGAGTTCGCCGCTCTGTTCAGAGATCAGTCGGCGTTGCTTAAGATTAAGCGTCCAACCGGCAAAATGAAATGAACGCCGATCTTTTGTCCGTGGGATGATGGGCCGCTGCCGCAATGCTACTCGAATGCGGGCCAAGAATTCTCGCATTCCAAACGGCTTGGGAACGAAATCAGTTGCTCCGAGTTCCAGTGCAACAACTTTTTCGGCCTCCTCAAGACGGTCCCCGCTGATGATAATGATCGGAATATCCGATTTTCTCGTCAAATTGCGGATGATGTCCAGTCCATCTTCGCGACCCAAATTAAGATCAAGAACCACGAGATCAACCGGCTCGCACGAGAGCACGCGATGGAGCTGCCCACTATCGCTTACTGCGGTTACCTTGAAGGCATGCGTCGTCAGATACTCGACAATGAGGTGCCGCATGGCGATATCGTCATCGATGACAAGAACGTGTTTCAATTGCTCACCTTTCAATCTTGAACCGGCTTGCAAACCTCTAATCAATCGATCGTCGCCGATTGCTTTCAGGTGTAGTTCCGGATTGTCGGGGATTTCGTAGGACGAGACACCGGTAGAGTTCGGGATCTACTGGCAGGCGCTTTTCCTCGAGACCCTTCGGATCACTGCGCGCGCATTCTTCCAACGGCGTATCGACTAAAATTTCGATGAACTCCCCTTTCTGCAGCAGCTCGCGTATGCGCCGTTTGCCGCGGAACGGCGACATGAAGAATTGCAGGTTGATCGGTCCCGCACGCCCATGAGCTTGGCAGACTTCCGCGACGCGCCGAGTCTCCTCGACGCGATCGGCGTCGGTGAAGCCTACTCCTGATTGAAGCCGTGGTCTAAGTTGTCGCTGTCGACCGGAAGCGTGTATTTGCCGCCGTCGGGCAGGAGCCGATCGAGTGCATTTGCGATCGCCCTGCCGAGGTCGGAAAGTCCGGTGAACGACAGGACAGCAGGGCGCTGGCTCTGCATCGTTGCGCGCGCACCTTTGTTCACGTCCATCGCCTGCCAAAGGGCGTTGTCGACGCCGGAGCGGGAAATCAATTAGCGGGGCTCCGACCGTTGCGCTGGTCACCCGGTCGACGAATACTAAGTTACCGGTCGCCAGCTTATCCTTGTAGGAGTCGAACGCGATCGGCACGCGCGTCGAGATGTTGCAGAAACCGACTTTGTTCATCTGCAGCAATTTCGCTGCCTCGCGCATGAAGGTGTTGACGTCCATTTGTTGCTTGAGCGCGGTGACAGTGGCGCTGGCACTGTCCGTTTTCGCCCGCAGAATACAGCTTCGCCAGAGGAGCGTCGGATTGGCATCGGACCAGATGACATGCAACGCGAACTGATCTGTCAGTAAAGGTCTCGAAGCGGGCGCGACGAGCATGTTACCGCACGAAGCCTTCACCTCGTCTGCAATGACGAAGGTGCAGGCCTCGCCCTCCCCCGCGCTCACGAGGTTCTCGTTATGAGTGCCGATCTCCTTGACGCCCGACCACATCGAACGCGAGATAACGGTAGAGGTCAGGCAGTAGACGGGGCTCCGGCTTGTTGTTGTTTCCACCCCAGCACGATCGAAAGCGCCAGGCACGTCCGATTGGGACGTCCAATCCTGACTGTGAGTGGATGGTCGAGCCCAGTAAGCGGCGACACGATCGAAATTCGAACCCATCCCTCCGGAAAAGCTTCCCTGGCAGCACCTTGATTTCGTTATCTTCTGGCGCTGTCTAATAGGAAGCAGCGAGACCGGTAAAGTTGATTGTTTGGATAACGATCATCTACGCTATGGATGTCGCCCATGCGTACGGATGACCGTTGATGAGATGACGTTGATGCTGATGTTGGCGGTCAATCAGTGAAAGTGAAAGGCTCTATAGAGCTTGACCTCAGGACACCGAATAGAAAAGTTCCAGAACCAGGTGCAGACATAGAAGCTCACATCGGCTCACAACGTGCGCTACCGATATTCGAACCACTAACGCTTCCGCCAGACTCGGCTCCCTGCCGCTTACAAGTATTACCGCACCACATGATCTTATCTGTGTTTCGGCATGCAAATTTGGGCTCTGACGCAGAATTGGTGCATTACTTTCATGTCGCACCGATCAGCCGGGCTTGAAGAAGATCGAGCTTTCCGCGTTTGTACATTTGGCGTTTTACCAGCTTGAGCTTGGTGATCTGCCCTTCGGTTTGCCCATTGGACCATGGTGAGACGATCGCCGCCCGGACCGCCTGAATGTCTTTCGCTACGCCGTTGCCAAAGGAGGCGACCAGACTGTCTCGGGCGCGGTCGATCCACGGCATGAGCTGGGTTTCCATTTTGCGCCGAACCATCAGATGGAAGTCGGTAATGATATCGCGAGCCGTTATGAGCAAGGGGACGCCGCTTTCGATCGCGGCGATGGTGCCGGTTTCGGATTTCGTCAGGTTGTCTCTGTTGGTTGTTAAGAGGCGAGCAATCGTCCTGGCGGAGGGAGTGCGGGTCAACGATTCCGCATCCGCCTTGTCGGCCCGCTTCCGCCGTGTGGCCCATTCACTCACGACCCGGCGCGAACCGCGAAAGCCCTGTGTTCTCAAAAGCCGCCATAGCTCAGTGCCGTTCCGCTTGCCGGCACCCCATTGCACGTCGAGCCATTCGAGATACAGTTCCAACGAACTTTCTCGGGACCGAAAGACATCGTTTCGTTGCCCTCTGAGCACCTGGCGGACCAAGCCGCGGCTATGACCGGTGCGGCGCACGATTTCCTTGATCGTCATGCCGTCCTTTGCCAGCGCCATGATGGCCGCGTTGGTCTGTTCCCGTCGGAGATAGCCTTCGTATTGAAGGCGTTCGGCCGCAGTCAGCAGCTTTGGATCGACGCGCGTTGCGCCGAGCGTCTTGCGGATTTGCCGCATCGATTTGCGGACCGCGTCCAGGAATGCACGGCTGGCATTCTCCATCAAATGCCATCGATCAGCGACCTGCACCGCATCAGGCAACGCCCTTGCGGCCGCCAGCCCGTAAGCGCCGCCACGGTCGCGAGCAACGATTTGGATTTGGGGGTTCTGCCGCAGCCAAGCCTCCGCCGTCGCTGGCTCGCGGTCTGGCAGCAGACTGACCGGCCGCCGCCGTTCCAGATCACACACGATCGTGCCGTAGCGATAATTGCGACGCCAGGCCCAATCATCGATGCCAATCACCGAGGGTGGGGCTGATGGCGGAGGCCTTGCCTGCGGATGACGCTTAGCAAGGTGTCGTTGCTGACGGGAAGCATCAGGCGCTGGGCAAACGGGCCGCCGGGCGTCCACCAAGCGCGAGAGCCAAGTGACGGACAACATGCTCGAGGCGTCCGGTTCGTCTGGCGTAAGGCGGCAGTACACCGCCGAACCGCTCGGCGAATATCTGTCTCCCACAAAGCACGGCATCACCCGCGAATCTTCTTGTCTGCACGAGCAGCCTGACGCGTTTCCCAGAGAGGGGAAGGTCCGCGACCTGGCGGCAATAGCGACTTCGAACCGTTCGTGACATGCGTCCGCATGCCGGACACGCCGCGGTAGCGCCGGCTCGGGAAAGCAAGATGCAAGTTTCATCGTCAATGTGGGTGATGCGTTCGGCGATGAAGAAATCAGAAGCGCGACGCGCTGAGTAGGATGGGATCGAAGCTGTTGTAGAATGAACCTAATGCTGCTTCAGAAGACCAGCCACTGTCTCTCCGCGTCGGCGCGCGTCGGCCGCCAGCCAAATCTCGCCAACTTCATAGACGTCACCATAGCTTCGAAACGGCACAATGACATCGATGGCCGCCGACAGCATATCAATCAGCGTGAGGTCTTCTATGGCAGCTCCTTGCGGGCTGCTCTTGACAAGCGAAAAGAGCTTCTTGAAACCTTGGACGGGATCGGCTCCGTGAATAGTGGAGATTGATCCTGGATGGCCAGAAACAACTTCGCTGAGATATGCCCAAGCGGCATCGTCGCGCATCTCGCCGAGCAGTATGCGGTCCGGCCGCATGCGGAGACTAGCTTGTAGAAGCTGTTCCGCGGTTACGCCACCTAAACCTGCCCCATCCTTCGAATAAAGTAGCCTGACATGATTCTCATGCGGAATTGCGAGCTCGAGCGTGTCTTCAATAGTGATCAGCCTTTCCTGCGGCGGAATGGCGTTGATCAAAGTCTTGCTCATCGTCGTCTTGCCGCTACCCGTGTGGCCGCAAAGTAGTATCGTCAGCCGCCCAGTCACGCACGCGTGCAGGAATTCTTCCAAATTGCCGCGGGCGTAGTACTCAAGGATCTGTTCATCCTGTTGACCTTGGCGCTCCTTGCGCAACCGCCATTGATTCCAGCGTGAAGCGTCATAGCGAGATGAAACTTCCTTGAGTTCCGAAACGCGAGAGGATGGGCGCCGGATTGTCAGGCTGACTGTACCTGACGGCACTGCGGGCGGCAAACAAATCTGTAGCCGCTCTCCGTCCGGCAACTCGGTGGCGCAGAGAGGGTTTCGTGGTCCAACATCTTGTTTTCGTAGCGCTCCCGCCAAGATCGCGATATCTTCGAGATCGTCGTAGGTGAGAGGTGAAGGATATTTCGTATACGCGCCAGCCTGGCGGACGAAAGCCTGCCCAGGTCTATTAATCGCGACCTCTTCGGTCCTGGGGTCCTCAAGCCATTTCAAAACAGGTTTGAGGAGGAAACGCAATTGGGTATGTGCCTCCGCTTGCATTCAAGTCTCCAATCTTCATTGTCGTTGGACTGCTTGGGCTAGGGCCGTCGATTGCGCGCTCTCGTTGTCGCATTGGTCGTGCGAAGCTCGTATATATCTGAGAAATCAAGATCCCGAGCCACGAATATTGACACTGCGTCCCCCTGGTTCTTCTTCAGGGTTGGCGGAATGTTGATCGTTGCTTTAAGCGCCGTGTCGGCGGCTTGTGCCCCATTGTTTTGAAAGCTGTTGAGGTTAGGTCCGCCGGAGCTTTCTGTGTATTGACTGGCGGTCTGGAACGCACCTTGGACGACGCTCAAGAGCATTGCCCCTCCGAAACGTTGCCAGAAATGATTGTCCACCGTGCCAGGCATGCCGGAGCGGCCGAGTTCATCAGCGCCCGGTGACACGAGCGACACCACGGCATGATTCGGTGTTTCGGCCCGGTTCCAGATCACAAAGACGCGCGCATCGCCCTGCTGAAGACCCTGCTGAATCTCGCCGATGACGGTTGTTCCGCGATCTAGAAGCACGACGTTGTTCGTCGCCCCACGGACGTCTTGGGGTAGGACGCACTTTACATAGCCAGGCAAACTTGTATCGATCGCTGTTTGTAAAATGCAGGGAATGATCGTTCCTTGCGTAATCATGAAGTCAGGGTGCGGCAAGAGTGTGGCCCGGCTTGGCTCCTGCACACCTGCTTTCATCCGCTTTGATAGGTCATTATCGACTGAAGCTTCGTCCGCGAGCATAGAGGCATACTTTTCCGAGGTGGAATCCTCTTTGTCTTCGCGAGTGTGACCGATGTCCGCGGGTTGCTCACCACTTTCATAGGCAAAAATAGGCGATTGCTCGGCCTGCGGATCAGTTGCTTCCGAGGAGCTCTGTGCCGGCGGAGGAACTGCCGGCTGCTCAGCCGGCGGGGGTGCTGAACGATCAGGAGCATCCTCAATCGGTGCCGGACGAAAGGGCTCGGTGTTGGTGAAAACTGTTGTTTGAGGCGCAGGGGATTCCACTTCTCTCTTTGAGAGTCCGCCAACCCAGATTAGGGATAGTGATGATGCCACAATAACGCTTGCAATCATCAACTTCTGCGGTCCCGAAAGGCGCCGGCGAGTTGGCTCAGAGACCAGGGATCCGGCTGCATCTACGTCGTGCCGGGTTTGTGGATCGGCGTCGTTCATCGACTTGCCCCCTTCAGAACGCGCCACACATCATGTCTCACTGTACCGGTGCCCGGCTTTCGTCCAATGGGATCGTATGCGCTATTCCAAATGCCTAATACTGTACGGCCATCTCTCAGACGCCATTCACGGGCAACTGCAGAAACCTCGACATAGTCTCCTTTGACCGAATAATTGGCGGCGGCTTCCTTGCCGTCCGGATTGATCCTGTAGATGGAGGGAATGCGCACATTACCTGGAAAACGGAATACAGTACTTACTCCGTTATCAAAAACCTCCAACGGCGTGAGCGAACGGTCGCCCTGTGCGACGTAATGGAAATTGTTGGATCCGGGATCGGCGATTCCGGCCGGCTGATCCAATAAATCCTGAGCCCTCTGTTGATACTGCGCTTTCGCTCGGAGCCGATCGACAATCGACAACCTTTCTACTTCCTTTTGCCGAGCAGCTGCTTCGTCGACAGGATAGACGAATTGTACACTGTAATAGAGGTCAGGCTGCTCTTTGTTGAGCCGAGACATGGTCTTGGTGGAGATACTGAAGACATATCGTCGGGTACCTGCCTCGCTCGCGGTCAGCACGACGACAGGCTGCGGCGGGAGGGCTTGGCTTGCCTTGAAAAAGAGATAGTGGCCGCGAGGAAGGGCTGCCAGATCTTTGCTATTAGAAACGGCGACAGCTGTTACGGTCTCGTTGGCACCGAATGTAACAACTAAAGTGGCCCCGACAGCGGTCGACAGGCGGACCACTTGGTCGGGATTGTAGGCCAGATAGCGCATGCGCGGATCTAGTTTGCCGGCTGCAGGGGTGTCTTCCGCATGCGCGCTTATCGCTAAGGAAAGCAAACAGATTATTGTGAAAAAGGTCCTTGTTGTCATGGCTCGCTAAGCCCCTCGTTCGATACCGTGTCTTCCGCGGCCTGGTAGGAGGTAACAGTCAGCCCCCCTGGATTGGACAGTCTCGATTCACCGGACAGGCTTGTCACCTTTTCATAACGGATGGTTGCGGTCCAAGTACTCACGACCGGCCTCTGGCCATCCATGATGAGCGTTCGTTTGTAGCGAATCTGCTGGACGCCCGGCGCAATATCACTTGAGGAGAAGTGCTCGACATCTAGTCTCCCCCCCTCACCGATTGTGACCTGTGGCGACGTCGGATTAGGGTAATTGAAGAATTGCTGATATTCCTGGCGCACAGATGGTGCGCTGAAACTCGATACGAGATCATAGGCGTATTGAGCTGTGTCCGCTGTATAGCCCTCACGCAGACGGACATATTGCCAGAGTGAAGCGTTGATAACGGCCTGCTCTTGCGTTGCGGGCAGTCGCGACACGGATACTTCGCTGTCAACGGTTCCATCCGCTCGTACCCAGAGATACACAGGCACGAGCTTGGCCAGCGGAACCATAGTGGCGATAGTGAAGGCTTGCGCGATATTTCCAAGAACTGCGGCCGCCGCAATGACCACAAGAATCTTGGAAAGACGCCGCGCCGACTTCGCACGTGACGTTTGGAACGCCTCTACTTCCCTGTAGTGCGCGGAAAGCGCTTCTCGCTCCACCAGGAGAGCATGTTCAGCGCCCTTCATTAGGTTCTCCCGCACATTCGAACTGAAGATCCGATGCCGTGGGTTGCCATCGCTCCACATTCAGCTGAAACGCAGCACCCTTGCAGGTCGCCAGTGTATCACTTGTCTTGCAAGCGGCCAAAGCGAGGAATAAAACCAAAGAACAATACTTCATGCAGTCAACCTACTAGTTTCATTATCATTGCGTTTAACGGCGCGCAACTTGGGCCAATTGGCGGTTGAGGCTGCTGGGAGATTTATTTGAGCCTGGCCAATAGGCACCTGCAATATTGCCGGCAATCACCGGAAGCGCGACGATCAGGGCGTCACCAGCTAGAAAGAGCATGTCGAGTTCGTAAAGCCCGATAATCTTGGCTGCCGTCGTGCCCGCATTGTTGATCACCGCGAGCATTATTGCGAGACCCGCTAATTCCGTAGCGATGACTATAGTCGCCACCATGTTCAACAGGAGAAGCAGCAGCCCGTAGGAGAGGAGCTGGCCGACCCATTTGGAAGCCATGTCGCGGGTGTGATCAAAGAGATAGCCTATCAGGATCAGCGGCCCGATCGCTAAGAGTACCTTGGTAAGAATCCCACAGGCGTCATAGATCTCGAACGCTACCCAAAGCGCACCGTAGAAAACCCACTGTGCGCCTTCAAAGGCGAGAATGTCTTGGCTGTTCATTGGTCCGATTTCGGACGCAATCTTCTGAAAGGCGACCTGGCTTAGAGCAAACATTATGTCAAGCTTTTGCGGAATATTAATCAGCGGAATATTGCTGCCGCTGACCTTGTGAACGAAGCCCGGAATTGTATTCTCAAAGAATGAGACTACGTAAACATGATAGTTCGCCTGCCCCAAGACAAGGGAGACAACGATCGACACTTTGATGATCTTCATGATCCCACCACGAGCATCGACTTCGCCGCGCATCACCAGAATGCCCTGGACTATGATCCAAAGCGTGACGCACGCCACCAGAGGCGCATTGACTGCGCTCTGGATCTTTTCGAGCACTGAGTTCAGTGCGAGTGTAAAGGCACTATCGAAGACCGTATGTATAGCCGTAAACGGCGCAGAAATTGAGAATTTCATCGCTCCAACCTGAATTGGGTCGTTCCACCGCAGTTGGGCGGAGTTGAACTCTTATCTGAGCCGCATTGCCCACCGTTCAACTATGGGAATAAGAAGATCTTCGCGGTTTCCTGGCGTTCTCGTCGCTCGGCTGCGGCCTCCTCTGCGGCGTGGAGGCTGGCCTGTGCAGTGGCCATCGTCAGCAGACTCGTAGCCTGGCTGTTCTGGATAATTGCGTCGTGGATCTGTTTGAGAAGCAATCCGTTTGTGACGGTAGCCTGCATAATGTTCCGTGAACGCGACAGCTGACGTAGCGTGTTGCCATTTTCCCGAAGGCGCTTGTCCATCAACTCGAGATTGTCGGCTGCAATACTCGCGGTATTAGCAGCACCGGTGATCTGCTCACGGAGCAACTCTGCATGTGCGTCGCCGCCATCGATTACGCGATCGCGATCCATGGCGATCGAGCGTGCTGTGGCTGAGACTGGTCTCTTACTGTCAAACATCTGCTCGCTTAGGTTATTCGTCGAGGGGTACTTATTCTCTTGGTTGAGCTGGCTCAACAGCCCTGTGACAGCGAAGGTCGACGTGAACATCGCCACCATCGTCATCGTCTGTTCCAGCAGATCCGCTGTCTTGATGAGGCTAAGACCAGAGTTTACATAAGTCAGCCACGTGTTCACGTTTGTTGTGGGGTCGGTGACGACCCACTGCGCACGGGCCGGCGCCTGCATAATAAGGCAAGCGGCAAGCGTCGTTACTGTCAGTTGGGTGAATTTCATGAAACTTCCTCCGTCAATCTTGCACTTCGTTGTAGCGTGCCATGAACTTGTCGATCCACGCATCAGGGGCATTTCCGTATTTGTCACGGAGCTGATCGACAAAACGCACCGTGTTGGCCCGCCCCGACAGTACGGCGACATATTCGCGCATCTCGCCGAGATCGAACTCGCAGATAACGCTTCCGCTCTCGCGCTTAAGCAGAAATTTGCGGCTGCCGATTGCCATCTGCTCGCGGACGGCCTGAAATTCTCCTTCGGTACACTTTAAGCCGCCGATGTAGGCTGATCGGTCCGCTGTCGGTGATGGGTAGAAGATTTTCGTCATGCATTGTGCAACGAGACTTGCTCCCAGGGGCGATTCGAGAACATGCTCAGGCTGCTGTGTTGCGAGTATCAACATGCCGTTATTCTTGCGAACAGTGAGCAAGAACTTGTCAATGACTGCAGCGAATTGGGGGTTTAATAGATAAAACCGAAACTCGTCGCAGCTCATGACAAACCGACGGCCATCTACGACAGCGCCCACGCGATGCAGGAGGTATGCAGCGGCCGGCGCACAAACCTCTTCGTACTCTAAGAGCTGTGTCATGTCGAAGCCGGTAATGGAGGCATCCAGCCTTACTTCATCCGCCTCGCCATCGAAGGCCCAACCGAGCGCGTTTCCTCTGCACCACCGCTCCAGTCGCGCTCCCGCGCCCTCGGATGGGCTGTGTAACAGGAATTCGCGTAGGCCCGCGAGTGAACGCATACTGGGCTCAAATGAAAGCTGCCGGACGATAGCGCGTTCGAGGCGGCGGTTCTCTTCCGGCGAAATAGCTCCGCGTCCGTCGCTCTCGATCAGGGCCGTCACCCACTCGCGCAGAAAGTCCCGGGAGGCCGATGTATCGTCCAGGCCCCGTAGAGGCGCCAGGCCGCTGGGAACGCCTCTGCGTAGCGCCAGATACGTGCCTCCCGTGGCACGTACCAGCAATTCACCACCGCGGTCCTTATCAAAGAAAACAATCGTACCATTGCGTCCAACCATGCTCTGCTCGAGCATCGCAAGGACAAAGGTCATGAGCGTTGTTTTGCCTTTTCCGACGGGTCCGAATATTGCCGTCATACCCACGTCATTCTCGTGAGGGAGGTAATCGAAAGGAGTTCCACCGTTGGTGCGGAAGCGCGCAACCGCATTGCCCCAGTGGCCCGAATCGGTGCCGCTTGGGAAATTCTCTAATGAGACAAGACCCGCGAAATTTCGTGAGGTGATCGCCCCGGGTCGCGTGCGCCACTTGGTGTTTCCCGGAAGTTGCGCCCAATAAGCCGCCTCCATCCCAATACCCTCTTGGACGATAACGGCGCCCGCATCCGTCAATCGCGTGCGGGCGCTTGCGGCGCGGTCGGCAAGGCTATTGAGATCAGCGGCATAGACGCAGAGACTTAAGTGATGCGAGCCCATCACGAATTCGTTGCTTGCCAGCGCGTCCTCTGCCTCGGCCAGTTCATTTATCTGGGTGACGGCCTTGTCACCGGAACTCGTCATTTGATTGGACTTGAGGCTGAGTTTGGCATGGGCCTGTGCACGCGTGAGGAACGAGAAACTCTGGCTCAACACAAGCGGGAAATTCGCGGACAATAGCGGATTGAGCATGCCTGGCCGCGTCTTTGCCGGATATTCTCGAAATGAAAACATTGAGCCGACGTAGCTATCTCCGGGGGTTCGAATCTCTAGTGCCCGCTTGCCGCAGATTACTCGGTCGGTATAAATAGAAGCGCCTAGTGAGCCGCTTACCACTGGAACCGGGGTAACGCGGCAGGTCATTATCAGTCGGAGCGCCTCCGCGATTTCTGAGAAAATGACGCCATCTTTCTCGCGGATACCGAGTCGGCGGAGACCATAGGCATCGAGGGCGGCACCAGTGATGTGCCACAGATCTTCCAGGTTCCGCGTTTGATTTGCTAAATCGTTCTCGTTTCTATTGTTGCGCTTGATGAACCGGCCCGCGAGTTTGCCGACCGCAGTGCGGGGAAACACCACCAAGGTGAGGAAATGATCGTTGCGAAAGAGTTTTCCGGACAGCACGCGCCGCTCATAAGCTTCGCTCAGACTGCCGGCAAACGCGCTATGGAAGTGCCGTGCCGGGGGCGACGGCACATCGTTATGTCGGACCAGATGAGCACATATTGATACATTATCATCGGCAATGTTGCGCAAGAGCGCATTAAACGCTCGGCAGCGTGCGTTGCGGGTGGCAACGTCTTCAAGTTCAAAGGGCAAACCTTTGACATGTGCCATGGCCATGATTGAGCCGTCTTCGAGAAGTACAATCTGGTCACTTAGGTGACCGATGTATGGTAGATAGATCTCACCAGACCTCTCGGTCCTGCCACTTGTGCCGAGCATTAAACCATTCCTCTTCCTCGTCCCGGCACTTTGATCGGGTTTGGGCTGACGCTTGCCCCGCCCCAGATCGGCGCATCCACGCTTCTGCCAGCGGTCTGCAGATAAAGTAGCGCTACACTCGCGGCGTTATAGTCGCGCTCAACAACAACCCGCGATCCGAACCACAGCGGCACCAGAATAATTTCGTAAAGAGGGTTCTGAACGATGACGATGATTAGGCCGGCTAACATCATGAGCAATCCGGCCAAGCTCAGCGGCACGCCTAGGAATAATGCAGGGCGTGTCGCCGCCACGTAGAGAATACTCTCTTCCAGTCGGTCGCTCATCAGCCCCCCCCTATGAGGGCTTTACCAAGGAAGCTGGCCCCGAACATGATGACGATCCCCCCGATGACACCGGCAACGAGGCCGAGTGAAGCACGACCGAACATCCACGATATGCCGATGGCGACGATGCCGAGAACAGCCAGAGACTGTCCGAAGGGACCAAGGATGAATGCGCAGATATTATTCACCATTGTGGCAGGGTCGGTCCCCCCTGTAACTTGCGCGATCGCTGGCCCGGAGCAGACAACGCTCCAGGCCGCCGCCCCGCCAGCAGCGGGCGCAAAGTCAACCGCCATGCGCAACATGGCGTGCAGGAGAGAAAAGGGATTAAAACGCGCACGATTTCTGTTAGATGACGCCATTACTGTGCTGTACCTCCATTCAATCGAATACAAATGGTTTCTTTTTCGAGGGTTCACGGTCTCCAGACCTCTGGAGTGCTGGAAGGCTGATGAAATCGCCTGCCGAACGGTCTCGCTCATACGAACCCCAGACATCCCATGTTTCTTCCGAGATCGGCTTTTCATCAGTCCCTTCCGGTTGTTCGACCAGCGGTGGCACGATCTCTCGAGCGGCCGACTCAACCTTCTGCACATAACCGTTCGCAAACCCGCGCGTCAGGTCACCCGTGTTGTAGGCCGAGATTGCCTGGCGAAGTGCCAATTGCTTTGCCGCGGTAGTGTCGCCGCCGGCATAGCGGCTTTCAAGCAAATGCGCCGCAGCCACAAGTGACATGCAGGGCTGAAATGCCTTTTCTATCGTGAGATTAAGGAAGGAAAAGTTTTTACTGTTGATCTGCATAAGCCCAACGTCGATTGAATGTTGTGCTTCGAGGCGGGCTTTGACGCTCTGGTGCGCTTGCGTTTGATCATTCCAGTGAAGACTCTCGCCGGTGGTATTGTCATGTGCCGCAAGCGGATCAAAGCCGCTTTCAACCTTGGCAATTGAGGCAAGCGTAGACGGATCCACCCGCGGAGCGCATTCGCGAGCGAGGCGCTCGAACTCACGGAAGGAGAGTGGCGCGGCCTCGCTTGATACGCAAGTCGAGGTCAAAACGGCGACCGCCAAGGGCCAAGCTGCATTCAACATTTCCTATCGCCTCAAAGTCGCGAGCTGCCGAAAGAATCGGCGTCATTTGTCACTCGCGTTTATTAAGGCGGTCTGTTACTCTAGGATGTTCCAGTTCCACGTTTTTGGTTTCATCTGAAACAAATGGCGTGTCCACCGTGTCAGCGAGCACAAGGCGATACGATGCACGGTTGTCGGCCTGATGCGCTCTTTCGCGGCTTGAGCAAATCCACGTTGTGCAAAACGATGGGTCGAAAGGGGCTTCTGTCTAAAATCCTCCAAAGAGTAGAGCAGACAGCACCGATCCAGGTCGGCGCCGCGAAGGCGCGCCGACCTGCCGAGCAACGCATATCGCATCGAGAAGAACCCGCGAATGCATGGTCTGGCGGTTCATATTAGCCATTGGTTCGACGTTCAGCTGAGTATAAGCAAGCATTTCTAGCTCGCGCAAAAATATCCGTGATGCGCGCGAGCTGCGCTCGCATCTCGTCCGTCACGCAGCTGACGTTGCGCTTCTTGAACTGGTAACGGGTCTCGGACGCATGGAGATCGACCATGACATAGGGAGCAGGCTCAGAGAACGCACCATGGAGTGCGGCGCTTCCAAAGAGCCCCGCTTGCCAGTCGTCGACCAGCGCGGGCGCGAACCTGTCGCCGAGATCAAAGCAAGTCCAGAAGCGCGGCCACCGCCGCGTGGGGACGCTTGCTTGCCTCGTAGACATAATTCGCACCCGGATGCCATGTCGGCAGGCATTGCGCTGATCCGTGCGGGCCACAGGATAGCCCGCCGCCACTAGGTCGATTGGGTCGAATAGGCATTCGGCCAGCAAATAAGGGCCTGTGTTGCTTTGCGGTTGACGGGAGGGTGGATCGCGGCGCTCGAGACGCTGTTCAGGGCGCGCACGCTCCCCCGCCTGAAGAGATCGTGCTGGATCTGGACGCACGGACGATCCCCTGCACGGCAACGATCTTGCGATAGCGCGAGGGCTGCGGCTCAATTCCGGCCGGCTGAGCGTGACTTGCCAGCTACGGCCGCGCATGTCATCTGACGGCGCGCCTCCAGCTTGCTGGGCAGCACCGCCATCGTCGGGTCATGGCACAACTCGTCGTGGTTGTTGATATTCTCTTAGCACGAGCGAGCGCGAAGATGCGCTGGTCTACAAGCGTTTGCACCTCATGCTCGATCAGATCTGGATTGCGGGCATCCACGAAGCTTTATGGAGCTTTCCATGTTAGACCAGCAGCCTCAATCTTATGGCAACGATATTGACTTCATGACATCGTCTGCGGAATTTTGCTTTGCGGGCTGAGCTTGTGCGCCGCGCGAGAACCACCCGCTTCAAGGTGGCAGCGGGTGGTCACGGGTCGACAAAGCTGAGGCCGACGCCCGTAAGGGATGTTACTGGCTGGCGTTCGCCTTCCAGTTTCCGCCTGCCACGGGACGACAAATCGATTTCGGAAACCGAGCAGGCCCAGGCTTTTCCGGTGAAGATGGGTGAAAAGGCCTCTCAGAACGGCCGATCGAATCCGGCGTTGTGCGCGATGACGAGATCGGCAGGCTCGACGATCAAGCGCAATTGCTGGAGATCGATCATATGCCGGCCACCATTTCGTCGGTGATGCCGGTCAGGCGGGTGATTTCCGGCGGGATTGAAATGCTCGGTTGGCGCAATCCGCCATAGACGCGGATGACTTCGCCGATGCTGCCGGCTTGATCGAATGTGAAGGCGATCGCGCCGATCTCGATGAGCTCGTCCTTGCGATGATGGAGGCGTCTCGGTCGAGGATCACGCCCTCCAAGGAAAATCCCAGTCGCGCCGCCGCGGCCACAGAACGACGCTCAAGCTTTTTCAGGATGCGATAGCGGCCGGTCTCCTGGACTATCGGAGCTCGCTCAACCCACTCCTAGAATGGCGCTTCTTCGCCCGAAGAACCATCCGGCTTCGCAATGGCTGCCTCGTCCGCAACAAAGAGATCGACTGCCGCGTAATTCGGCTATTCCGGCTCATTCTGAACAACGACTCTTTCATGACTGCATCGCCCCACCAAAGTCGCTACAAGGCATCCGCTTGAACATATCAGGATAAATCATGGAAACCGTCGAAATCAGCAGCCGGAGCGACTTCGCCCTGTGGACGATACAGCGCGCGCAAGAAATCGTGACCGCAGAAGGGCGCAGCTCTTGCGATGGCCGCTCGTGACATGAACGAGGAAGTGCTGGCGGCGACCGCCGCCGCCCTCGGCAGGGCCATCAGTGACGCCATGCTCGAAGTTTTCGATAGCCTGATGGATGGATAAAGCTCACTAGGGCACAGACTTTCAGAGGCACTCCCCCTCGAGGCAGGCCGGCCGAAAATGATTTTGTTTCGAGCATCTCCGCAAGCGGCATAAGGCACAGTCGCCAGCGGATCCCTTGTAACGCGACTGGGGAGCGATATGAGCCGTCCGCTGCTGCAAACCCAGCCTCTATTGGTGCGGAGACCAAGACAATTCCGGAAGAGCTGCGGCTTCACATCGCCGCTGCAACAGGCGGAGCTGTGACCGATCTTACCGGCGGCCTTCACATCAGGACCGCCGGTGTGCTCGTCGGCGGGATAGGAGTTGGTTCGGGCACGGCGACGCAAAGCTTGGCGTGATGCTTGTTCAGGCACGCGCTCTTATTGGGATTCCGATTGCTGGGGTCAATTCTGAGCTGGGCCTGCGCATAGATCTCTTGGCGCTCGTTCATCAGTTGTTTTAGGGTTCCTTTTGGATCCTGGGCGGTACGCGCCTTTGCTTCAGCGCTGGCAAGGGACAAGAATCGCGCACCACGCATCCGCAGCTGGCCAAGGGTGACTCCGCTTGCATCGACAATGACAATGCATTGCGGCTGCCGCAATTCTTGCATCGTTCTCGGGCATCAACGATCGAGACGCAACTCAGCGAAGGCAACACCCTCAAGGACGCTATCAAGAGCGCCGGCATATCAGAGCAAACCTACTATCATTGGAAAGGTGCTGCGAAGCCTGTCGAGCTAAAGGACACTAAGAGCACCAAGCCCCTGCCGGACGGCGATGAGCTGGCAGATCTTGTCCAGCTCGAAGAGGAAAACCAGAGGCTCCGCAAGCTACTGGCGGAGAAGCTGCGAGCGGAAAATGCCGAACTGCGCAAGAGGCTCGGTCTCGACTAAACAGGACCGGGAATGCGCGGGGCGACGTTCTTCGGCGTCCTCCGTGTTACGCCAGAAGGCTTATATTTGCTCCCCAATGGCATCGTCGCGGCAAACGAAGCCCTTGCTGTTCTCCGCTCGTGCCGAAAGGCGCGCCAACTGCGAGGTTAACGAGCAGTTGAAGCGCGCGAGGAAGGTCTGTATTGGTGCGCCCGCAGGAATGCAGCGGCGCCAAGTGGCGTTGAATTTTTCACGGACTGCTTGGGATCGAAAGTAGATGAAGACGCCACAACGGAGATTCGTTGTTGAATTCAAGTCGGGGCGACGACAGCCAAAAGCCCGGACGAAGTCAATCTGGGGAGACACGGATCTCAAGGCTTTGGCCCGCGAAGTGGAAGATGCGGCCTCGCATCTGTTCAATTCAAATGAAGCACCTGGAACGCCTGGCTCCGGTGAAACCAGGCCGGCTGATCCGATCCATGCAGAGTCTGTCAACGAACGCGCCGACGATGTCGACGTTGCGCGAGCAGCGATACCATTTGCGAACGGCGCAGAGGTCGAAATCTCGAAGCCGCATGAGGCCGATCATCCGGCCGAAGCCGTTGTGCAAGTACAGAAGAGCCAATCGGCATCGCAGCCTCGAACGACAGCAACCGGGACTCCTCGAAAGCGTGCCAAACGCGCCCCCGCTCAGGCGATGGTGCACAACTCGAAGGTTGGGCACGAGGATCGAAATGCGCAGACCGGGACTGTCGACAATCCGGTCTCCCTCGACGGGCTTGCCGCTCTGGATGCAGACAACAAGCGCCTCAAGAGGTTGCTGGCTGAACAGCTTCGTGCACAGAACCTTCGGCTCAAAAAGATGCTTGAACGATTTGATGCCGAGTAGCGAGGTCGGACCACGGGCGTCGATGCAAAGAAACTCGCTGAGCAGCGAGTTCCGCGGATAGCCCCGGGCTGCACTGTCTCGATGTCACCTGGCGGGTTTTCGCGCGTTGCACTAGGGGTCGGGTCTGATAACCCGATATTTCTAAGTCAGGCGGAACGTCGAGTTTGGCAGTTGGAGTGCAGAGGCAATGCGCCTGAGCCTGGCGGGGTCGAAATCTGCGCCCAGTTCAATCCTGGTAATTTCGGCGCCAGTGAGACCGCAGGTCAAGGAGAGGTCCTCGACGCTGTATCCCCTTGCCTCGCGACATTGCTTGACAGCGAAACCTATATCGACGCGGTCTCTGCACGTGGCAACGTCCAGCTTGCTCATAGGATTTGTCATGAACTGACTCCTATCAATAATGCGCCAGGAGCGCGCGCTTGTTTCTGAGAGAGAGCCTGCAGCCATCGATATGTCGGCCTGACAGGATCATTGATGTTGCACTGCAATATAGGTCCCAAAAGTTGCCTCATGATCATGATCGGTATTGATCCAGATCGAGATGAAGGATCCTGCATCCATAGAAAGCTGAACGAATCGCGGGCGACGATGCCGGGCATCAGCGCCTCTGTCGTCAAAAGAGCTGTTCTGCTTGACCCCAGCCATGGCACTCAACGTCCCGCGGAGCGCTCTCTGCTTCTGAAGGAAGCGATTAGGTCCGCTCGGGCTTGATCGGAGGGTTGGCTGATGGACGTCGTGGTTGCTTCGCTCAGCTGCTGCCGCCCCATGGCGAGGCTTTGCGGATTATCAGTCCTCTGCCTCTTCGCCGGTCTCAACAGCGCTGTGTAATGTTCATTGTTGATGATGACATCACCGCTGTTCACGAGGTGGCTCCTGTCAAGTGTACTCGTCAGCTCGTCCTGGGCCTCGCGCGTCTTGCCCAAGTGCCGTTCAAACGGCGCTGGCGCGACTTGTCGGGCTTGCTGCTCTTGCAAGACGGCGTATTGCACCTGCGACCCAGCTGCTCCAAAAGCTTCCGCGGGGATTGCGGCAAGCTCGTGCGGCAAGCGCTCCTCTCTCAGTCGGTTTTGCAGCGCCTGCCGATCGGCGACGAGGTAGTTGAGGTGCAGCGGCCGCTGCTGGTCTGGCCGCTCTTCGGTCGCCAATCGATAAACCAGCTCGCGCGTGCCGTCCACCACGAAGACGCCGCAATCAACACCGTTGTTCTGCTGGGCCATGGCGGGTGTCACCAGGGTGGTCGCGTCCAGTCTTGTTGCGAGCTCCCGTGCAAGCGCGTCGTTGGATCCCTGTCCATTGTGCTGGATGGAATCGTAGTGATAGGCGACCGCTCTTTCCGGGTCGCGGCGATCAACGAGCAGCAGCGACCAATGGTTGATGCGTTGAGGATCCGGCGCCGGATCCATAGGATCGGCACTGTTCACTGGCAGGAACACGAAGTCGGCTGGGGCGTCGTTTTGATGATAGATGGACAGCAACCTAGCTTGCACGTCCACGTCGTGACGGCGCAGTTGATGGGCGACCATCGCATCCACCAGCCGCGTTCGGGTGGCGAGCGCTGGATGGGCCTCCTGCAGGTCCTGCTCCAGCAACCGGTAATCCCTGTGGATATGGGCGTCGCTCAGCAGTTCGGCGGCGCCGAGCACCGCCCCCTCGGGGAGGTTGGACGAGCCTGACGGAAAAGCTCCGATCTGAGCATCGGAGGAGGTGGTCAGATCGACCAACGGAACACCGCGATAGGTGTCTGACAGCCTGGCGGTCGCTGGCGAGGCGGGTTCTGGTGCCCTTAATTTGCCCGCCTCATGATACACACGGAGGACGTCCAACGCCCACTTCATGCTATCGTTTTTCGGAAAGAAAGCATTGACGTGATCGACCAGGGATCGGTGATTCTTTAGATCAATCGCTTGGCCACGAGCGCCGAGATCATTCACCAATCGGCAAAGTGCACTCCTGTATGTACCGACCGTGCTCGCGCTATAGTCTCGCTGGGCCGCAACGTGAGTGATCGCCTGATCAATAAGGCCCCGGTGTTCGCCGGACAGATGGGGATAGGGGGCTGAATAGGGCGCTGGCCGCCCGGCAGTAGCTGAATAGCCCGGGCGCTCATGATACGCACGGAGGACGTTCAACGCCTGCTTCATGCTGCCATCGTCTTTCGGAAAGAAAGCCTTGACGTGATCGACCAGGGATTGGTGATTTGTTAGATCAATCGCTTGGCCATGAGCGCCGAGATCATTCGCCAATCGGCGAAGTGCATAAATGTATTTCTGGGCCGTGAGCGCGCTATAGCCTCGCTGAGCCGCAACGTAAGTGATCGCCTGATCAATAAGGCCCCGGTGTTCGCCGGACAGATGGGGATAGCGGGCAGTACTCGTCAGCTCGTCTTGGGTCTCGCGCGTCTTGCCCAAGTGCCGTTCAAACGGCGCTGGCGCGACTTGTCGGGCTTGCTGCTCTTGCAAGACGGCGTATTGCACCTGCGACCCAGCTGCTCCAAAAGCTTCTACGGGGATTGCGGCAAGCTCGTGCGGCAAGCGCTCCTCTCTCAGTCGGTTTTGCAGCGCCTGCCGATCGGCGACGAGGTAGTTGAGGTGCAGCGGCCGTTGCTGGTCTGGCCGCTCTTCGGTCGCCAATCGATAAACCAGCTCGCGCGTGCCGTCCACCACGAAGACGCCGCAATCAACACCGTTGTTCTGCTGGGCCATGGCGGGTGTCACCAGGGTGGTCGCGTCCAGTCTTGTTGCGAGCTCTCGTGCAAGCGCGTCGTTGGATCCCTGTCCATTGTGCTGGATGGAATCGTAGTGATAGGCGACCGCTCTTTCCGGGTCGCGGCGATCAACGAGCAGCAGCGACCAATGGTTGATGCGTTGAGGATCCGGCGCCGGATCCATAGGATCGGCACTGTTCACTGGCAGGAACACGAAGTCGGCTGGGGCGTCGTTTTGATGATAGATGGACAGCAACCTAGCTTGCACGTCCACGTCGTGACGGCGCAGTTGATGGGCGACCATCGCATCCACCAGCCGCGTTCGGGCGGCGAGCGCTGGACGGGCCTCCTGCAGGTCCTGCTCCAGCAACCGGTAATCCCTGTGGATATGGGCGTCGCTCAGCAGTTCGGCGGCGCCGAGCACCGCCCCCTCGGGGAGGTTGGACGAGCCTGACGGAAAAGCTCCGATCTGAGCATCGGAGGAGGTGGTCAGATCGACCAACGGAACACCGCGATAGGTGTCTGACAGCCTGGCGGTCGCTGGCGAGGCGGGTTCTGGTGCCCTTAATTTGCCCGCCTCATGATACACACGGAGGACGTCCAACGCCAACTTCATGGTATCGTTTTTCGGAAAGAAAGCATTGACGTGATCGACCAGGGATTGGTGATTTGTTAGATCAATCGCTTGGCCACGAGCGCCGAGATCATTCACCAATCGGCGAAGTGCATTCGTGTATGCCCCGACCGTGTTCTCGCTATAGTGTTTCTGAGCCGCAACGTGAGTGATCGCCTGATCAATAAGGCCCCGGTGTTCGCCGGACAGATGGGGATAGCGGGCTGAATAGCCCGGGCGCTCATGATACGCACGGAGGACGTCCAACGCCTTCTTCATATCCCTGTTTTTCGGAAACAAAGCATTGACGTGATCGGCCAGGGATTGGTGATTTTTTAGATCAATCGCTTGGCCACGAGCGCCGAGATCATTCGCCAATCGGTAAAGTGCATTCGTGAATGCCCCGACCGTGTTGGCCTTATAGTGTTTCTGAGCCGCAACGCGAGTGATCGCCTGATCAATAAGGCCCCGGTGTTCGCCGGACAGATGGGGATAGAGGGCTGAATAGCCCGTGCGCTCATGATACGCACGAAGGACGTTCAACGCCCTCTTCATGCCAGCGTTTTTCGGAAAGGAAGCATTGACGTGATCGACCAGGGATCGGTGATTTTTTAGATCAATCGCTTGGCCACGAGCGCCGAGATCATTTGCCAATCGGCGAAGTGCATTCTTGTTTTTACGGACCGTGAGCTCGCTATGGTCTCGCTGGGCCGCAACGTAAGTGATCGCCTGATCAATAAGGCCCCGGTGTTCGCCGGACAGATGGGGATAGCGGGCATCATGGGCGCCACTCGCGACAGGAGCCGGATCGGCTCGGCGCGCCTCGGCCACGTCAAGCGCATCCGGCGAGGGCCGGATCTGCTGTTCGCTGGCAGCTAACACTGGCGGGGCGGCGGCCTGAACTGCGGCGTGCCCGGAGCCGGCCGCTGCGAAAGCGTCCGCCACGATGCTGTTGAGGTCGTCCGGTCCAGCGGGCATCCCTGGGTCGCTGAAAAAAGACGAGGCGGGTCGATCGTCCTGCCGCTCCTGAAGCACCTCGCGGAACCCCTGCTCCAGTCGCAGAAGCTCCTCCGGTTTGGTTGGCGGCTCGTCGGCACGATCATCGAACAGCGGCCGGAACGCCTCGGGAATGGCGTCTGACCTGGGGGACGGGGCAGCCCGGCGCCCGCGCTCCTGAGGGCCGCCCGCGGAAACGGCCTCCGCATCGCGAACCCGTTGCAACGCGGAGATGAGCTTGCGGTCGGCCGGAAACAAACTTTTGGCGAATTCGATCCGCGAATCGTGATCCAGCCCAGAGATCGTCTGGCCCCGACGCTCGAGCTCCCCGCCGTCATGGGATGAACGTTCAGCTGTAGGTGTCCGTTTGATATCGCGATCCACTGGCCGACTCCGAAGTCATGTCAACTGACCTATAAGGCTAGCATCGAAGCTTGGTCTGCTAAACCGATATAGCGTTACGTTTGTAGTCCTGCAGAGCCTTCTCCAGCTCTGCTTGGAACTTAATCTAAGCCCAAGGACGACTTGCCAACATCTTCCACACGATCAACACCCTCGCCATTGAGGCCATCGAAAGCGGACGCGAGCAGATTACCAACGAAGCCATCGAGAAATGGGAGCCGGAGTTTGATGCCGAGGCCGCCTCGCATGACGCGGAAACATCCTCGCGGCAATCGCCGGTAACGCTGGCTCCGCACACCGACGAATTCCTGTCGTCTCTGAATCAGCCGGCATGCCGAGTACTATGCAGTCCCGCCCGAATCTCGGACCTGTCGAATGAACCGATGGCGCGCCGGATATTCAGCCTCTCGGAAGGCTTAATCGGTGAGATCATCACCGTCACCAAGGCCGCCGTCGCGGCCATCCGATCCGGGACCGAACGCATTACCACGGCCGGTGTCGACGACCTGCGCCACGTGCCGATCTCGCGCCGGCGCAACGCGGCTCTGCGCGAAAGCCTTCTATGACGGCGATCAACGCTCACGCGCCGATCATCAGCTTTCGCGAACGTTATCGCGATGTCGCTTCTGACCGGTGGCCGGTCATCGTTGGAGCACGATTGCCAAGGGCACGAAGCGCGCCTTGGCAGACCGTCGCTTGGTCGGTTCCTTGCGGTAGAGCGCCTTGCCCTAATTCTGCGTCTCCTCGCGCTCCACCGCGAGGTCGATAGCAACGGCGTCATTCAACTCCTGGACACTGCTGTCTTCCCGCAAGTTCCGTGGAACGATGATCCGCGTTCAGATCCTCGCCGTTGTCGACGGCGTCGGCTTCGAACAGCAGCGGAAACGCGAGCATCAGTCAGCGAGCCAAAAACAGCGGCATAGGCGGCTTCTCAAGTATCCATCTCCTGACGCCCCCGAAGAGCCGCTCATGCAGCCGGCGGTGGCTATAAGCGCCCATGACAATCATGTCGGCGGACGCGTCGATTGCGTACCGAGTGAGCACTGAGGCGACCGATTGGCCGCCGCTCTGCAGCCGGTCGACCACCACCTGAACACCGTGTAAAGCGAGATAATCACCGATGTCGGCGCCCGGCTCGGCGCCGTTTCCGTTGTGGGTCGTCTCGGGATCGACTAGTGTGACACGAACTTCCTTTGCGCCGGACAGAAGGTCCAGCGCTTCCCTAACCGCTCGGGACGCCTCGACTTGCGAATCCCAGCCGACCAGCACGCGCCGTGGCGACAGAGTTGCACCGGCGCCCTTCGGCACAACAAGCACTGGCTTTCCCGATTTGAACAGGCTGCCGTTGATAACAAGGGGTCCGAGAATATTGTCGTCAAGAAGTGAGGGGCCGATGATTGTTAGGTCCGCGCAGAGCGCCCGCTTTCGCACAACCTCATCGACGCTGGCCAGGTCGCAATAAGCGCTGTCGACGTCACAGGAAAGCCCCATCGCTCCCAGCAGTGTCTCGAGTTCCTCGGAGCGCCTCTCCAGTCTAACCATGTCCTGCGAAATTGCCTCGATTTCGCGGCAGTGTTTTTCCAACCTGACCGTGTCCACTGCGTGTACTTCAGTCCGCTGGGGGGCAGTTACGCTGGTGCCACCGCCGAACGCCGGACGCGTGGCAAATCCGATGATCAGTACAGAAAGACGCGCTCCAATCTCGGCACACAACGTGGCAGCTGTAATAACGTCCTGATCGGAGTGGTAAGTTTCCGTCACACTGAGCACAGTTTTAAAAGCCATCTGACCGCTTCTTTCTATGTAACGTCGCATCTGTAAGCGCGTTTTAAGCCCGCAAGACTTGCCCTCAGCACGAGGAGATGCGCTGTAGGACGAGGCCGTTTTCATCCTTCTTTCTGAGCCGGCTGATCCGAACGTCCACGGTGCGTGGTCGGACATGGATGTTGTTCCGCCGCGCCGATCAGCTCAGCCCCGCTGAAGACTTGACCGTGTTTTCTCAACCGGGCGAGTAGCGGGTTGAAGCTCGATAGGTCCGAGGTACTCTCGCGGAGCCCGGTGAGCATCGAGCTTCATCTTAAGGCCGCCACAGCGTAGGGAGGGGCCGTCTTCCACCCGCCCGTGCCAGCGCCAACTTCGACCGCAGATAGTCGAGCAGCTTCTCGGTCCAGTTGACTGGGACGGCCTTGGCGTGGGCTCGCAGTGCGCGCGACTGCAGGTTGCGGAGCTTTCTCTGAAGCCTCTCATGGTCTGACATGATCTCCTCCGTCGAAAAATCGGTGTCATCACGCCAGCGCTACATGCGGGTAGGCTTCGATTACTGCGACCGCATTTATCCACCAGTTTCGTCCCTGCCCTGGCGAGTTTGCGAACCGTCGCAAAACCAAATCGGTGGACGTCGCGCAGGGTCTTCGACAGAACGACCAACCCCCCTGTCGTGAGAAGCACACGTCCGAAGCCCTCGGGGCTCATCATTATGATGGGCGATGCCACCAGGCCGGAGCGCTCCTGGATCGCAAGTCCCACACAGCGGTAAAAAATTTGTAGCCTCCACAGCACTTCCTGATCGGGATCGCCAATGATCAAGACATCACGGCGCCACTCCTTGTTGACAATGAACTCGGCGAGCAGCTCATCATCCACATTGCTTTCCCACAAACCGTAGGAGTCCTGAGCGCGGATCAGCTGAATGAGGCCTTTAAGGAAAGAGGTAGCAAGAGCCGCCTTGTCGTCGACAGCGGGGATAATGAGGTTATTGTGTGGTGTTCTCATTTCGCAGTCCTCATCGTCAAAGGGGATTCTTGTCGGCGGGCATGCCAGCGGTAGCAGCTTGTGTGCGATCGCCAGGTGCAAGGCGCTGGCTTTTCTTATCGGTGTCGGTCTGGCTACGAAACGGATCAAGTGCCCGGGGTGACGGCGCGAGGGGATCGGACTGGAAGATGTTGGCGACTTCGAAGATCAAGTCGCGCGTTCCCTGATAAAGGATTGTGAGCTTGTGCTGACTGCCGAGCCGGTCGAACACAGGGAAACCGACACGCATCATGGGAATGCCTAGACGCGCTGCCGCTTGCCGGCCGTGCGAATGTGTGACGAGAAGATCAGCGCCGGCGCCAAGACTTTCCAGATCGCCGAGATCGCCCACCTGAATCGCTTCCGCAGGGACCTTCTCGAGGATTTTCGAGGTACCGGTCGTCGTGACCACCGCGCTGATCTCGGCACCCATGCCGGTGAAGAAGGTGGCGAGCTGGTAGAGCTGGTCCGGCTCGGATGCGATCGCGATCTTCTTGCCACCGAAATGGAAGTGACCATCCAGCAGGGCGTCCTGCAGCTGTGCGCGGCGACGGCGGACTTTCGTTGGCGCGGGCGCACCGGAAATCGCGGAAAGTAGCGAGACAAACCGATCGACTGCGTTCAAACCGGTCAGCGACTGGAATAGCACGTAAGGCACTCCGGTTAGCGTCTGCAGCATCTCCGCAGGACGGCGCATATGTTCCCCGATCGCGATGCACTGCGCCGCCGTGCCAAGCTCGCGGATTCCCTCGACGCTGGTGCCGCCATAGGTAGTGGGCACCCAGCGGTCATCGGGCACCGTACCGTCGAGCGAGCCGGAGACGTCCGGCAGGATCACCGGCATGAGCCCGAAGCTTTCTACCATCTCGCGCAAATGCTCGATGTCAGCTACAGTGAGATTCCAACCTGGCAGGATCGCGACCTTCCTCGACTGCCGGGCTCGCTCACCGGTTTGCGTGATCGCTTCTATCATCGCGGTGACAGCCTTGGCCCAGCCCTCCTCGATTGCGCCGTCGAAATCCGGCGTTTTGGTCAGCACGACGTCGGTACCTGCAAGTTCTTCCGCGTGCTCCAGCTTGATTTTGGCGAGATCGCCTACGAAATCTTCGCCACGGGTTTCCGCCAGCGCCGTCGTGCATATACCGATCAGCTTTGGCTTTGCGCGGGTTTTGAGATTGAGGATTGCCTGTTCGAGATGGTCCGCCCCGCCGAGGATCGTGGCCACTTCGTCCATTGCCGTCGTTTGCAGGGGGATGGCTTCCTTGAAATGCCGTACGAAAAGCACCAGTGCGAAGCTGGTGCAGCCTTGGCTGCCATGAAAGAGGGGTACCGCACCATCGACCCCAAGAAAGGCGAAAGCGGCCCCAAGCGGCTGCGACGACTTCAGCGGGTTGATCGCCGCCGATTTGCTCTGGGGAAGGATGCGGACCATCAGCCTTCCTCGGGTTGACGACCTTCATGACCTGTTTGCTGGGCTCCTTGTCGGCGGTCGTCGATTTCTTGGCCGACATGGTGACGATCGCGATGCCGATCTCCACCAACGCAATGACGACCGCACGGGACTTTGCGGCGCCGGGGTTGAGAAGCACGGGCTTGCTTTGGAGTCGCGGCCTCCTCCGCGGGCTTGCCCCTTCTTCCGCGATCAGCGCCTTCGTGCGTTCGAGAAGCGGATCGGCCCCGTTCTTCACGAGCAGCACAGCGGTGTGCTGGAATCCGTTTGATGTAGCCTTGGTGCCGTATATCGAGCTTTCCAGGAACGAGATGCTCCAACGCTCGCCCACTCGGCCAACATTGATGAGCGCGGTTGAGCACACCGTCATGGGACGCCAGCGCCTCGGCGAGGTCGAACGCGCGGTCGATTTGGCGTTGGTTATAAATCAGCCCGACCAGCCGCGCGCCGCCCGAACGGAATACTATGTCCGGCACCTTCGAGTTCAGGATCAGGCGGGTGCCCTCGGCTTTGGGGTCGCAGCCGACGATAAGGATCTTCTCCCCGAGGCCGGCAAGCGCTGCGAGGGTACTTTGGGATGTGGACTCGTCGATGCGGCCCTTGCCATAGCATCCGATCTGACGCAAACTTGCCACTTGCTTTTCCTCCTTCGTTCGATCCGTCAACTACGACATGAATGCCGGTCGGCAGCTCTCGCCGCTTGCAACGAAGGCTTCAAAACTCGTGCCAATTTGGCCGACTTCAGCTACAAAAGACTTTTGTGATTTGTTGTCAGCTACTTACCCTCGGACAAACACGAGATTAGCAAACAAGGGCCACGTCGCGGGCCCGACAAACCCGACACGAGGTCCTGATCCACCTCGCGCACCTTGTGGAGGAAGTAAGGGCGCCGTGGCACCGTGCAAAGAGATTGCGCTTCCTCCGGCAATGGGCCATGTGTTTGACGGCAGCAATCAGAGTGCTGGCCGGCCGCAGATGACGGAGCAAGGCATTGATGACTCGCGTCTTCTGCGGATCAGCAGATCACAAAAATTGTGAACACAGTGGAGAGCGCCGCTTTGCAGATCGCCGCCAGCCCAGCAACATCCATTCTTCTGCCGTTTGACAAACGCTCCGCACAGATGGGCCCTCCATTGGACCTGATGCCTAAGCAACGTCTCCCGAACTGCCGGCTGCTTCCGGCGCAGGCCTAAATCGAGATATGCTAGCAGTTTGCCACTCGAGAAAAATCGCCGCGCCATCGGCCCGGCCGCATGGACCAGAATCGTTCTCTTCGCCAAATCCCGGCCGAGCATGCTGGTCTTACCGGCGCTTTCCTCCTCAACGCAACCATACTGGCATGCCGTCGAGAGGGGACGTCCAGCTTTTCGCTTATACGTGATAGCGCAATACGGAACATCCACCTGCTCCAGCGGCTCATCACCTCATCACCGGGCTCAACGGACAGAGCAGGGTAACGTAGCGCACGACGGCCATCGGCGATGGGTGCTGCTGGGTGAGGATGATTCGGCTCCTCAAAACTGCTGGAGCCGGCCCGAAAACTTAAAAATCCGCGCAAATAGCTCACGCGTCGTATTCGCCGAAACACTTAACGCGCATTACGGTCGCGTTGGCGCACGTTCAGCTCGCGTGATGCGCAGTCTCGAATTCTGCGCTTTGCAATCGCATGGTACTTTCATGAATGCACGGCGATTGAACGCTACCTTATGTGACTTTAAACCGCCCAAGCATCTTCTTGAGCTCTAAGTTCTCCGCACGAATCTGCTCAGCGAGCAAACTCTTGAGTCGCTTATTTTCTGCGTCAAGGGCCGCCACTTCCTCGAGGGAGATCGCATGTTCGACAGATTTGGTCTGCTCGCTCTCATCCTGATGCACGCCCATCGAAATATATGTTGTATAGCGCTCGCGCCGTCGAGAAATGCCGCTCCTTGACGGTGTCCGAGGTGGCGGGACTTCAGAGCTCCCTTGCCGATCCACTACAGCATTGCCTGCGGGAGGATTGTCCTGATGCTGCTTCGACACCTCAGCCTCTACACTGTCGCCTGAGGCTACCGGTCTGCGTGCACCGTCGAAGTCACCTGCGTCTCTGGCAACAGGACCTGCGCTCGGATCGGCCTGCGAGCCCTCCCCTACATCAGGCGTTGGGGACGTCTCCGTTGAATTGAATAGATGTGGTGCCTGCTCTTTCACTTCGCGGGCCAAGGCTTCGAAGTCCGTCTCCCCCCAAATTGAGTTCGGGCGTCCCTTTGGCTGCCGCCGCCCGGGCTTGAATTCAACAATGAAGCTCCGTGGTGTTTTCATATGTCTCAACCGCAAGAAACCATCAACGGCCAACGCCGATCGGCGCCACCGCTTCTGGACAAATACTGCTCGTCACTCGTCAATTCAACTGGCGGCAGTCAATGAGCGCATTGGCAATGCAGCAGCTTGCGTGTTTTTTTCGCGAGCCGACCGCGCCAATGAGCAAAATTGCGTTCCCAGCGGACTCCCCATGTGGTTTCAGTCCAGCCCGAGCCGCTTACGCAGCTCAGCATTCTCCGCACGCAACTTGTCGGCCAGGAGTTGACGAAGCCTCGAGTTTTCCTTTTCGAGTTGAACGAGATCTGCCAACTCATCTCCGGCCGGACGAGTTTTGTCGTCCTTTTGATCAACGGGCTTTGCTGCCCGTTTCCACTGATAATAGGTCTGCTCCGATATGCCGGCGCTCTTGATGGCGTCCTTGAGGGTGCTCTTGCGTTCGGCGACTTGCGTCTCGATTAGCTTGAGCTTATCGTTTTTTTCTTGATCGCTATACCTCCTGGGCTTAGCAGCCGTCCCTTTGGAATCACGAACTTGTTCGGCAGCCGCCTTCTGCAGTCGTGGCGACCTCCGCTTTTTAGCAGTGGGGCTTTTAGTTCCCGCATTCGCCTCAATCGTAGCGAACGGTCCCGCCTTACTCTCATCAGCCATCTGTAGTTCCTCCCTGAGCCTCATATGATTTTGGGTTACTACAGATTCAACGCAAGCGTCAAACTGCGACTTCACGTATGGTTGATTTCTAGTGCCCGACGTCGTGCGCGGCTCATGGTTATTGAACTCGCCCATACTGGTGCGGCTCGAAGTTAACCGACAAAAGCCAATGGATTCCCTGCTGCTGCGCGAACGGTGAGGCTTTGACGACGGGGATAGCCCCATGCCCAGCGCGATCGTTGACCGACTTCTGGCCTTCACCGACGGTGCGATTGATCAACCGACCGACGATTGCCGCGCTCAATGTTGACCGCCGCCACTCAGGCACGCTCGGGGGCCTTGGATAGCTGCGTGCCTAGTCTGGAGCCGCTGGTATCACCATAAGCGCTGGACGAGCGCCCCGCGTGGGTCTGGCGATGACGATCGTTATGTTTGTCTCGCTTGTGCCCGGCTCCTTTCGGCCCCAAAACACTGTGCCTTCATATTACCACGGGCGAATTTGCTACATTACCAATCGTGCTCGCCGAGAGACTTGACGAGCATTGCGATCCGACTGCGCACTTGAAGATCGCCGACGCGGGAAAACGCCCGGACGAGTTCGACCCCTTCCCCGCTCGCCGCGACTTCCATCACTTCGGGCGGGATGTCGGCTTGGTTGGCAGCGTCGTGCCCGCTCGATTCGGTTTTGTCAGGCATGCCCTCAAAGAAGCATGAAGCTGCACGTCCAAAGCCTCGGCTATCTGCTGAAGGCGGCTCGCAGCGACCCGGTTCGAGCCTCTTTCGTACTTTTGTACCTGCTGAAATGTCACCCCGATGGCTTGGCCGAGCGCCGCCTGCGACATCTGCTGCCAGACGCGCCGTTGGCGAATTCGACGGCCGACATGAACATCCACAGGGTTGTGCCTGCCTCTCTTTTTCTCGGGGTTAATACTCGGCATAGTTACCTCCCCGGTGCGCCTTCCTCTGTCGATTGCATTTTTCGGCGCGCCGGGGTCCAGATTCGATCTACAGCAAGACGCCTAGCTTAGTTGGCTCAGTTCAGGAAGTCACCAACTCATTGAGGCATCTCTGTTTTCGCGATCGTGGTGCATGCCGGCAGGTAATGCAGTGTTTCGGCAATCCCTTTCAAATGTCTGCTGCCCATCGACTGGCGCTATGCAGTTCACACGTTGGCGGAGGCTTCCGAAAAGCCTGACGGCGCAAGCGATTCCGTTTAGTAACGTCTAAGAGGTTTCCGACTGGGCTTTCATGCGAGCCCCCTCCTCTACCAATAACTCCCGCATCCAGATGCTTGCAGGATCACTGTTGTAGACGGCGGGCCACTGGATAGCCTCGGTGAATGGAGGAACTGGCACCGGAAGTTCGACGGTCCGCAGGGGTGTCGTTTTTGCGAAATAATTGACGAGACGCGACGGCACGGAGGCTATACGGTCGGTGTGTAATAGCAACGGCGGGATCAAGGTAAAGCCCGGCACGACGAGTTCGATACGTCTCATGATCCCGTGCTCCCCCAGTAACCACTCCTCGATGTTGGGCTTAACCGTACGCCCGAAGTTAGCTGAAACATGCCCCATCGACATATATGTTTCGACGGAAAGCTGTCCTGATAGCTGCTTGTTCGTGGCGCAGCCGACGCACACGAGTGTCTCGTCGAAGAGTTTCGCTCTGGGATGCGCGCCCGACATAAACAATTCCGGCAGGATTAGAAAATCGACATCGCCGCGGCGGAGAAGCTCATCAGGCTCGTCATCGAGAGCAACTAACTCGAAGGTGACGGCGGGGGCTTCTCGTGCGACGCGCTGCACGACCTTCTCAAAGAACACGAGTATCATGAAATCGGAAAGGACGAGCCTGAAACGCCGTTCCGAATGGGCAGGATTGAACGTTTCCAAGGAAATGATGGAGAACTGAATGTGCAGCAGGGCGTCCCGAACCGCGGGGGCGAGCGCTTCCGCACGCGGTGTTGGAATGAGTTCGCGGCCCTGCATTGTAAATAGGTCGTCGCCGAAATAGGTGCGCAGCCGGGCGATAGCCGCGCTCATAGCTGGCTGACTGAGATTGATGCTGCGTGCCGCGGCCGTGAGCTTGCGTTCGGTCATCAGAGCGTCGAGCGCCACGAGGAGATTTAGATCAAGGCCTTTGAAACGCATGTCTCAGGGTATCCATAGCGTGGATGATTGGCATTCACACAATCAATTTTACCAATGTTGCGATCTGCTTATATAAGACCGCGAACTTAATCGCAATCAAGGCGTCGACGGAAACTTAAGAAGTCAGGATGGTCCCTGATTTGACCGGTTCTGCTCTGGGGGCTCTCGTCAACCGGCGTCAAATCCGCCTGCCAGGCCTAACGTGCGCTTATCCTACCACTGCTTTGATCGTGTTTGGGTAAATACAACGAGCTGGAGTTCTTGCATGTCCTCGGATGTACAGTGGAAACTATGCTGGGAAAATGAGTTGGAACGCTCAGACCACTCAGAGCTTAATGAGTTCTTCAACAAAACCTACGGGCCGACGGGCGCGTTCCACACGAAACCATTCGAGGGCGGCCGAAGTTGGGCCGGCGCGAGGCCGGAACGACGTGCAATTGGCTACGACTCCCGCGGAATAGCAAGTCACATGGGCTTGTTGCGCCGTTTCATAAAGGTTGGTGAGACTGATCTTGCCGTGGCTGAATTGGGTTTGTACGGGGTGCGACCGGATCTCGAGCGAATGGGCATCGGTCATTCGGTCAGCGCATTGTTTCCAACGCTGCAGGAGCTCGGCGTCCCCTTCGCCTTCGGTACGGTTCGGCACGCCATGCGGAGCCACGTCGAAAGATATGCTCGAACCGGTATGCTTAGCGTGTTGACTGGGGTTAGTGTCCGGTCGACCCTTCCAGATTTTCATCCCTACATGCCCCCCACCCGCACCGAGGACCTGCTCGTCTTGGTAATTCCGATCGGACGCACCATGAGCGAGTGGCCGTCCGGCACGTTGATAGAACGAAACGGACCAGAACTGTGACACAACTCGACTATCTGCGCGAAGTGCCGGTTGATAGCGCCGGCGGCACCGAAGATCGCAGCGTTTACCTGACGTTTGACGATGGCCCCAATCCATTTTGTACGCCGCAGATACTGGATGTCCTGGCTGAATACCGGGTGCCGGCGACGTTCTTCGTCATCGGTGCGTATGCGAAAGAGCAGCCGGAACTCATCCGACGTATCGTCGCGGAAGGTCACGAGGTTGCTAACCACACGATGACTCATCCGGACCTGTCAACATGCGGACCCCACGAAGTAGAACGTGAGATAATCGAGGCAAATAAGGCCATTATCTCGGCGTGTCCCCAGGCTGAGGTCCGCCATATACGAGCGCCTTACGGGGCCTGGAGCGAGGACGTGCTTTCCACATCGGCGAGCGCCGGACTTCGGGCGATCCACTGGTCGTCAGACCCTCGAGATTGGTCTCGCCCAGGCGTCGACGCGATTGTTGACGCAGTACTTTCCACTGCTCGACCTGGCGCAATCGTGCTTCTGCACGACGGCTGTCCTCCCGATGAGGCTGAGCTTCTCGGTCTGCGTGACCAAACTCTTTTGGCCCTTTCCCGTATCATCCCGGTGCTGCATGGGCGTGGCTTTGCAATTCGTGCACTTCCCTAGCATCACTGAACAGACGAGAGCCCATGTATCTGCTTGACACAACCAGCACCGCCGCCATAGCGATCTATGCCCTCCTCTCGACCGCTTACAAGAGCATGCAGGTCCTTTATGCTCGCCCGACAAACGGGTCAGTAGTCTCGGCGGCACGGGTCGAGACCGGCCGCCGGCCAGCCGTGGATGTTATCGTCCCCTGCTTCAACGAGGACCCGCGCATCCTCTCGGCGTGCCTCGCGTCCATTGCAGACCAGGATTATGCTGGAGAACTGCGAGTCTATGTCGTTGATGACGGTTCTAGGAACCGCGACGCCATGGTGCGTGTACATGATGCTTATGCGCGCGATCCGAGGTTCAGCTTTATTCTGCTCCCGGAGAATGTCGGAAAACGCAAAGCGCAGATCGCCGCGATACGCCAATCATCTGGAGATTTGGTGCTAAATGTGGACTCAGACAGCACTGTCGCGTCCGACGTCGTCACCAAGCTCGCATTAAAGATGCAAAGTCCGGGGGTCGGTGCGGCCATGGGCCAGTTGACCGCCAGCAACCGGCGTGACACTTGGCTGACGCGATTGATCGACATGGAGTATTGGCTTGCCTGCAACGAGGAACGCGCGGCGCAGGCACGCTTCGGTGCCGTGATGTGTTGCTGCGGCCCATGTGCTATGTACCGGCGGGCCGCGCTCGTTTCCCTGCTAGATCAATACGAGACGCAACTGTTTCGGGGCAGACCAAGTGACTTCGGTGAGGATCGCCATCTGACGATTCTCATGCTGAAAGCAGGCTTTCGAACGGAGTATGTTCCGGACGCCGTCGTGGCAACAGTCGTGCCGGACACGCTTGGATCGTACCTGTGCCAACAACTGCGTTGGGCACGCAGCACGTTCCGGGACACGTTTCTAGCGCTCCATCTACTACCTGGCCTCGACCGCTATCTCACCTTGGACGTGATCGGGCAGAATATCGGGCCGCTGTTACTCGCCGTGTCGGTAGTGGCGGGCCTTGCACAGTTCATACTGACAGCCACAGTGCCGTGGTGGACGGTCTTGATGATTGCATCCATGACCATGATACGCTGCAGTGTTGTAGCGGTTCGTGCTCGCCAAGTTAGATTTTTGGGCTTCGCGCTGCACACACCCATCAACCTCTTTCTGTTACTTCCTTTGAAAGCCTATGCGTTGTGTACATTGTCTAATAGCGATTGGCTGTCGCGCGGTTTCGTGCCGAATGTACCAGACAGCGGTCGAAAGCAGAACTCGGTGCAAAGCCCAGGGTTGGTGACATCTGACGGCACATACAATGGCGAGTGATAGTCGGATGACCGTAAACGGGCGAGTTTTGGAAAAGAAAGCGAAAACTCAATTGTTAAATCGTGAGTTGGCCCCAGAGGATCTGTGCCCCCTTGAGCCGAGTCCGTTCGAACGGGAGCGCCACACGGGTTTAAGCGTCAAGATTTCCACACCGGATTCCATGGCAACCGTGGCAATCGATCTTGCCGGCGTAAAAAAGTCATACGGTGACCGATCCGTTGTCGATGGGCTATCGTTCACCGTTGCGGCGGGTGAGTGCTTCGGTCTGTTAGGGCCGAACGGCGCGGGGAAAAGCACGATCACGCGCATGATCCTCGGCATGACAACGCCTGATGCGGGTGAGATCACTGTGCTCGGGGTGCCAGTGCCGGCGCGGGCTCGTCTAGCACGGATGGGTATCGGCGTAGTTCCGCAGTTCGACAACCTCGACTTGGAATTCACGGTGCGCGAGAACTTGTTGGTCTTCGGGCGCTACTTCCGGATGAGCACGCACGAGATCGAAGCGATAATCCCATCGCTCCTTGAATTTGCGCGCCTGGAGAGCAAAGCGGATGCCCGTGTCGCGGACCTATCCGGCGGCATGAAGCGGCGCCTGACACTGGCGCGTGCGCTCATCAACGACCCCCAACTCCTGATATTGGATGAGCCGACCACTGGACTCGACCCGCACGCGCGCCACCTGATCTGGGAACGGCTGCGCTCGCTGTTGGCACGCGGCAAGACGATTCTCCTGACCACCCATATCATGGAAGAAGCCGAGCGGTTGTGCGACCGGCTGTGTGTGCTCGAAGAAGGGCGCAAGATCGCCGAAGGCCAGCCTCACGTGCTGATAGACGAGCAGATCGGTTGCGAGGTGCTTGAGGTCTACGGTGGGAATCCCCATGAGTTGACTGCGCTGGTGAGTTCATACGCGCGGCACATCGAGGTGAGCGGCGAGACCCTCTTCTGTTATGCCCCCGACCCAGAGCAGGTGCGAGTGCAGTTGGACGGGCGCGCGGGTCTGCGCATTCTACAGCGTCCGCCTAATCTTGAGGACGTCTTCTTACGGTTGACCGGGCGTGAGCTGAAGGACTGAACGATGTGGAAGCTTTATGCGGCGGCTCTGCCCGCCAACGGGTGGAACTGGGTTGCCGTATGGCGTCGCAATTATCTGGCATGGAAAAAAGTCGCGCTTGCGTCGATCCTCGGCAACCTCGCCGACCCCATGATTTACCTGTTCGGCCTCGGCACTGGCTTGGGAATGATGGTGGGGCGCGTTGACGGCGTATCGTACATTGCATTTTTGACGGCCGGAATGGTCGCGACAGGCGCGATGACCGCGTCGACCTTCGAAACGATTTACGCGACTTTCGCCCGCATGCGCGCTCAGCGCACCTGGGAAGCAATCCTTTACACACAGGTCACGATCGGCGATATCGTTCTCGGTGAATTAGCGTGGGCAGCGACCAAGGCCTCTCTGGCGGGTACCGGAATCGGTATTGTCGCCGCCATGCTGGGCTACGCGGAATGGTTGTCCGTCCTCTATGCGCTGCCGGTCATTGCCCTGACCGGCCTAGCGTTTGCGAGCCTAGCCATGCTCGTCACGGCACTTGCGCCCAGCTACGACTATTTCATATTCTATCAGACGCTCGTCATCACACCGATGCTGTTCCTGTCCGGCGCTGTCTTTCCAGTCGACCAACTGCCTGGCGCTTTTCAACATGTAACACGATTCTTGCCGCTGGCACATTCGATCGAAGTCATCCGTCCGACAATGCTCGGCCGCCCGGTAGTCGACGTCGGTCTGCATGTCGGCGCTCTTTGCATCTACGTAGTAGTACCATTTTTCTTGTCGACTGCATTGCTCCGACGACGCCTTATGCCTTGACCAGACATGGTACGGTGGACAATACGCGTCATCAGTGGACACTTACGCTAACGTCTATTGGAGCGTGCGCGGGACTAGCCATGCCTTATCGCGGCATGGAGGAACGGCGATCGGGCATGGTCGGATCGTTGCCCCTTAGGGGGCGATCACCTGCGCTCCAGCGTTCGTTGCTGCAGTACCTGAGGCGATGGAATCGGCGCCTCACGTTAGATCGAGGCTATTATCTGGGCGCATCGATCCTCGCGGCGCTCCTTCGGCACAGGCGCGAAGTATCCGTGAATGTTACGAGTGTTTTCCGCGCCTCAGACCGTTTTGAGGAGGCAGGAGTCGCTGCTCACCGCTCGCAACGTGTCGGCGTAATCGGCTGCTGCGGCATGAAGCTGTGGAGGTTCCAGTTTGTCCGCCTGGTAGACAACGAATGGCTTGGTCCATCGGAGCCCGCAGCGATGGGAAGTGGCCCGCAGCGGGGCAAGCAACGCGTCCATTGTGAACATGTTTTGGCCACCAGGACCGTAGGACTCTGGAGCACTGCCGGTGGTAACGGCGATCAGCAGCGGCTTGCCCCGGAGTGCCCGACCCTCGTGCTCGTATGTCATGTAGAACATGCGGGTGAGAACGGCATCCTGCCATGCCTTTAGGAGCGCTGGCGTGGAATACCACTGGAAAGGAAACTGCAGCACTATACGGTCGGCTGAGAGAAGGCGCGCAGCTTCGCGCCGGCCATCCCGTGACGAATCGATACCGTTCGGATAGAGAGCCTGCATGTCGGCAATCTCCACCCCCGGCAGTCCGGCTGCCGCCGCGACAAGGGCCTTGTTGACCTTGGAACGGGCCAAATCCGGATGGAAGACGAGGATCGAGGTCTTTGTCATCGTGGTTTCCTTCGTTTCTGGCGGGAAAACGATGATCCAGGATTAGATTCTATTCCAATCGATTTAGACACATAGTTCTATCTGTTTCATGAATTCAAGAAGCCTCTACTCAAGCTACTCGTCCTGTCGATTGTTTGACAGTCGCAATTCGGGACGGCCATCCTCGCGACTCGCAACGCTGTTGATGAGTTCCTCTAAGAAAACTTCGAGGGGCCTTCTGAATCCGAGTCTCTTGCGTGGTCGGTCGTAAAGGCGTTGCTCGATCCATCGCAGGCGCTCTTCAGTGATGGTGCTGAAGTCGGCGTGGTGGCAAGTACTGGCGTGTCAGTCCATTGCGTTTTCGTCGCTGCCGCGTTGCCAAAGCAGAGTATGGATCGGCAAAGTAGAGATCAGCCTGCGGGGCCGATGATCGGCAAATTCTTTGCCGTTGTGCCGACGCCGGCATCAACCGGCGGGCAGATGCGCCGAGGGCAACAAGCGCGCCCGACGCAACGTCGCCAAATCGGCCGAACCGGTGCAGAAGCAGGCGACGGCCAACTGGCGGATGACGATCTCGAAATGCGCGACAACCGCCTCGGTGGACACCGTCGCCGCGCGCAGCACGCCGGCCGCCTGCCCGGCGATGTCCGCGCCCAGGCGGATGGCCTTGGCCACGTCGACGCCGTCGCGGATCCCGCCCGACGCGATCAGCTTCACCGTTGGCAGCGCCCGACGTACCGCCTGCACGCTGGCCGGGGTCGGAATCCCCCAATCGGCGAACGCCATCGCCACTGCACGGTCGGCGGCATCGCGGGCGCGCTCGCCCTCCACCGCGGCCCAACTGGTGCCGCCGGCGCCGGCGACATCGATCACCGCCACGCCCGCCTCGACGAGTGCACAGGCCACCGAGGCGGACAGGCCAGACCCCACTTCCTTGGCCACAATCGGCACGGCCACGCTGCGCGCGGCGCGAGCGATCTGCGCCAGGACGCCTCGCCAGTCGCGGTCGCCCTCCGGCTGTACCGCTTCCTGCAGCGGATTGAAATGGACGATGAGTCCATCGGCCTCCAGCGCATCCACCGCCCGGCGCGCCAGGTCCAGGCCGTCGGCCTCGCGCAGTTGCGCGGCGCCGATATTGGCCAGCAAGGGAATGTCTGGGGCCAGGCGGCGCAGCGCGCGCGTCAGCCCCTGGGAGTTGTGGGATTGCAGGCTCACGCGCTGCGAACCGACGCACATGGCGATCCCCAAGGCTTGCGCTGCCTCGCTCAGATGCCGGTTGATGGCCTCGGCGCGTGGCATGCCGCCGGTCATGGAGCTGATCAGCAGCGGCGCGCGCATGGTCTTGCCCAGCAGCGAGGCGCGCAGGTCGATCTGCGTCAGGTCCAACTCGGGCAATGCGCAGTGTTCGAAACGGATGTGCTCCCAGCCGGCGGCGACCGTGGCCGGCGCCGTTCGCCGATCCAGCACGATGTCCAGATGGTCGTCCTTGCGCCGGCTCAGGGCGATGTCGCTCATGCTCGCTCCATCCATCGCATCGGGCGACGGCGTTGCGTCGGATCGGACCGACGGCAGCGCGCGCACGTCGCCGCCTCCCGCGCGTTCAGGCCGGCGCACGCTGGCCTCCGCCCGCAGCGTCGCTGCGGTAGCGGCTGGTCGAGGTCAGGTAGTACTGCGCGCGGATGGCCGCCATGGCTTCGATCAACGGTCCCCACGGCGCGGGAAAGCGTTCTTCCGCCATCACCCGGTGCAGCATGCGCGTATGGCCGGCCAGCTCGTCGTTGAGGAACTCCACCACAGGCATAGCCGGATAGCGCTGCAGCAGCAGGATCGCCGCGTTGTCGGCCTCGCCGGCCGACCTGTCCTTGTCGCGTCCATGCAGATCGTTCTGCAGGCGCCCTATCGCCGAGATGAGCCGCAGGACCTGGCGAAACGCCGGACGCGCGCGCAAGGTCGCCATGTCCAGCCCCCACAGCAACGACAGGCAACAGAACACGTTCACGTAGGCGATCGAATCGATGCCGTTGTGCAGGTACTCGGCGTAGGACCAGCATTCCGCCCCTGCCGCCTGCGCGTGTCCGGCGCGCAGCGCCGCGCAGTAGCACCGGGTATCGTCGAGAAGCTGAGCATAGTCGCGACGATCGTAGGCGAGCGCGGCCAGCGAAGCGCGCAGCATAGCGCAGCCCTCGAATCCGGGGAGCGCGCACGGCACGCCCTGCCCCAGCGCCTGCTCCACCGCGGCGAGCTGCTCCGGCGCGATCAGGCCAAGGTCGTTGCAATCGTCGAGCCAGAACAGCAGCGCCAGTTCGCGATAGAACGCCACAATCAGCGTTTCGTCCTGCGGATCGCGGCCGGTGCGGGCGCTGGTGTCGCGCAGGCTCGGGTGGATGCGCTGCAGGATGTACTGGCCGCCCCTGACCGCTTCCACGGCATGCTCGTCGGCGAACCCGGTCAGGGAGCGCCCCCACTCCAGCACCTGCGGCAGCGCGCGTTCGGTCTGGATCATGGCGCCGCTCCTGCTCCCTCGGCCAGGACGCGCCGCCCCCAACCAAGCGCCAGCCACAACCCGGCGAGTTCGGCCACGCGCACGACGCGGGTGGGGCAATACAGTTCCTTGCCGATCCACAGCGGCGTCTGCGGCAATGCATGCGCCGCATGGCGGGCGAGCATCCACTCCAGCGCACGCGCCACCGCCTGCGCGATGCGCCGGCGCCCCGTCGGCTCTTCGCTCCCGTCCATCATGTGCAACGCGAACAGCGCATAGGCGGTTTCCTCGAATGTGGAGGCGCGACCGGCGCCCCAGCCGCCGTCGTCGCGCTGCGCCCGCAGCAGCGCCGCCAGCGCGCGCTCGTCGCGCCACTGGGGCTTGCCTTGCGCCAGCGCAGCGACCGCATGCGCGGTGGGATACAGCCACGAAACGTGCCATTTTTCGTTGTCCCAAAAACCGTGAGGGTTGCGATTGGCCTCGACGTAGGCGCTGGTGCCGGCGGCGGGCTTTCCCGACAGTCGCAACGCATGCAGGGCATGGATGTTGGTCGACACCGAGGCATTGCGCTCGCCGGGGAAGGTGACGAACAGCTCGCCGATTTCGAAATGGCGCAACGCATCGACCGCCGGGTCGCGGCCTGCAAGGCGCAGGACGCACAACGCAACGGCGGTGTCGTCCGCATCGGCCGCGAAGTGCAAGGCCGGGCCCAGACCGCGCACGCCCAGGCGGGCGTCGAGCTGCGCGACGATCACGCGCACCGCGTCGGCGAGCGCGGGATGCGCGAACAGCCCGGCCAGATGCAGGGTGTACAGCGACCAGCATGGCTCGAACACATTGATCGGCCAGACGTTGGGAACGACACCTTCGATGCCGCTGCGCGTCGCCCGCGATGCCGCCTGCAGATACGCGTCGGCGCGCCCGACCTGCGGCGTGCTCCCCTGTGTCACGGCGTGCGCACGCCACGCGGCGGTGGCCGCCGGACTGATGCCGATGCTGCCGTCGTCATCCAGGCATGCGGTGGTCGGCGACGTCCCCCAGGCTTCCCAGGAGTGCAGCAACGGATGGCCGCTCGGCAACGTCGCCACCGCCCCCAGCTTGACCAGGCGCGCTTGCCGCAAAGGCAACAGTGCCGGGTGGCGCGGAAACGCCACGCCGCTCCGCAAGGATGCGGCCTCGCCGGACAACTGCGGCAGGATCAGCTCCGCGCCGATCGGCGCGTCTTCCGGCACCGCATGCGCGTAGGGATCGGGCTGGCGCTCGAGGAACCGGGTTGCAGCCTGAACTGCGTCGGCAGCGCCGGGAAGAGGATCGGCACGCTGCAATGCCAGCAACGCCGCCCACGTGGGCGCATGGCGGAACAGCGGGAAGTCCGCGCTTCCCCATCCGCCATCGGCCTGTTGCTGCGCGATGAGCCACGCGTACGCGTCCTGCCGACCGGAGACGTTGCCGTGGAACTGCAGAGCTCGCGCCGTGTCGTAGACGGAGGGACCGACGCTGCCGCCGTCGCTCATCTCGCTCAGCAGGTGGCGCAATTCGGAAAGGATCTGTTCGGACAGCGCGTTCACGCGGGATGTTCCTTCTGCAGAGGGTTGACGAGAACCAGGATCGGCCAGACGCAGCGCACGTCGCCGCCGGCGCGGCGACGCGCCCCGATGCTGGCGCTGGTCCGCCGCATAGGCTTGCGCGCAACGCGCCGCGTGCGCCGCGGCCGTGCTGGCCAACCGCTGCGACCGGCGCCGCGGACTCGGACACAGTGCAGCATGCACCGCTGCCGCCGGCCGATCGCAGCGGCACAGGAGCGACTCCATGCGGAGGCGCTCATGCGCATGGCGCGTGCTTGAACAGATACGCGTTGGCCCGCTGCAGCATCTGCGCCAACCGTTCCGCACGCGGCCCCAGCGGGGCGATGGCCTCCCCGGCGTCGCGCAACAGATCCAGCGCGAACTGGCGCGCTGCCTGCAGCCCCATGATCGACGCGCAGGTCGGCTTCTGCGCCGCCGCGTCCTTGCCGGGGGTCTTGCCCAGCGTCGCGGTATCCGCTGTCGCGTCGAGAATGTCGTCGACCACCTGCAACGCCAGGCCGAAACAGGCGCTGTAGCGATCGAGCGCACAGTACAGCGCAGCGTGCGCGGCATCCTCCGCGATGGCGCATAGCGCGCCCATGCGAACGGACGCGCGCACTAGCGCTCCGCTCTTCATCCGGTGCATCGCCACGATCCTGTCCAGCTCGACGTGCTTTCCGACCAGCGACAGATCCATGGCCTGCCCGCCTGCGGCACCCTCGGCGGACACCGCCTGCGCCAGTTCGCGCACGAGCGCGATACGGTTGTCGCCTGGCGCATCCAGGCTTGCCAGGGTCAGGAAGGCGTGCGCCTGCAGCGCATCGCCGACCAGGATCGCAGTGGCTTCGCCGAACTTGACGTGCACGGTCGGAAGGCCGCGGCGAAGCACGTCGTCGTCCATCGCGGGCAGGTCGTCGTGGACCAGGGTACAGGCGTGCATCATCTCAATGGCGGCGCCGACGTCGTCGAGCATGTGCGCCGGCGTGTCGGCCAGTGCGCCGGCAGCCAGACAGAGCAAGGCGCGGGTGCGCTTCCCGCCATGCAAGGTGGCGTAGCGCATCGCCGCCATCAGCTCGGTCTCACCGTCGTCTTCGGCGCAGAGAAGACGCGCCAGCGCCTGTTCGACCCGCTTTGCGCCGTCCTGCATCCAGATCTCCGGCAGCAGCCTGTCGGATGCGCCGGGCGCCTGCGCGCCCAATCCGCCGAGCGCGGAAGCGGCAGTTCGGTCGTCGTGTAGCGTGGAACCGGTCTGCATGTTGTTCATGTCCTTGTACCTGAAAGGAGACGGCCACGGCGAGCGGCGAGCCGCGGTGTTGCCGGCGTCGCACCGAGCGCGCGCGCCGAGTGGAGCAATGCCGCGCGTCGCCGGCGCCGCTGCGTCGCCACACGGGGCATGCGATGCCGGCTCATGAGAATCCGATGCGGATTGTCATGGACGGATGTGCGGTCGGGTAATAGCGTCGGCCTTTTTCGACGCCGCTCAGCAACCGCGGCCGCACCCCGGCCTCGTGCATGGTCAGCGCCAAGGCGATGCAGAACTGCACCAGTTCCAGCCATACCAGATGGTAGCCGATGCAGACGTGTGGGCCGGTACCGAACTGCAGCATGTCCACCGGCCGGATCGGCTCCGTGCGTTGCAGCCACCGCTCCAGGCGGAACTGATCAGGCGCCTCGTGCAGCAGCGCCGAGGTCGAGAAATGCAGCAGCGGGATGCACAAATGGGTGCCCGCGGGAATGCGCCGTTGGCCGAGTTGCAATTCCTGCAGCGCGCGACGCGGCAGGAGCGTGGTCGCCGGATGTACGCGCAGCGTCTCGCGGAACAGCGCCTCGGCGACCGGACACTGCGCCAGGTCCGCGTGCCGGGTCGGCACCGCGCCCACGCGTTGCGCCTCCTCGACCAGGGCGTCCCACAGCACAGGCTGCCGCGCCAGCTCGATCACCATCCAGGCCATCGTCGAGGCGGTGGTGTCGTGACCGCCAAGCAGCAGCAAGCGGATATTGGCGACCAGGACGTCATCGGAGAGCGCATCGTCGCTGCGATCGAAGGCGCTCACCATGTCGGTGATCAACCCGGTGCGCGCGCCATGCGCGCGCGCGTCGCGGACGAACTGGCGCAACTGCGCGTCGATCCAGTCGCGGGCGGCGCGGCCGCGCCGCAACGGAAGTCCGGGCAGGTCGACCGGGGGCGCGACGATCAACTGCAGCAGTTGCCGGTACTTGCGATGCCATCCCGGCAGGTCCTGCGCGGGGATTCCCATGAGGCTGAAGATGAGCTTGAGCGTCAGGTCGCCGGTTTCGCGCAGGATGGTTACGTCGCCGCGGTCGCGCCACGCCTGCACCCGCGCCCGGATGACCGGTGCGAACAGGTCGCCGGTGCCGGCCTGGGTCAGCCCCTTGGGCAGGAACGCCGCCTTGATCCCATTCCGCGCCTGCCGGTGCGCGCCGCCGTCCTGGGCGACCAACGTTCCGCCAAGCAATTCGGGCGCGATCTCTTCGATCAGCGTCGAGGACACGTCCTTGTGCCGGAGCAGTGCGAACGCATCTGGATCCACGCAGGTCATCAGGTGTCCTGCAGGGCCGAAATCCAGCCAGAAGTGGCTGCCCAGCGTCCGTTCCGCACGCCGCAGCAGACGCGGCAGGTCGCAGACGATGGCGGGAAGATGCCCGACCAGGGGGAAAGCGCCGGGCACGACTGGGATGTCGTGCCGGAGCCGGTGTCGACGGTTCAGCGGGTTGAGCAGCATGGCCATCAGCTCCATCAGCAGCGCGGCGCCACGGCCGCTTCGGCGGTGTCGCCGGCAGGCCGCGCAGCGCGGCTGTTGCCACCGTCAGCGTACGTCGGCACATGCGCCAGCATGCCGCCGTCGATGCACACGACCTGGCCGGTGATGAACGCAGCATCGTCGGAGAGCAGGAACGCCACCAGCGCGGCCACGTCCTCGGGGCGGCCGACGCGCGGCAGGAGCTGGTGCCGGCGCAGATGCCGTTGCATGCACTCGTCCAGCTTGGCGAGGAGGCGCTCGGTCATGATGAGACCCGGCGCAACCGCGTTGCAGCGGATCTGGGCATGACCGTACTGGGTGGCGAGCGAGGCCGACAGCATGTTCATCGCCGCCTTCGACGCGGCGTAGGACGTCTGCGCGGTGTCACCGCTGAGCCCCTGGCACGATGACATGTTGACGATCGCGCCACCGCCGCGGGCGATCATCCGTGGGATGGCCTGCCGGCAGCAGAGCAGCGTGCCGCGCAGATTGGTCGCCATGGTCTGATCCCAGACCGCCAGGTCCAGGTCGAGGATCGCGCGGTCGAGCGGGGTCAGATGCATGGCGCTCGCGTTGTTCACCAGCAGGTCGACCCCACCGAAGTGCCGCTCCGCCGTTTCGAACAGCGCTGCCACGGCCTGCGCATCGGCGATGTCCATGGCCAGGGCCAGCGCGTGGCCCGCTTCGGCCGTGATCTGCGCAGTGCAGGCGATGGCCGCCGAGCCATCAATGTCGGCCACCACCACTCTGCCGCCCTCGCGCGCGATGGCGAGGGCGCATGCCTTGCCGATGCCGGCGCCGGCGCCGGTCACCACAGCCATCTTGCCCTCAAACCGTCCCATCATGTCCTCCTGGATTGCGTTGGTCTTTCGCGGCATGCCGCTCGGCCTCCGCCTGAGGAGGCGCAGGCGCGCTGCCGCGCTCGTCATCGCCAGCGCCGCTTTCGATGACCCGAATGGCGGCGACCGGGCACTGGCTGGCCGCGAGCCGCACGGCGGCGTGCAGAGCCTGCGGGACCGTCGCCACGCACACTTCGGCCACGCCGTCCGGTTCGCGCTGGCGAAAGGTGCCTGGCAGCGTCAGCACGCACTGCCCAGTGGTTCCGCACAGATCCTGGTCGACCACGACGCGCATCTCAGCCCCTTGCGCATGCAGCCGCACCGGCAGCGCGCGGAACGTCCTAAGGAACGCGGAGGGCTCCCGGGTCGGCTGCTCGGCCAATGCCAGCGTGGGGAAGCGCGCCTGGATCCGCGGCAGGCTCTCGGCCAACTGCACGCGGGCCAATTGCGCACCGAGGCAGAAGTGGATGCCGTGGCCGAAGCTCAGCATGATCTTCCCGTCGGTCGACATGCCAGGACTGGTGCCGTAGAACCGTGCGGGATCGAAGCGGTCGGGATAGGCGAAGGCGTCCGGGTCGCGATTGCCGGCCGCGATCAGCACGCGCACGTCCGCGTTCTTCGGGATCACCACGCCGCCCAGTTCGATGTCGCGCTGGGCGATACGCGGAATGGAGCTGAACATGGCGGGCGCGTCGCAGCGCAGGACTTCTTCGACGAATGCCTCCACCCCCGCGGCGTCTCCCTGCAGCCAGTGCCGCTGTTCTGGATACGCCAGCATCGCCAGGACCGCATGGTCGATGGTCGCAGCAGTGGTGGCGAAGCCGCCCAGCAGCATGCCCCAGAGCATACTGATCAACTCCGCATCCGACAGCGTGTCGGCATCGTCGTCGTGTGCGCCGACCAGCATAGACACGATGTCGTGGCGGGGATCGGTGCGCTTGCGCTGTATGAGGTCGCCGAAGTAGGCCTGCACCCTGGCGCTGGCCGCGTCCGCCGCGGCGAGCTGGGGATCGCTGGCGTGCGGGCTCAGGCCTTCCAGAATAGCGCCGATGCCGGCGGCGAGCCCGAACATGTCGTCCTGGGGCATGCCGAACAGTTCGGCGAAGACCAGCATGGGCAAGGCCAGCGCGAATTCCCGATGCAGGTCCACCGCCTCCCCGCGCTCCAGCGCGGGCGCCATGCCGTCCAGGCGCGCTGCGACGATGCGCGCGATGCTCGGCCGCAGGTTGTCGATCTGGCGCATGGTGAAATCGCGCGAGATCAGCCGGCGCAGACGCGTATGCGTCGGTGGTTCCTTCATCGCTAGCGTGGACGCCAGCAGATTGAGCGACAGGCTGGTCGCCGCTCGGGGGAAATAGCGCGCCAGTTCGCCCGGCGCCGGTCCCCGAAACGCATCGCCCGTGGCCTTGAGCGCCCAGTAGATGTCAGCGTGGCGGCTCAACAGAAAGAGGCCCGATGCCGCACGATGCACCGGATCGTGCTCGCGCAACCACCGCATGAACGGATACGGGTCGTGGATGCACGCTGGCGAGGCCAGTTCGGCGAAGGCGTCCCGGCATGCTGCCGTGGTTTCTTGCACGTCCATCTTGGTTACCTGTTGGCTGGCTGATCTGACTGGCGCGCGCCAGGCGCGCCGGCAAATTGCGCAGAAGATCGCGCTTCCCGGCGGCGTCCGCGCATCACCAGAGCACCGGGAACTCCTCGAACCCGCCAGTGATGATCTCCTTGCGCAACTTCAGTTCTTCGGGCGCCACGGCCAGGCGCAGCGCGGGAAAGCGCTGGAAGATCGAACCGAACACCACCTTGAGTTCCAGCCTGGCCAGCTCCACGCCGATGCAGTAGTGCGGCCCGTAGGAGAACGCCAGGTGCGGCTTTGCGTCGCGCCCGATGTCGAAGATTTCCGGGTCGTCGAAATGGCGCGGATCGAACGACGTCGCCGGCAGGCCGACCAGCACCTTGCTCTCCGCGGGAATATGCACGCCCGCGATGGTCACGTCGGTCCTCGGATAGCGCATGATGCCGTCCCAGCCCGCGCCCGGCGGGTACATGCGCAGGATTTCCTCCACCGCCTTGTCCACCAGGGATGGATCGCCGACCAGGCGTTCGCGCTGTTGCGGATGGCGGAACATGGCCAGCAGACCGAATTCGATCTGCGCGACGGTGCTCTCGTGCCCCGCCACCAGCATGCCCGCGGCCAGGCCGATCGCCTCTTCCTCGGTCGCTTTGCCCTGGTCGACCGCCGCGAGCAGATCCGTCAGCAGGTTGTCGCCCGGATCCTGGCGCTTATCCCGCATCTTGCCGCGAATGTAGGCGCGCAGTTCTTCCCAGGCCAGGCGCGACGTGCTGCGCGGGCCGCTTTCATGCTGGTGCGTCATCACCTCGTCGGACAGCGCGGCGAAAAAGGCGTGATCCTCGTAGAGCACGCCTATCAGCGCGCTGATGACCATGGCCGGAAGCGGAAAGGAGAGGTGGCGCCGCAGGTCGGCGGGCTGGGGCTGGGCCGCCAGCGTCTCGAACAACTGCGCGGCGATCGCCTCGACCTGCTGCGCGAGCAGCTTCACCCTGCGGTTGCTGAAGGCCGGCGCCACGATCGTGCGTAACCGGGCATGTTCGCCCCCCTCGTGCGAGACCAGCCACCCCGGCGAACCGAGAATCACCGAATCCGGGGTGAATGCCGCCGGCGGCATTCCCGCGGGCCTGAACGCCGCGTCGGACAGCACCGCCTTGGCCTCGTCGTAGCCTGTCACCCACCAACCTTCGTGCCCGGACGGGAAGCGCACGCGGTGGATCGGACCGTTGGCGCGTAGCGCCAACATCTCGGGCGAGGGTTCAATGTGATCGACGCGCCACATCGGCAGCGTCGGCAAGGGTTGTTCGGACATGGTGGCACTTCACTCTCTAAGCGATGGAAGGGCGGAAGGTGACCGGCAGGCGCTGCGGGCAGCGAATGACGTAAGACGGCATGTAGACGACGTCCTCCGCGGCGATGGTCAGCGCCAGATCGATCTTTTCCGGATAAGCGCGAGGGTCGGCGGCATCCTCGGGAGGCTTGTCGGGGTTGGAATCGATCGCCTTGGCGACGGTGGTCATCTGGGGCTGGGCGAAAGCCGTCATGGTGGGCACCGTCGCCAAGACGATCGTCATCATCAAGCTGTTCAGAAATGCACCGCGCATGGTTTGCCCCTTCGAAAGCCTCGATAAACGTAGCCGAAGTGGTTGAAACTAACCGCTTCGCCCTCTCTTCTACGCAAGAGCTGTGCCAGTCAGACACATTTGAATAGAACCCCTATACTTCAACGGGGTTGTTTGGGTGCAGCGGGCGGCCGTGTCGGGTAAATGACACCCTAGTGTCGCAACCACGACACGCTTGTCGCTTCCGGATGGCTTTAAGACAGAGTCTAACGGTACAGGAGTGCGGCCATCCTCCACCTTCCACAACTCGGTCATTTCGTGACCGCGTCCGTGGCAGCCTGCAGCTGGATGGTTTCGTTCCTGCCCGTGTCACCATCAAATCAACGTAAGACCGTATGTCGGTCTTCGTGGCTGAGGTGGCGCGCCCTACACTGGTCGTCCGAGGGTTGCTCGGACAGGCCGAGCCGATCCTCATCACAGGAGGACGAGCCGTGGTAGAGTATAAAGAATCTTTTGTTGGAATCGATGTCGCCAAACTGAAGAATGGAATTGCTATCGCTGAATCCGGCCGGGAGGGAGAGAGCCGCTTCTGGGGGTTAGGTCGAGGCATCGGATGCCAGCATGCGCCGCATCATCCAGCGGATAGCCGCAAAGTTTGACAGCGTGCATTTCTGTTATGAGCCCGGCCCAACCCGTTACGGCCTGCATCGGCTGATCCGATCGCTTGGCCATGAATGCGTGGTTGTCGCTCCATCATTGATTCCAAGGAAACCGGGCTACAGGGTGAAGACGAACCGTCGAGATGCGCTTGCGCTCGCTCGGCTATTGAGGGCCGGCGAGCTCACGGCAGTGTGGGTTCCTGGATCCGAAGGTGAATGTTGGGAATTCACGACTGTTGATCGATTTCTATCCTTACTTCAGAGGGATGAGGTGAGCAGCCACTCAAACCTGGCAGTCGGAGCGGCTGAATTGCGGTCATTGCGGTCATTGGCTCGGCTTGGACGAATGACCGATTTGGGCCGGGAGCGGACTGTCTGCTCCCCGGCGTTGAGACGGAACAGCCGCCTTGGGCGCGAAGCAGCCTTTCACCGCCCGAACCTCTTTATCCGCTTCCGGCGGAGGGGCCCAAGACTTCGGGTCTCTGATGCGCCAAGAGGAGCCAACCCCTTCATGTCCGCCAAGCCGATCTGCAGTATCTTGCCTGTCATAGTGATTCGATAAGAATGCGGGAGAGTTCATGCATTTAGCCGAGATATTCGCTTCCGGTTTTCGTTGCTTTGCAGCCGATGCGCCTTTGAATATCGGCTTGCAGCCCGGCCTGAATGTACTTGTCGGCCCAAATGATGCCGGCAAAAGCGCCGTTGTCGATGCGCCCCGCCACGTACTTTGGACACGCGGCGACGATTTTCTCCGGCTTGATGCAAGTGATTTCCACGTAAGGGCGGACGGGCAGCGCGAGACGGAACTTCTTATTCGCTGCAAGTTCGACAGTCTTACACCGGCTGAACAGTCCCGTTTTCTTGAATGGTGTTCTAATGAAGGGGGCACGCTGCGGCTCTATGTTTGCGTTCGCGCGACTTTACGCAGGCAGCGTGGGGGCGGTCATATAGTGATGACCCAGTATCGGGCCTGCAAAGATGCTGACGGCCCGCCCGTGGAAGGTGATCTACGCGAATATCTTCGGACGACCTATCTGCGCCCGCTGCGCGACGCGGAGCGTGAGCTTCGGTCGGGGAAGCGGTCTCGGTTGTCGCGAATACTTGGCGCAATGCCGATGATGGCTTCGCAAAGCGCGCCGGCAGCAGCCGGCGGGGCGGCGACTCTTGTTGATACGATGAAGGCGGCTGACGAAAGCGTTGAAAACAATGCCGCAGTCCAGAACATCGAGCAAGCCGTCAACAGGAGCTATCTTGAAAGTCTGTCCTTTGCGGACGATCCGCTCACGGCAACCCTGAGCCTGGGAGCAAAAGGTTCATTCGATCAATTGCTGGAACGGCTTGAGCTTTACCTCAATGCGCCGCCCGGTCAGATTGAACGTCTTAATCGCGGCCTCGGCTACAATAACCTGCTGTTCATGGCAGCCGAGCTTCTGTTGCTGCAATCCCACCCTGATCAGGTTCCGCTCCTTCTCATAGAAGAACCAGAAGCCCATTTGCATCCCCAACTGCAAACGCTGTTTATGCAGGTGCTTGAAGAACGGGCTGCGCCTCCAATGCAGGCTTCTCAACAGCAAGTGCAGGTTCTCTTGTCAACGCACAGCCCAACCCTGGCCGCCGGATGCAGGCTTGATGCGATGATCATGATCATCGGTCACAAGGCCTATCCACTAGCTCAGGGCAAGACCAACCTAGCTGCTGACGACTACGAATTCCTCAAGCGCTTTCTTGATGCGACCAAAGCGAACCTCTTCTTTGCACGAGGCTTGATAGTGGTCGAGGGCGATGCGGAAAACATTCTCCTTCCGGCTATCGCAAGGAGAATGGGCAGGCCGCTTGGCAAGCATGGCGTATCGATCATCAAGGTCGGTCACCGGGGATTGTTTCGGTACAGCCGCATTCTCCAGCGCGCTGATGGGACTGTTATGCCGGTTCCTGTGGCCCTGTTGCCGGATAGGGATATCCCGCCGGATGCTGCAGCCAAGATTGTAGGCGCGCGCAAGACGGAATCGACACTCTTCCCGGCCAAGAAGCAGCAGCACCTCGCTGGCCTGACGAAGGACGACGGTGGAAACGTGCGGAGCTTTCCCTCCGAACAATGGACGCTGGAATTTGACTTGTCGCGGATGCCGGATCTGGCTGCGCTGGTTCACGCCGCAGTGAAGCTCGTCAAGGGCGACCGCAGGAAAACGCGCGATCAAATCATTGCCGATGCGACGGCGAAGGTTGCTGCGTGGCAGGCTGGCGCCAATAAAACCGACGACGATGTCGCCGCCCTCATATTTGCTCCCATGGCCAAAAAAGGCGGGGTCTCGAAAAGTGAAGTCGCAGAACAGCTCGCCCGGCTTATCGATGAACTGCCTGACGCACCGGCCGTCTTTCGAGCGAAGCTGCCGCCCTACATCGCCAATGCGATAGATTATGCGACCAGTAGTCCAGCGCCGCCCGCCGCTGGTGCCGCATGATCACGGTAGCAGAACTGACGCCCGAAATCCTAGCAGCCCTAAGCGAAGAAATGGGAGGCTGCGACTTCTCACAGCCGAGCCAGAGAGCGTTTCTTTCTTCGGTTGCATCGTGCGATGTCCAAGCCGCACCAGGCAACGGGAAGACAACTTTGCTTGTTGCCAAACTGAGCTTGCTGTCTCGCACCTGGAATTCACGTTCGGAAGGCGTGTGTATCATTTCACACACCAATGCCGCACGCATCGAAGTGGAAAAGCGCCTTGCGTCTCATGCCAGTGCATCTGCATTTCTGAGTTACCCGCATTTCATTGGAACGGTTACGACATTCATCGACCGCTTTATCGCCCTGCCATATCTGCGCGGCCTTGGTTGGCCCCTTCGGCGAATTGACGATGCTGTATTCGCGGCAATCGCCAAAAGTAAAGTTGCAAGCCGGCCAAACCTGCGGGCCCTAGCAAGACGCCAGCCGAAGAACGTTGAGAACTGGGTTGCCAATTTGGAGTTCTCACCCGCCTTTAACTTCCAACCTGGGCCCGTGCCAGATCGCATCGGCATCCGCGTACTTCCGCGTCAAGTTGGCCCCCACACAGATAGTGGCGCAGAGCTTGAGCAAATCAAGGCGAGCATTACCAGGGACGGCTACTATCGGTTTGGCGACATGACGGCTCTTGCCGCACATGCAGTGGAGCACTGCCCTGGACTTGTCGATAAACTACGCGCGCGTTTCCCTCTGGTGATCCTGGATGAGGCCCAGGACACACATGGGCCTCAACTTGCCTTGCTGCGCCGGATATTCGATGGAGGCGGTGTAGCATTCCAACTCCTCGGCGACCAAAACCAGACCCTTTACGAAGATCCCACACTTGCGCCGGGCGATTACTGGCAGCCGGCAGTCGAGGCGATACCGCTCAATGAGACCCGGCGGTTCGGCGAACCGATTGCTGCTTTCGCCAGCCGCCTCACGGTGCGGCGACCACAGATAATAACCGGCGTGGAGAATAGTCCCGGCCAACGCCATCTGATCATGTTTAATGAAGCCAGAATCGGAGATGTCATTCCGACCTATGCAGCGAAGGTGCGGGAGCACTGGGGTAACCAGATCCTTGACGGTCACGAAACCTGGGCCGTTAGCTCGCGTCACAATTTATATCGTGACAGACGGGGAAGCTGGCCGAAGAGCCTTGTCGATTACCATCCAGCCTACCGTCCCGGATCATCCGGTAGCAGCAAACCAGCTTCATTTTGCGCAATCCTGAGGCAGGCAGCCACACTGCATGCAGCGTACGAAACACCGGCGCGCATTGCGGAACTGTTCTGTCAGTCTCTATCCGAACTTCTAAGCATAGCGGAATATCAAGGGTCTCACGGCAACAGGGTCAACAGCACCAATGTTTGGCGCATTCTCGCCGCCGACGGAGATAAGCACATTGCCACCCGTCATCTGTTGTACACGCACATCTTGAATGGCCAAGCGGTTTGGAGCGTCCAAGCCTGGCAAGAATTCCTGGGAGCCTTGTCGGCGGTTCTTGGCGTTGCCCTGGACGTCAACGGTGATGATGAGTGTGCTGCTTTCGTGGCGTTCATCGATCAAGGGGCGGATAATGCGGTAGCGGCCGGAGGGCAGATTTCACGAAACGCCGTCACCGTGAATGGCGTGCGGGTTCAACTGGGGTCGATCCATTCGGTAAAAGGACGGACAGTTGATGCCATCCTTGTTTTGGAAACGGAGATATACCGCGGCCAGGCGGCCGACCAGAGAGCTATGGATCTGACGACCGTCCTGCCGCACGCACTTGGTATAGAGAACCGTGACTTCGCGGCAAACGATGCCCATCTAACCGCGGCCACGAATGTCTTTGTAGGGATTACCAGGCCTCGAACCTTGCTCGCCCTGGGCGTTCGCAAGGAGAGTGTCAGTCCCGCCATGATGGAAGCCGCCGTCGAGCAGGGATGGATACTCCAGGATCTGACGGTTTGACCGCGCTTCACGGAACCGCGCCGTGGCAGAATGTATCGCTTGTGACAGATGAGGTATGACAACCACTGTTTTTTGATCCTCGTACGGACGTCGTAAGCTATTGTTATTTAATATGAAATTTTAGCGCTTCGACAACGTCGAAATTGTCGAGCGGCGAAAGAGATGTTGTTATAAATAGCGCAGTGTGACATCGAGGCTTTTTCGCAATGGAATCCATCTCTGCACTGCTGAGGCGTGTCGGCCCAACGCTCTCGACCGAATTGATCGCCGAGATGGCCAAAGACGGCGTCTCGCTTGCCTCCGCCCGGCAGCGCATTGCGCGCGGAGGCCCGGATGTCGTGCGGCTGGCGGGCCTTAGGTTCCCGCACAATGCCCGTTTCATTTACCTCCCGGAGCAGTTCGGTGATCAAGCGTATTGGCGGGCGGTTGAGCGTGTTTTCCAAAACCATGGCAAGGCCTACTGGAGCGCGATGGCCGGACTAAGGGCGCGCGGCGGCTGCTTTCCGCGGAAATACTTTGCCGGTGTCTGCGGCAGTCCCGCCGCACGGGTAAGGCAGCTTTCACCGGACCGCATATTGGAGAGGCTTTCCTCCATCCACATGCTGGAAGAAATCAGCGACCCCGAAACGGGTCAGCCGTTCGTGCAATTCAAACCCTATGTTTATAGGCGCGATGAAATTGCGACCATTCGCGCTCGACTGGTCGCTGAAAACGTCGTTCTCCACGGCATGAAGGAGTGGTGCCGCCGGACGGGCTTCGGCAGCTTCGACAGGGTACGCATCCGCGACGACGAAACGCTGCCAGTAGTTTCGTCTATCACGTGGGATATGTCGGCGCCGTGCTATGCACGCCCACTGGTCAAGGCGTCCGCCTCAGGTCTCAAGCCTGGATTCGTGGTCTGTGACGTCAATCTCCGGGGTGTTCTCGATGAGGATGCCGTCGCGACGTTTGTTCGCAAACATGACCTGGCATCAGCGCCAGCGAATGTCGCTCCCATTATGCCATTCCTCATCGCGGATGGCTTCACGACGGCCGGATTCAGCATGGCGAAGAGCAAAGGTGTTTTGGCGACAACGACGGCGCACCTTTTTGGCGGAGATGTAGCCAAGGCGCTGAGGGATCTAATCAGCCTTCTTTCTGATACGGGGAAGACAGCGTCTGTTAATCCCGAACATGTGGAACGCGTCCTGTCAAACCTGACCAGGATCGAGGGGGCGGCAAACAACCTACGCGGCGCCTTGTTCGAGATCGTTGTAGGCTCCTTGGTAAAAGACGTGGAAGGGGGATATCTGCGCGCAGGTGAAAAATGGACGGACTTCAGTTCCGGACGTTCGGCCGAGATTGATGTGCTGCTTGACCGCCCGGACGACAAAGGTGTCCTGATCATTGAATGCAAATCGAAGATCCCCGGAAGCAGGGTCAACCTTGAAGAAGTCCAGAAATGGCATGGCGATCGGGTACCGCTGCTCCATAGCATCATCCGCATGGATAGCCGCTTCTACAACAAGCCGTTGAGTTTTGAGCTCTGGACGAACGGGCCTATCGCGGACGACGCACTGGCCTGGCTACGCGAGCAGCCTGTACGAAGTGATCTCAGCATCGCGTGGAAAGACGGCGCAGAAATGAAAACATACACCGACAGTGCTGCGAATGCCGCCATCCGCAAAGCACTGAACGAACACTACTTCCGGCATCCTCTAGCGAAGATAGAAGGCGCGGCACGCCGTGCGGCTCAACAACCAACATCAGCCATAAATGTATGAGTCTCGATGCAGATCCAGTCGCGCAAGGTTGGGCTCGCCGACGGACGCTATTGAAAGACCTTAAGCATTTCCCGCGTTATCGGCGCAACGAATTTGACCTATATCATGCTGCTGCCCGTGCGGCTTCTTCTGGCACGCTGCGGATTCATCCCAAGCCAGCATGGTCAGCGGACGGGAGCTTGAGCTGTTTGCAGAAGTGGTCACAGCCAAAGGCTGAGCCTATAAACATTTGACACCCAGCAGCTTCACCATTTCTGACATCGCGTTTGAAATCATATGGAAGCATTATGTACGAGCGATGAGTTTCTTCCCGTCCGGCACCGGCAGGACTCTGGAACTTCTGTCCAACCCGATCTGTGCGGAGGCGCCGCGTATGTCCGCTTTCAGTGGAAGGTTCCGACTGCCCGAAATGACCGATAAGGGCGCCCTGCCGCCCGTCCGGACGGGGGCCGCAAGGGGACCGTCTGCTGACAAGCTAACTGCTCGAAAAGTGGACCTTGAAATCTTGCGAGGCCTTCCAAACATCCACTGGCGTTCAACATCGCCCGCGGCTCAGTTCAGCTCGTCTTCTAACTATCTCGACGAGCACTTACGGGTTTGCCTACCCTTCGGTCGAGGGCTCCTTTCTGAAAGTGCTGATCCGGATACCGTCACCAAACAACGTTGGCGCGAATGACGAGATAATCCTCCGTTCATTCAACCATAAAGCGAATTGTTCGTTAATCGGATCTCTGTCGATTCTTGGAGACTTTCCATAGATGACTATGTCGCGGTACGGCACGGGCAAACCTCGGAGCACATCGCGCACTTCGCCCATGGTCAGTACATCGTGCAACTTATTGAACAACGATAGTTGCAGCGATTCCGGGTAAGAGTTGAGAATGACCGCGCGAACGAAATCCGATCCGTAATCTTTTGCCACGATCTTTGACCGATCGAGGACAGGACCGATGGCAGTGGCAAGCGACGGATTTTTTGAAACAAGGTCTGGGTCAATATCGCCGATGATTGCCATTTTCTGACTATCGGCGAGATTGGAATTCAGTAACCTTTCGATGACTTTGGCGTCGATCGAGAACTCGTTTCGCTTGGTCCTGTAGTCCTTGAAATTCAATTCAATGAATAGGGCCTTATGCTCATCGTCCTCGAGCTTTACGAAATTGTCGACTGAGAAAGCAGCTCTGCGCTCCTCGATCAATATCCTGATCTTTGTCGGTCCAACCTCCGGCAGAACCGTGAAGGGCAACGGCAATTTGCGGACATGTAACCTATAGACTTCGTCCGGCAGCGCGTCATTCTCAATCACGAATTTCCGCAGCGCAAACGCATTTTTGCCGTTCGGGATTGCCTTCCGAGAGAGAGCCTCGCTCGCTTCACTCTGAAGATAGGCCGTGAGAACTTCGGGGCTGAAAGCCTCGCTGGTGAGAAACGCCAAGCAATTCTCCCAAGTGCTGCCGATCTTCTGTTCCTTAACCAGAGAGGAGTGAAACGCGGCCGGAACCCCTTCGAACGACGGGAAAGTCGCCGTCTGCATACTGAGGAACTCCGAACGAAGATCGAGACCTACCTCATCGTGGCCCAGCACCTCGATGATCGCGGACGGATCTTCGGCAGTGTTGTTTTCAAGTTTCAGCAAGACATCTCGGACGTAGGCCTCGAAACCGGAGCCGACATGCTTTAGCAGCGGACTGTAGTTGGCTTCACGCAGTGAGGAGAAATGCTTGGTATCCAGATCGCCAGGCGTTGGGAATTTGACGACCTGTTCCATGATGAGTTGAATGTTGCCAAGGGAAATCCGGTATAGCCCTTCCGCTGCGACGTACGAGACCACATCGTGATTATCAGCGATGGCTCGAATATCGGCTATTTCGACCTGAAGGGACTTCAGGATGCCCAGATCGAATTCAACGCGTTCGGCGAGAATCCTGCTCAGTTCTTGAGACGCAAAACGTGCCAATGTGAAGCCAGCGGGAGTTCCTTGCTTGATCGCACCATTTGGAGCGTGCGCAAGGATTCTTGCCGCGTGTGAGACTGCCAAATCACTTCTCAAGGCGGCCACTGTGAAAGCTGGCCATCTCCGGATCAGCGTGGAAACCAATCGATCTACATGCGCACCTCGGGCATAGTAGCTTTGGAAAAAGTCCTTGCATTCGTCGACGTGGCTGGCGATGAATTCGAGTGCGCTAGTGGTTTGAGCTGCGTACTCCTGGGGGTTTTCCAGCAAGCCATCGATGATGAATCGGTTGAGGACGTAGGTTCGTCCGAAATCATCCTCGCGCATCGAGGCAATGACTTCCGAGATGCTGTCCAACTGAAAATCGGGTTCAGGATTGCTGAAACTGCGGATCTGAATCAGGAATTTGTTGTCATTGCGCGACAGGCGCCCGCTGTGGAACAGTGAGGTGTACTGATAGTAGGTATCGTCCAGGTAACCTTCCAGAATGAGGAATTTCAGGAGATCCCGGCTCTCGCCGACCTCTGCAAAAACCTCTTCTATAAGCGCGGAGCTTTCCCTCACGACCTCATGGAATTTTCTTGTCCGAAGCAAAGACAGCTCAGCCTTAAGTTCCTGAGCCTTCTTTTCCATCTTCTCCCTGTGCTCAGGAGACTTGTGCTCGATTTGCGTCTTGCGTTCCGCGAAGGACCAATTTGGATCCACCGCCGCTTCTATCCCCCGAAGATCCACACGCGATTGTTGGCCAGCATTGTTCGTGACCCTCATAGGCGGCTGTGAGAAGAGATCATCGAACTGGGGATGCTGAGGTAGCGCAGCGAGCGCTATCTGGCCGAAACTTGGGTGCAAATGTGTGTAGTATTCTGGCACGCGTTCTACGATCGCCATGGCATAGATACGGTGGAGTTCAGCGAGATCCCTAGCGTACTGCTCATCGCTGCGGACTAGGTCTGCTTGGATCTGCTCTAGCTCAGAGCGGATCTTGTCTCGCGACTTCTCAACGAATTCATCGTACCGGTTCAGCACTTTGGATAGCGCACCTTCCCGACGGTGCAGCGCGGCGAAGTCCTTCGGAATGACGTTCTTGTATATCAGGACGGCGAGCAGCTTGTTTGGATCCAGTGCGCCATCTCCGTCTGCTCGGAGATTGGACGCGTAGATCACGTACTCGTTGAAGATATTCGCAATTAGCCTCAGATCACTCAGATATCGGGAAACCTCGCGAACGAAACGCCGATCAAGCCGCCGATCAAGATCGATACGCTGAGTATGTTCGAGGACCTTATCTATCGAGTTGGAATGGTTGATCACCGGAATGACGGGAACGATGAATTCGAAGAACTTGGTCCTGTCCGTGTTGATGAATATGTCGTCGCGGAGAGCGTAAAGGAATCGAATGCGCCGATGTATGTCGGCGTTCTCATTCACCAGCGCATTGATTTCGCGTAACGTCACGAAGATGTCGGGATTGTCGAACCGGTCCAAGTCTTCGATGACGACCAGGTCGTATTTGGTGGACTGGAAGAAGTAGATAATCTCGTCGAGGTGCCGATTGAGGATCGATTCCTCGTCCGCAGCCTTCGGGGCGATCTGAATGTCCTTGAGGGAAATGCTTTTCAGGGAAAGCCCCAGGCTTTTCAAATATGCGGTGTGAACCAGCCGCCAAACGAACAGCGCTGCAACAGCAAATGATACGATGTTGAACCAGTTGGACAGTTCCAACGGCTTGAAGAACTTCCCGGAAATCACATCGGATTGATTGGTGACGAGATACCAAAGGCAGAACACCCCTAGGCATACTGCCAAAGAACTGGCTGCGGACCATTTCTCTGGAATCTGAATCCTCTTGAAGCGCGACAGCGGCAGCTTGTTTGCGCCCGCGCCGTATAGGATCTGCTGCAGGATGCTTCGTTCGATTTCCTGTTTGCTGACCCGCACCCCAGGAACCTCGCCTTCCGGCAAGAAGGATGCCAACGACAGTTCCAGCTTAGGTCGTGGGTATTTCAACAGGAAGGACTTGATGACGCTGCTTTTTCCCGAGCCGTAGGGACCGGTCAATGCAATGTTCAGCACCTCGTCGTTGTTCGTGGCGAACTCTAATGCCTCGTGGTAGATCCCCGTCTGATCGGCGTTGCTTGTCGGCGCCAGATCAACAAATCTGCACACGGGGATTTTCTGAGGAGACTTCCAGAGGTGGCGTTTCCACATGCGTAGTAAAGAATACACTGAAACAATTCCGTGGCTCGGTTTACATCCCATCTCTAGCCGCGAACGTGGCAGCCTTTGAAGAAGGTGTATAGGAAGTCGGTGAGGTGGCAACGCCTTAATAAATAGAGATTTCAACTTTCCCGCGATATTTTGAGGCTTTACGATCGCGGCCGTCGACAGAACGGCTAGTCCAGTTGCGCTGTATAAATCATAGACCTATTTCTGCGGCTTCAATCGCAGGCTGGAAACGCGACAAGAGATAGGTCGGCGACGCAAATCGATAAGGTCTGTATTTGGCGCAAGAGACCGACCGCTTTCAATAGAGCGAGGGGGGTGATGTGAAGGACCGAAATGGGGCGCAAAGCGGCCCGGCATCCGCAAGTCGCTCAAGACCGACGGCATGTGGATGGTGGTCGAGCCGACGGCCGGCGACACACTTGAAGACAATATCAATCCCGTCGGGCGGCTCTACTACTCGGCCTCGACGATGAACTGAGTAGGGGAGCGCCCGCCCGGAAAGACTCTTCTCACCGGATTGAAGGCCATGATAAGAGCCCCCATGGGCATCAAGAACTATCTGATCGAGGGCGGTTCCGGCACTGGAAAAACGTCTGTCGCTACCGAACTGGAGCGGCGGGGCTACCATGTCGTCCATGGTGACCGGGTCTTGGCCTATGTTGGCGACCCCGAGACAGGCCAGGCACTCGCAGGGCCGCCCAAAGGCGCGGACCGCATGGTTTGGGGATACGCGCACTGGATCTGGCCGGTCGACAAGGTCCGGGCTATTGCTGCCGACACCACCCATCCTGTCATCTTCTTCTGTGGCGGCTCGCGCAATTTCCACAAATTCCTGGACCTATTCGACAAGGTTTTCGTGCTCGACATCGACCTTGAGACGTTGAACCGACGATTAGATGGGCGGCCGAATGAGCCGGGCTTCGAGCCGGCCGAGCGGGCGCTGGTACTCCGCTACCATCACACCCGGGAATATCTTCCCGCTGGCATCAATATCGACACGGCCGGTACCGTCCCGAGTATCGTCGACGATATCCTCGCTCAACTCCCCGGAAGCCCTGAAAGTATTGTGATTGCGGCATTGGCGCTTTCGTAGCCGACCGGCAGCTTTCAGAACGACAAACCGGGTGCCTTAACGACCGTCTGGGGCGCACATCGGTCGTCCGCGAAGCGTGGCGGGAATGACTGGACCCGGGCTCGAAGCAGTCTTTGCCCCATTGCCATATCAGACGGCTGCAAAAGTCGCTTCGTCTGGGCGGTATAAGAGCTTTTGAGATTTGCCGGCTTATAGCCGCCGGCAAGAGATTTCGGCCGCCCGCCCACACACCGTTGGTGACATAGGCTACAGCAGACAGCCCTCAGATGAGAAGCCAAGATCTTCCGTCATCAGGAGTTGCATTTCGCTCGCTCCGCTCGCACTCTGTCCGGATCGGCGCCGCTGACGCACCAATATATTCAAATATCGATTTCTCGCGGCAGAAAGGATCAATGATTCCCTTCGCGCCGCCCCTTTACTCCCTCAGCCGGAGCCGCCATGTCGTTTTCGGATCTCATCTATCGTCCCTTTGAGACGCTCATTCGTCCGCTCGATATTCCTTACACGCCGCTGCCGTCACGCGGGCCTTTCGCGCTGCTCGTGCATTTCGCCTCGATGTTCCGCGGCGTGCTCGCGGCCGTCGCCATCCTCATGATTGCCATCGAAGGCATCAATCTCGCGACGATCTGGGGCATTTCCTTCGTCGTGGACGGGGTGACCGCCAAGGGCGCAGCCGCTTTCCTCGAAGAGGATTGGCCGACGCTGGCCGTCCTCGGTGTGCTGATTTTCCCGGTGCTGCCGCTGCTGATCTTCCTCGGTAACACGCTGAACTCGCAGACGGTGGCGGTATGCATGCCGGCCGCGATGCAATGGCAGGGTCACAAGGCGGTGGAGCGTCAGGACCTCGCCTTCTTCCACGACCTGTTTGCCGGCCAGGTGGCCACGCGCATTTCCCAGGTCGCGTCCGCCGTGCAGCAGCAGATCGTCGTGGCCTTTTACCAGGTACCGCTCTTCTCGGTGCAGTTTGTCGGCTCACTCGTTCTGCTCGGCGCGCTGTCCTGGCCGCTGGCGCTTCCCGTCTTCGTCTGGATCGCGGCCAACATCGCGCTTGCGGCGGCAGCCGTGCCGCATTTTTCTGAGCGTTCGCGCAAGACCGCCCGCGCTCGCAGCCTCGTCGTCGGCGCCATGACCGACCTCTATAGCAACATCCAGATGGTAAAGCTGTTCGCGGCAGAAGACAGCGAGGCGGGCGCGATGCGCAACATCATGGAGAACGCCATCCAGACCCAGCAGCGCGAAAGGCGCATCCACTTGACGACCGACACGAGCGTCATCCTGGTCAATACTGTCCTCACACTCGCTATTTCCACCATAGGCTTCTGGGGACTTGTGGGCGGATTCGTCACCATCGGCCAGTTCGTCGCCTCGATCGCGATCGTGCTGCGGCTCAACGCCAACTCGCGTGCTTTCCTGCAGATGGGCCAGCAGATTTTCCAAGCGGTGGGAACGATCCGCGACGCCATGCCCGTCGTGACCACGCCGCCGACGATCATCGACATGCCGAACGCCAGGTCGCTCACGGTGACGGCCGGCGAGGTCAAGTTCAGGAACGTACAGTTTGAATACCGGCAGGGACAGGGTGTGATCGAAGGCCTGTCGCTCACCGTGCGCGCCGGCGAGAAGGTGGGGCTTGTGGGTCTTTCCGGCGCCGGCAAGTCGACCCTGGTCAGCCTGCTCCTCCGCTTCTTCGAGCTGAAGGGCGGCGCGATCTCCATAGACGGGCAGGATATACGCAGCGTCACGCAGGCGAGCCTGCGTGAGAGCATTGGCGTGGTCACCCAGGATGTGTCGCTGCTGCATCGCTCGGTCGGCGACAATATCCGCTACGGCCGGCCAAGCGCGTCGTGGGAAGAGGTGAAACATGCCGCGATACTGGCCGAGGCGGACGGCTTCATCGCCAATCTCAAGGACAGCGAAGGCCGCACTGGATACGACGCATTCGTCGGCGACCGCGGTGTAAAACTGTCCGGGGGCCAGCGCCAGCGCGTCGCCATCGCCCGCGTCCTGCTTAAGGATGCGCCCATTCTTGTGCTCGACGAGGCAACGTCAGCATTGGACAGCGAAGCCGAGGCCGCGGTGCAGGACAAGCTCGCCCTACTGATGGAGGGAAAGACGGTGATCGCCATCGCGCATCGCCTCTCCACCATTGCCAGCATGGACCGGATCGTCGTGCTCGATAAAGGCCGCATCATCGAGGAAGGAACGCCGTCGGTGCTACTCGAACGAGACGGGCTCTACGCACGGCTATGGAAGCGGCAGACGGGTGGCTACATTGCTGATAGGGTCGAGGCGACGCCTCTGTCGCCTTGAAGGAACATGTGGGCCCGCGAGCCTCCGGCTCGCGAAGGTCATTTGGTTGCGGTTAGAAAGCCGGCTATTCGGCAATCGCGCGACGCCCAATAGCGCCGCCCAGCAAATCTTGCCACAATCCTTGCGAGTTGATATTTGGAGATTCTCCCGGAATGCGCGTGAAGCAAGCTCCGGGACAGGAATGATCTTGCTGAGCGAGATAGGTCACCGATGCTGCCCTAAAGGCAACATAGTGGCAAAAAAGCAAAATAGCGTGGCAATCGACAAAAAAGGACTCCCAGAGCTGAAGTACGTGCATCCTTTTCAGGAGGGAAGCGGAAGGGCCCAAGAGGCGTTCGTTTGGCAGTTAGTCGACGTTTCGGTAATCACCAACCCGCGCATGATCGAGGCGTCAATCGAGACCACGAACGACCCGTCCAATCCGGTGATGAAACACGTCATTGAGGACGCGATGAACCCGGCCCGCAGGGGTGCATCCGATCCGCATTCGAAGACTTGCGGGTGGTCGGCGAGGAGCCCCTGCAACACCATGTTCGCACCGCCCGGCCGGGCGAGGAAATCACAGGAACGGTTCTCGGCCACGACAATCGCGTTGCCAGCCTTGTGACAGATCAAGGGATTGTCGTCGCCGATCGCGCGGACCTGCCGGAGAGGTTGCCAGACGACGAGGAAATTACCTTCACCGCCCGGTCGGACTTTTCCCTCCTGTTGCGAGAGCAGCCGGCGCAGGAGGCGCAATCGCAGGCGGCGCCAGCGAGGCAGCCCCAGCAGGACCATAACCCGGAGTTGATGGCGATCGAGGCGCAAATGGCGGCACAGCGCAGCCGTGAGCGCGACGACCACGATCGCGGGCGGTAACCGGCCAAGCGGCTTTTAAAACGGCAAGAGCTATCGTGAGCAGGCGGCGCCAATGCTCTACGCCCTCCCCTTCTGTTGGGTGATTTGACGGACAAGCTACGATAGCCCCTCCCCCACGCAACCGCTGGCGCGGTCCTTCACTCTGTTGCGGCCCTTCGGGTGCATGGGCTCGCTTCGGCTATCTCCGTTTTTTGCCGTCAACCAACGGAAGGAGACGGCAATGCAGAGCATCAAGGACACCTACCAGCGCATCACCGATGCCATCATCGAGCAGCTTGAAGCCGGCACAAAGCCGTGGATTCGGCCCTGGCGCGGAAACAGCCGCGGCTCCCTCGTTCCGTGCCGCGCAACAGGCGAAGCCTATCGCGGGATCAACGTCCTGATGCTGTGGCTTGCAAGCGAGCTCGCCGGCTACGAGGAAAACACCTGGATGACCTACCGCCAAGCTCAGGATCTCGACGGCCAGGTTCGAAAGGGCGAGAAAGGGTCCCTCGTCGTCAAGTACGGCACCTTCACCCCCAAGGAGCGCGAAGATGACGACGACCGCGCAATCCCGTATCTGAAGGGCTACACGGTCTTCAACGTCGAGCAGATCGAGAACCTTCCAGACCGGTTCTATCGACCCGTCGAGGAGCTGCCGGCGACGCCAGTCCCGCATCTCGAGACCGTGGAAACCTTCGTCCGCAACACCGGCGCGGCGATCACCTACGGCGGAACAACCGCGTGCTATCGTCCCGCCCCCGACGATATCCTCATGCCCGATCGGGCACGGTTCGTCGACGAGGTTCACCTTTACTCGACCTTGCTTCACGAAACGTCGCATTGGTCAGGCGCAAAGCATCGCCTCGACCGTGACTTGAGCGGCCGATTCGGCAGTGAAAGCTACGCCATCGAGGAGCTGGTTGCCGAGCTGTCCGCTTCGTTCCTCTGCGCCGATCTTGGAGTGGCCCACGATCCTCGCGACAACACTGCAACTTATCTAGAAAGCTGGCTCAAGGTGCTAAAGAACGACAAGCGGGCGATCATCACCGCGGCCGCCGACGCTCAGGCAGCAGCCGACTATCTGCATGAGAAGCAAAGGGCGCCGTCGCAGTGAGGGGCCTCAGATCAGTTTCGCGCTTCGAACGTGTCTGTGGACGGTTGCCGCGACGCAGACAATCGGTTTCGATTCAGCCTACTATTCAATCGGAGTTGACGACGGCCAACTTTTAGGTCGGCTGACCAAGTAAAGGTCCGCGTTGCCGAGATTTCCGAATGATGGCATCTTCGATACGCTTTTTACGGGAAAGATGCCTGAAAAGCGCATCGGAAGGAAATACCTCACGTGAATATTCAAACCGTCTCGACGATAGATGTCCGCGTCGAGCGGCACGCGAAACACCTTTCCAGGCAGCTAAAGCTGCTGCGTGGCGTTTGTTTCCGCCGCTATGGCAGAAGACACTCAGACCGTTGACGTCTGGTGAAGCTGCGCAAGTGGTGTGCGTCTCTGACGGGTATCTCCGCCAGCTTTCGATCGACGGCAAGGGCCGCACGCCGGAGGTCTCGTTGAACGGCAGACGATCCTACACAGTTGCTCAGAAAAACGAGCAGCGCCACCACATGGCCTTCAATTAAGCCGACGGACGCCATCACTTATCTCCTCGAAGGCGGCCAGGTGAGAAGCTCCAGACGATCGCGGTTACGAATTTCAAGATCGATCGGCAAACCACGACCACAATACCTCGCGCAATATCTTGCGCTGGCCGGCTATCGGGTGCTGGCGGTCGATCTCGATCCAAAAGCCTCGCCGACATCCATGCTTGGGGTGCAGCCGGAGTTCGACGTTGCGATGGAGAGACGCTGTATGAAGCGAAGCGATTCGATACGACGAGAAGCGACGGCCGCTGAAGGAGATCATCAGAAAGACCTGTTTCGACGGACTCGACCTCGTACCTGGAAATCTCGAGCTCATGGAATACGAGCATGAAACTCTGCGGGCACTGAACGAGCGCTCAAGAAACGGAGAAGTGTTCTTCAAGCGCGTCGGAGCGGCCATTGCGGAGGTTGAGCAGGAATATAACCTCGTCGTTATAGACTGCCCGCCGCAGCTCGGGTAACTGACTCTCGGCGCGGTCTGTGCCGCCACCTCTCTTCTCATCACAATTCATCCTCAAGTGGTCGACGTCGCTTCGATGTCGCGGTTTCTGCTCGTAACATCGGACCTGCTTTCCGTTGTCAGAAAAGCCGGCGGCGACCTTCAGCACGAGTTCATCAAGTACATCGTGACCAGGCACGAGCCGTTTGATGCGCCGCAGTTTCGGATCGTCGGGCTTCTGCGCAGCCTGCTCGGCACCGACGTGCTGACAGCCACCGAGATCGAAAAGGGCCAGGTGCGCAAGTCGACTTACGACCGGGCTCTGGACTCCGTTAATGCAAGCATTTCGCAAAGGGGCATCATTCGTCGTCCATCCTCTTCTCGAGGAATGCCTCGATCTCAAGCGCCAGATCGATCGGCTCATGGCCGACCGTCCGCACATGCAATTCCGGGTTCTCCGGGACCTCATAGGGCGAGGACACCCCGGTGAAGTTCGCAATCTTGCCGGCGAGCGCCTTCTCATAGAGCCCTTTCGGATCGCGACGCGCGCACTCGTCGAGCGGGGTATCGACGAATATCTCGATGAACTCGCGCTCGTCCATCAGCTCTCGCGCCATGCGCCGTTCGTCGCGGAACGGAGAAATGAAGGACACGAGCACGATCAGGCCGGCGTCGGCCATGAGCTTGGCGACCTCGGCCACGCGGCGGATGTTCTCGACGCGATCCTCTTCGGTAAAGCCGAGGTCCCGATTGAGCCCGTGGCGCACATTGTCGCCGTCGAGCAGATAGGTGTGCTTGCCGCGCGCATGCAGGATCCGGTCCAGCGTGTTCGCAATCGTCGATTTGCCGGAGCCGGAAAGGCCTGTGAACCAAAGCACGGCAGGCCGCTGGTTCTTCATCGCGCTGCGCGCGCCCTTGTTCACGTCGAGCGCATGCCAATGGACATTGTCGGCGCGGCGCAGCGGGAAGTCGATCATGCCGGCGCCGACGGTGGCGTTCGTCACCCGGTCGACGAAGATGAAGTTGCCTGTCGCCCGGTTGTCCTTGTAGGCGTCGAAGGCAATTGGCGTCTGCGTCGAGATGTTGCAGACGCCCACTTCGTTCATCTGCAGCGACTTCGCCGCCTCGCGTATGAAGCTGTTGATGTTGACCTGGTGCTTGAGCGTCGTCACCGTCGCGCTGACGCTGTCCGTCTCGGTCCTGAGAATGTAGCTGCGCCCTGGCATCATCGCATTGGCGTCGAACCAGATAACATGCGCCTGGAACTGGTCCGCCACGAAGGGCCGCGAGCCGGGGGCGACGAGCATGTTGCCGCGCGAGGCGTCGACCTCATCCGAAAGCACGAGCGTTACAGCCTCGCCCTCCCCCGCCGTCTCGACGTTGCCGTCATAGGTGACGATCGCCTTGACTGACGAGCGTTGCCCGGATTTCGCGACGACCACCGGATCGCCGACCGAGATCCTGCCGGACGCAACCTGTCCGGCATAGCCGCGGAAATCCGCGTTTGGCCGCATGACCAGTTGGACCGGGAAACGGAACGGCTTCTCCCGATCGGGCGGGTCGAGTTCAACCGTCTCCAGATAATCAAGCAGAGCCGGCCCCTTGTACCAGGGCGTGTTCGCGGAAGCCGAGATGACATTGTCGCCGTAACGGGCGGAAATCGGGATCGGCCGAACACTGGCAAAGCCGAGTTCCTTGGCAAAGACCAGGTAGTCTTCGACGATCTCGTCGAATACCTGCTGGCGGAAGTCGACCAGGTCGATCTTGTTGACCGCCAGCACGACATGCCGGATGCCGAGCAGCGAGGCGATATAGGAATGGCGCCGTGTCTGCTGGAGAATGCCCTGGCGGCTGTCGATCAGGATGATGGCGAGATCCGCGGTCGAAGCGCCGGTCACCATGTTGCGCGTATATTCCTCGTGGCCGGGCGTGTCGGCGACGATGAACTTGCGCTTCGACGTGGCGAAATAGCGGTAGGCGACGTCGATGGTGATGCCCTGTTCACGTTCTGCCTCGAGCCCATCGAGAAGCAGGGCCAGATCGATCTCCTTCCCGTTGGCGGCGCCTGGGCTGCCGACGCGGCCGAGATTTGCCAACTGATCCTCGAAGATCAGCTTCGCATCGTAAAGCAAGCGTCCGATCAGGGTCGACTTGCCGTCGTCGACAGAGCCACAGGTGATGAATCTCAGGATCGACTTGTTGTCGTGCTCGGCCAGATGCGCCTCGATGTCATGCGGCGGCATGGTTTGAAGATACGACATCAGAAGTACCCCTCCCGCTTCTTTTTCTCCATCGCCCCGACCTCGTCCGTGTCGATCAGGCGACTCTGCCGTTCGGATGTGCGCACAGTCAGCATTTCTCGCAATATGTCCGGAAGCGTGGCAGCCTCGGATTCGACCGCCCCGGTCAGCGGATAGCAGCCGAGCGTGCGGAAACGCACCAGGCGCTCCGCGACCTCCTCGCCAGGCTGGATCGGCATGCGGTCGTCATCCACCACGATCAGCATGCCGTCGCGCCGCACGACCGGTCGCCGGGCCGCAAAATAGAGCGGCACGATCGGAATGTTCTCGCGCAGGATATATTGCCAGACGTCGAATTCGGTCCAATTGGAAAGCGGAAAGACGCGCATCGTCTCGCCGTTGCCGACCCGCGTGTTGTAGGTCTTCCACATCTCGGGACGCTGGCGCTTCGGGTCCCAGCCGTGCTGGGCGCTGCGGATGGAAAAGACGCGCTCCTTGGCCCGCGACTTCTCCTCGTCGCGTCGCGCTCCCGCGAGGGCCGCGTCGAACCCGTATTTCTCCAGCGCCTGCCTAAGCGCCATCGTCTTCATGACGTGGGTGTGGACGTTGGACCCGTGCGTGAACGGCCCGATGTCCTGATCGATTCCGTCCTGATTGACGTGCACCAGGAGATTGAACCCAAGCTCGCGCGCCATTCGCTCGCGAAACGCAATCATCTCCCGGAACTTCCATCTGGTGTCCACATGGAGAAAGGGAAAAGGCGGTTTGGCCGGGTAGAACGCCTTCATTGCAAGATGCAACAAAACGGACGAGTCTTTTCCAATGGAATAAAGCGCGACCGGATATGAAAACGTTGCAACGGCTTCTCGAATGACATGAATGGCTTCGGCTTCAAGCCGACGGAGATGAATAAGAGACAATTTATCGCCTTGTTTTTACTCTGTATTCGACTTACGCCCCATCGACGAGGTCGTGAAAGCTGAAACCTGATGTGGCCGTCGCCTTTCGGCTCACGTTATTTGGCCGTTCACTTGGAATGACGTGCCCTTACTACATCTTCCCCGAATACCAGAACTGCATTCATGCTGCCCATGCCGAAGGCGTTCCTCATGGCGACGCGCACCCCGCGTCCCAGCCGCCGAAGCCGAGCCCACGGTTGCGCCGAAGCGATGCGCATTTTTCGCATCGCAGGAAAGCCCGGGCCCATCGAAGGGCTTTCTACACATCCGAAATTATCTACTGCGAGCGGAGTTCCTCCCGCGCCTACTCCGTGCGACACGGCAGCCGATCCGGATCTGGTTCAAGATGTGCTATGCCCGCACAAGATGGCCGCAAGGGCCAACATCTCCCCTGGCGCATGACCATGCTCAAATCATTGCCATGCCGCCGTTCACGTGAATGGTCTGGCCGGTGACGTAGGCCGCTTCAGTGGAAGCGAGATACGCGACGGCGGACGCGACTTCGGCGCTAGTGCCCATGCGGCGGGTGGGGATCGCCGCCATGATAGTCTCCTTCTGCTTGCCATTGAGCTTGTCGGTCATAGCCGATTCGATGAAGCCCGGGGCGACGCAGTTTACGGTAATGTTGCGTGTAGCGATCTCCTGCGCCAGAGACTTGGAGAAGCCGATCATACCGGCCTTGGAGGCGCAGTAATTGGTCTGGCCAGGATTGCCGGTCACGCCGGCGACCGAAGTGATGTTGATGATGCGGCCATTCCGGCGGCGTATCATCGGACGGGTGAGCTCCCGAGTTAGCTCGAACACCGCGGTGAGGTTGACCTTCAGGACACAGTCCCAGTCGGCGTCTGCCATGTGCACGAACAGGCCGTCCTTGGTGATGCCGGCATTGTTGACGAGGATGTCGACGCCTTCGAGATCGGCCTCCGCCTTCTGAGCTAGCGCCTTGACCTCGTCACGATTCTCCAGATTAGCTGGGAACAGCTTGACGCGGTCCCCGAGCTCAGCGGCAAGCATCTCCAATTTCTCAACGCGGGTACCGTGCAAGCCGACAATAGCACCCTGCGCATGTAGCGCGCGGGCGATCGCCTCGCCGATACCTCCCGATGCGCCGGTGACGAGCGCCTTACGGCTGGTCAATTCGAACATGTCTTATCCTCTTCTCAATCATGCAGGCTGGTGAATTCGGTTAACTTTTAAAGCCGCCGCGCCAGAACTCCTCGACGGCGCTGAGTCACCCGGGCACTCAAGCGCCAGCGGCGCCGCCTACTAACGGCGGCGACGTCGCGGTTGATGCGCCGCGCCAGGCCAGACAGCACCTTGGCGGCGCCGATTCGTAGATCGTCGCGCCGCCGTTGGAGGGGAGACTCGTCCCACCGCTGAAGCCGGTGCATTCGCGCTGGCAACGAGCCGCTCCTTCTCCTGTCGAGACCAGCGCCGACGCCCTTCGACGTAACCACCTAATCTGATGCTTCGTCACAAGACTTCTCTTGGTGCTTACATTAAGACTTGCACCCTCAGCCTAGCTCACCAAGGAGGCGGTCACGGACCGATGGAGTGATTCGGCAAGCATCTGGATACGGGATGGTGAACTTGCAGGACGCATCTCGCAGGGCTTCTACACCTGTTTGAATGCTAGAATTGCGTTCAGGCCGCCCATGGAGAACGCGTTGCTCATGGCCACGCGCACCTTGCGCTCGCGCGCAACATTGGGCGTGACATCGAGATCGCATTTGGGATCTGGTTCGCGATAATTGGCGGTCGGCGGCACAACATCCTCTTGGATCGCCATCACACAGGCGATCATTTCAAGCGCACTCGCTCCACCGAGGCAATGCCCGTGGGTGGACTTGGTGGAAGAGACGGACAGCGAACTAGCATGGTCCCCGAAGACGCGCCTGATCGCCGCCGTTTCGATTTCATCGTTGGCCTTGGTGCCGGTGCCATGCGCGTTTAGGTAGTCCACATCCTCGGCATTCAGCCCGGCATCGGCAAGGCAGGCGCGCATCGCCGCTTCCGGCCCCTCGACAGTCGGCGAGGCGATGTGGAAGGCATCGGCGGAAAGGCCGATGCCGGCGATCTCGGCAAGGATCGTCGCGCCCCGCGCCGTGGCATGCTCATAGCTTTCCAGCACGGCCATGCCCGCACCCTCGCCCAGCACCACGCCCCTCCTGTCGGCGGAGAAGGGCCGGCAAGTATCCGGAGCGAGTACGCGCATGACTTCCCATGCCTTCAACACAAAAAATACGAATGGCGCGTCGCTGCCTCCGGCAAGCATCACGTCGGCCCGGCCAGCCCTGATCTGGTCGACCGCCGAGGCGATCGCATGGTTGGCCGAGGCGCAGGCGGAGGTGGCAGCGAAGACCGGCCCGCGCAGGCCGAGGCTCATGCTGACATTGCAGGCAGCTGCGCTCGGCATCCCCTTTACTCCAGTCAAGAGATCCATTCGGGTCGCGCCGCCGCCCAAAAGGAGGGCGCGGTAGGCTTTTTCGGTCGCGTCCCAGCCACCGAAGCCGACGCCCACTGTCGCGCCGAAGCGATGGGCATTTCCTTTATCGCAGGAAAGTCCGGCCTGTCGCATGGCTTCGTGCGCCGCAAGCACGGCAAGCAGGCTGCAGCGGGCCATGGAGACGACTTGCCTGCGGTCAATGTCGTGCTCAGGCAGCGCCTTGATCTCGGCGCCGATCGCGCCCTTCAGCCCATGAAGCTCTGCATTGACAATCGGGCCGATGGCGGAGCGGCCTTCGCGCATCCCTGTCCAAATCGAGGCGGCGTCGGTGCCTAGTCCGCACAGCCCGCCTATTCCGGTGATGACGACTCGTCTGTCCATTCAAGACTCCTTAGCAAGCAAGCCGCGCATGGCTTCCACAATGCCTCCGACACTCTGGACACCCGACCACGCCTCGGCCGTGTTCATTTCGATCTTGATGTCGTAGGCTTGCTCCAAGTCCCAGAGCACGTCCGCGAATCCCAGTGAGTCGATGCCGAGCTCGCTCAATTCAGTCCCAGTCGTTATATCGCCGACGATGGATGCAGTCGTGCCCTCGCCGCTCTCCGCTTCGACGCGTTTCTTGATTATGGCAATGATTTCCGTTGCGAGTTGATCAGCCATTGTGTTCCTTCCATTTCAGTTTGGCTTGACGTGGGACGCGGCTCAATTCCTGAGGCGAGCCGCGTCGCCAAATTACCATCAGACTTGCACAACTGCCCAAGCCCATTGCTTATAAGAGCCGGAGACGTTCCGGCGGGTCCGCGGCATAGGCTCGGTGACGAAGAAAGTCGCCGGCTTCCCAGGCGTGTGGGCTATGCTATGTAGCAACCGCTAAGATTGGTAAAATCGATTGTTTGGATGAAATTCATTCGTTCTATGGATATTTCTACGTGGCGCTCGAAGCGCCTTGATCTGACTCTTCTTGTCGTACTTGGCGTTCTGAGAGTAAGCCTGATCTTACCGCACGCCGCCGCAGCACTAATCCAGTTCCTATCCAAACTTGCCGTCGCAGAACGATGCAATCGACACGTGCGCTACTTACCTATAGGAGCGGGGGAGTGGTTATAGCGTCGTCGGCCAAGAGATCGACCCTTGTAGTGGCGCGTCTTGCGCCGGTCGTGACATGAGGTCGGCAGGTATTTCAGCGTGCAGGACCGCCTGCTCTATCCACTGTGTGGATGCTTGTCATCACTACAATCAATTTTACCACTCTTCCCGAGCGCCGTTAGAAAAGCTGACTTAACCCGGAGAAAGACCCGCGCCAAGGGAGTAGGTGCCGCGCAACTCAAGCACAACACTACCAACGGCAAAAATCAGCCTGTCAACACGAGATCCTGGATGGCCTCGGAGCAGGTGATCAGCGCTATGGAGCCGCAAGCCTCCCTAGATTAAACGAGCTGGCGGACAGCCAAGATACTGTGCTGGGGTCACCGCCACTGTTAGATGGAAAAACGCTCAATGTCCCATTCCACACTGTCGCCTGAGCCATTTGCAATCCTCGCGATGCCAAGGGCTGGCACACACTACTTGGAAGAACTTCTAAACGAGCACCCGAATGTGTTGAGCAACGGTGAACTGCTCAATATCTACGATACGAATTGGCCCGATAAGGATCGCCTGCTGGGCAGCGATCGCGAGCTTCTTGAGCGTGCCTTCTTGCGCTACCCCACGCGAAGCGACAAGACGGTGACGCATGTTGGCTGCAAGATCAATGAACCTCAGTTTCACGAGCGTCCCGGCTTTTTTGCTGAGCTGGCCAATTGGTCAGGGCTCAAGGTTATCCTTATGATTCGCAGAAACACATTGGAATCGCTGAGATCGCTTGTGCAGGCAAGGCAAACCCGCCATTGGCTTAAGTTCAGTTCGGACGATGCCTCTCCACCGCCGCCCGTGACGTTGTCACTCGCTGCCTGCGAGGCCTACTTCAAAGCTGCCGACGACTTCCACGCTCAGGTCGCGAACGCCTTCGGGCCAACCAAAATGCTTGCAATCGAGTACGAGAGGCTTCTTCGATACCCCCACGCTTGCGTTGCAACTATCTTGGATTTCCTTGGGGTCCCAGCGCGTCAGCTCTCTGGTCGCAGCATTCTTCAGCGGCAAGAAACGCGCCCGTTGGACCAAACGCTTCAGAATTTTCATGAGTTGCGGGTACACTTCGCAGATGGACCTTACGCGAGATTTTTTGAGCTTGGTGATGTCTGATGAGCTGCGGTGACTGACGGCGGATAGGTCTGTGTCGCTAGACTCGAAGCGACCGGATGCGCTTTTGGCGTCCTCGACCGCGCCCTTCTGACATGGTGAATTCGGATGCCTTACAGCTCCGGCTCCAGATTACGTCTTCCACAGCCGCGAAATTCGGGCCGCGGCAGCCGAGCGCGCCTCGGATGTGTTCGCGATCGACGCAGAGGTCAATAGCTGGGATCGACGAATGCGCTTTGCCGCTGCTCGGCAGACCAGATTCCTTGGCCCTGGAAAGCTGAAACGCCGTGTCCATGCGACGCTCGCACGTGTCAGCACGAGTTCGCCGTGACAATCCGCCGCATCGCGTTCCGCTCGCAGGCGAAGGACCCTTCTGCCCGCCTAGCCCGCTGCGCGCTCCACGCAAGTGCAACCATGCTCGGACGCAGCATCGAAACATCGGGCACGGAGTCGCTTGGTACCGCCGCCTCTGGTGCAGCCTCTTAAACTGACTACCTAGTTTTATCACTCACATATTGCTGGAGAGAACGTGCTGGAAAAATTCGAACGCTACCCGCTCACCTTTGGACCCACGCCTATCGAGAAGCTTGACCGCCTCGGAAAGCACCTTGGCGGTAAAGTGGAAATCTACGCCAAACGCGAGGACTGCAACTCCGGTCTCGCGTGCGGCGGAAATAAGCTCCGTAAGCTCGAATACATCATCCCCGACGCGATCGCTGCTCATGCAGACACCCTTGTTTCTATCGGCGGCGTGCAGTCAAACCACACGCGGATTGTCGCCGCGGTCGCCGCCAAGATCGGCATGAAATGCCTCCTCGTGCAGGAGAGCTGGGTGCCGCATGAGGACGCCGTCTACGACCGGGTCGGCAACATTCTGTTGAGCCGCATCATGGGGGCGGACGTCCGCTTCGTCGATGAGGGCTTTGACATTGGTATCCGCCGCAGTTGGGAACAGGCTCTCGAAGACGTCAGGTCGAAGGGCGGCATACCCTATGCGATACCGGCCGGGGCTTCCGCTCACAAGTACGGCGGGCTCGGCTACGTCGGTTTTGCAGAGGAGGTGCGCGCCCAGGAGCAACAGCTGGGGTTTGTCTTCGACTATATCGTCGTGTGCACCGTCACGGGTTCTACGCATGCCGGCATGGTCGTCGGTTTCGCCAAAGACGGCCGACAGCATAGTGTGATTGGGATCGATGCCTCCGCCACGCCCACTAAAACCAAGGCGCAGGTGCTAAGTATTGCCCAGCATACGGCGAAACTGGTCGATCTCGGCAGGGAAATCATCGAAGATGACGTCACCCTCATCGAGGAGTACGCGCATCCGTGTTATGGCATTCCGTCCGACGAAACGAAGGAGGCCCTCCGCTTGTGTGCTCGGCTCGAAGGTATGATTACTGATCCCGTCTACGAGGGCAAATCGATGCAAGGTCTAATCGATCTCGTCAGGAAAGGCTTCTTTCCAGAGGGATCGCGGGTTCTGTACGCGCATCTCGGCGGCACGCCAGCTATCAACGGTTACAGCTATACGTTTCGCAAAGGGTGATGCTCGACGGATAGCTTTCGGGGGTTCTGGTTTGCCGGTGATCACGGCTTCCAGCTCAATAATCGCCCGCAAAGCTTCGGCGTTGCGACCCGCGGCCTCTGCTGTAACCAGAGGTGCCCTCGGCATCGCCATGACCTGCGGTTGACTTGCTTCCGTCGCAACGAGATGGCAATCCGTCGATAGTCTCGGCGAATGAAGTGGGCGGCGGAAGACTTGCAGCGAACCATCAGTCGCCAGTTTTCGCTGGCAAGGCGCAGCAGCGTGAATGGCCGAACGTTCCGCGGACCTACTGCATGTCTTCTTAAAATCGGGCTCGATTTGAGGACAAAGACATGCAGAAATTCAAAGTTCTACAGCGACGTTTGCGCGGTTGATAGACGCGCGGCGCTGTAGGCAAACAATCAGGTATTACGAAACTACTGGTCCTTACCGACACTTCAGCCTTTGTGCCGGGCCGGCACAGTCTATCAGCCGCTCGATGTAACCGTGGCCAATGCCATGGAAGCTTGGTCACGCCTATCTCACCGCTCCGCTCCGCCACCATCGTTCCTGATAGGGTTGAGCTTCGGTTACATCCTGAATCCTCAAGCGCCAGCATGCCGTCAGCCGACCGGTGCTTCAACGCCCACCTCTCCTCAGCCGTCCGTTTAATCATCATTTGGTCGCCTCCCCGTCTGATTGGGCCGCTCGCGCTGCGGCGGCGATTTCGCGGCGCAGCCACCGATACTGCGGGTCGCGATGGCAACGCTCATGCCAAATCAGCGTGGCCTCGTACGGCGTCAGTTCCACGGGTGGATCGACAACCGCGAGCGGCAGCATGGCGGCGATCCGGATCGCCACGCGGTTCGGCAGAATTAGCACCAAGTCGGTCGCCGCGATCACGATCGCCGCCGTTAATACGTTGGAAACCACCATTGGGTTGCAATCCAGCAATATTGCGATGTTGGCCGACGCGTCATAGATCTGCCCGAAGCGGTCGTTGCATTCCGAGGTAATGACGACGTGGCGCAAAGCCTCGAAAGTCCCGATGGTCCATTCCTGGGCCAAGGCCGGATGATTGTGGCGCAGCAAGCAGGTGAAGCGATCCTCGTAGAGCCTGCGCCGCAGGTAGCCGGGCGGAGCGGCACCGATCTGCCCGACGGCCAGGTCGATCTCACCTCGCTCAAGTCTACGCAGCGCGCCAACTAAGAACGAATCGGTAACGATGTCGAGATGAGGGGCGCGCTCGCGCAGCCGCGGCAGGAGACGCGGCAGCAGAACTAACGCTTGGTGGTCGGGAATAGCCATCGTCACCTTCCATCGACATTCTCTTGGAGCGAAGCTGCAGTTCACCATCTGGCGAACCGTACCCAACACCGAAGGGAGCATTTGGGCCAAGTCTTCGGCCAGCGGCGTTAAGACGAGGCCGCCCGAGCCGCGAACCAGAAGATCATCATTGAACATGCCGCGCAGCCTTGACAACGCTCGGCTCATTGCCGGTTGGCTCCGACCGACATGTAGAGCCGCGTGAGTGATGTTCCGGTACTGCAGCAAGGCTTCGAGATCGACCAGTAGGTTTAGGTCGATGGACGTCAGGTTCCGCATCTGCCGTTGTTGTGCGGCATCACCGCGACCGCCGATCAGCGCCATGTTCGGGCGCTTCCAAGCGGGCTGATCCATGGGTTTCTTCTCCTGGTGTTTTCGTGCAATGCTTTGAAATTCAAGCGTTGCAACATCAAATAAGCGTGCAAGAAAACTCTTCTGACCTCTCCATCAGATTGGATGGCTGCCAATTTTCTAGTCAGATGCACTTGGGCTATGACACCCTCGAACTGCCCTGACGCGGCTCACATGTACAGCCGTTCATGTCCTCGACCCTTGCATGGCGTCGGCTGGCGGCCCGCCTGCATTGATGATTTCGACTGTATCGTACCCCGGCAAAGCCTCCTCAGGAGAGGCTTGGCGGCTTTGGCGCGTCGTCAATGAACAAAACTCGATCGTGACGCCCCGCTTGTCGACGGCCGGGGTTGAGATAGACCCTCCTGCTTCACCTTCGACCTCATTAACTCGCAAGTGGCGGAGGTCGCAGGCTGCCTCCGGCAAAGGCAGACGCGCTTCTCCACTTGCGATACACGGAGCTGAAGCGAGCAAAAAGCTTGTCGTGTTGCCGACGTTTAGATGGTGATCGCGCGGACTGCACTCGAGATTACGCTCGCTACACCATACTTGGACCACCGCAATAGTCACAAAATCACCTCTGTGAACATGACACCCGTGAATTGCTCGTGGAGCCCGCTTCAATCCGAGGCCGGCCTTACCAATCATGTGTTCTTTACAACAGTGCGCATTGGGGTGGGTGTGGCTTTCCATCGTTTGCCTCCAGTTATATTTCACGGCTTTCTAATCCCATTCGGCAAGGCTGGAAAAATCCACTTTTCGCATAGCTTCCATCCACGCTATGGATACATGCGTTTTACCTACCTGCAGGCAAGCAGCCCCCCAACGGAGCCTGTCCATTTGGGTTGAACGGCGTCCGCCCGACGCGACTGCCGCAAAGCTCCAACCCGGATAGGTGTCGGCTTCGATACCTAAGGCCCTCCACGACAAAGGGGTCCAAAAGTCGAATCAGACTTCGGGGATGGTGCACGCAGAAAGGCATCGTCCGGATGCGGCTGCGCCTTCTACTGAGCTTAAGCAAACCGCTCCAGAACACCGGCATAGTCACCTGTCGCCACCGCAATTCTGGACGCCGCGGATGTGTTCATTTCCGTTGGACAGCATGAGGGGATACTGTCCATGTCCACGTGTCCTTTTATGCTGCATCAGGTTGCGAGCGCTGTAACCGCGCCGGCCCCGACGCCCGGTCAATGGCCTGGAGAAATCGTTGTCGAAGTGGCCGGCCGAGCAGTCCGGCTTGGTTGACGTTCCTGCTGGGCCAGGTGATCTCAACGATATCGAATTCATCGTCGCCGGTGATCTGCATTAGCCTGCGAGAGACGCTGAAGAGTCCGCCTACAGCGCTATTACATTGCACTTCCTTCGAAGGCGTTTTCAACCATGCCCCGGGCGTATGATGGAATACAGACTTTGCATGGCCAGACCGGCGCGGTGGACACTAGTATCGCCACTCGTTGATTGTAACCGAAAGGCGCCACCGATGATTGAAGATGCGGCCGATGCGCTTCGACGTAATCTCACCGAAGAAGCATTTGACCCCCATGGGTCCAGTGGCGACGAGGTCGGAATGAAATCCATCTTGAAGCGCAGGGTCGATACTCAGTGAGGCCACCACAGTCTTGGGGCTCGTGGGTGGAGGGTTGGACGATTAGGTCCTCCTCCGGTGTCACTCTACGAGCGACGCTTCAGAAAACTCCCAACCTGATGCTCTGGTCTTCGCGTTGAGCGCGATGAACGGAGCTGTCGTGCCGGAGTGCTTTCAGTTGTGGGGTCAACATCTTCACCGCTCGTTTGGGCAGCCAGACTCAGTGGGCGACGAAGCGCCTGATCTTCTATTCGTCGACTCAAAGGAATCAGCCACCAGTCCGGAGGTGAAGCCGACGACGTCTATTCGACAACACGGCTGAACTGATTGCTTGGATGCCAATCATCCACACCATGGGTACATCAAGACATGCGTTTCAAAGGCCTTGATCTAAATCTTCTCGTTGCGCTCGACGCTCTGATGAACAAACGAAGCGTTACGGCGGCGGCTCGCAGCATCAACCTCAGTCAGCCGGCGATGAGCGCGGCTATCGCGCGGCTACGCACCTATTTCGGCGACGAGTTGTTTAAAATGCAGGGCCGCGAACTTATCCCAACACCGCGTGCGGAAGCGCTCGCCCCTACGGTCCGCGACGCCCTGCTGCACATTCAGTTCTCCATCATTTCCTGGGACATGTTCAACCCAGCCCAATCGAAGCGCCGCTTCAGGGTCATCCTTTCGGATTTCATGACACTCGTGTTCTTTGAGAGGGTCGTGGAGCGCGTGGCCCGGGAGGCTCCCGCCGTCACCTTCGAGTTGCTACCTCTCGATGGCGATCCCGATGAGCTTCTCCTCCGCGGCGACATCGATTTTCTAATCCTACCGGATTCGTTCATGCCGAACGCGCATCCCAAAGCGAAGCTGTTCGACGAGACACTCGTGTGCGTCGGTTGCCCCACGAACGAGAAGCTATCGGGGCAGCTTTGCTTGGAGGGATTCATGTCGATAGGACAGGTTGCAACCAAGCTCGGACGTTCGCTGATGCCCTCGGTCGAGGAGCGGTTGTTGCTCGAGTACGGCTTCAAGAGACGTGTCGAGGTCGTCGTGCCGGGCTTCAGCCTGATTCCGCCCGTGCTGTCAGGTACTAACCGTATAGCGACTATGCCCTTGCGGCTGGTCAAGCATTTCGAACGCATGATCCCCCTGCAGATCATCGAACTTCCGCTGCCACTTCCTACATTCACCCAGGCTCTCCAATGGCCCGCCCTCCACAATAGGGATCAGGCAAGCATCTGGTTGCGGGAGATACTGCTCCAGGAAGCGTCACGTATGGTTGCTCCGCCGTGAGGGCGCGGGCCGACTTAAGCGTTCCTAAACGGTTCAACACCCATTGCGTATACCATTCATACGCGAGACGATTAAAAGGGTGCAACCTCAACATCTGGATCGGAGCTACATGAGGACCTCATGCCCACCTTTAGCCTGAAGCGGTTAGACGCATGTGGCCGGTCGCGCCCAACCAGCACCGCCTCCCGTGGTCGCACTTAATGCACCCAGCCACTCGGGGGAAGGTGCCTTGACATCGTTCCGTTCAGCAGGTCGAGATAGGCTTGGACCTCACGTCGGCTTTCCGCCGAAAGCCGACGTAGCTCTGCTCGGGCAGCCTTTGCCGGCACGACGCCGAGAGAAGCCGCCACGGATATCCAATCAAGCTGGTGAAACAACGCCTGCCACCCGCTTCCGACATAGGGTTGAATATCGATCCAACGAGGTGTCCGTTTGTGAAAACAGGCCCTCAGCTCGGCATAGCCTCCTGGCAACTCGGCTGCCGCAATATCTCGCCAGAACGGTGCGTCATTTCGTTTGCAATCATAGTGCAGCCGCAGGAAGTCTCGAACTCCTGTCCACGAGCGCGCGTTAGCGCTGTTATAAGCTTCGATTGTGTGAGCAGGCACGACCCCACCTCCGTTGGTGAGAACGCGTCCTATATTCCTTAGCTGTTCGAACGTGTGGGTCGCAAGCGCTGCGTCCAGCGGCTCTACGAAACCGGACGCCGTTCCGAGTGCCACAAGGTTATTGACCCACGCCGTTTCGAAATAGCCTTGATCGAGCGAAAGCAAGTGCTTCGGCTGGACGCGGTGTCCAAGGCGGTGCTCGACCTCTGCGACTGCAATGGCATGATCCGCATATCTGCTACTGAACACGTATCCCGCAGTGATCTTGCGATTCAGTGGGACCTCCCACATCCATCCGGCCTTCATGGCGGTCAAACGGGTTACGGGATCGGGGCACATTTCTGACGGCTCAAGATCAAAAGTGATCGCACGATCGGTCGGCAAAGTGTTTGCGAAAGACCGCCAGCGTGTACCGAAAACACTGCCGAGCCCCAATCTGGCAAATCCCGACGCATCGATCACGAAGTCGACCTCCAGTTGTTCGCCATCGAGATGCAAGGACCGCACACACCCCCGCTCGTCCAGCCTCATCCCGCATACAGCGCTCGCATGGGCAATGATCCCACGGCTCAATCCGACTCGCTTCAGGTACCGCTCGAAAGCCTCAGCGTCAAAGTGGTAGGATCGACAAAGGCCGGACTGGCCGGTCGCCAGCAATCGCTCGATATCCTTTTGCGACGCGTGCCTTGCGATTGCGTCGAATCCTGGAACGCAAGTGTGAAGGTCCTCGCCCATCGCGATTCTCGCCGACAGCAGAGGAAAGAAGCCATCGACCCGCCATTCGATTTCCGGGATGCCCGGTCCACAGAACAGACGATAGTACCGATCTGAAATTCCTCCACCTCTCCAATTGTCATAGAGCACTCCAAGCTTGTACGTGGCGCCGGCTTCACCAACGAAAATGTCCAAGTCGAGCTCATTACGGCACAACGTATCAACCAGATTGCGCGAGCCGCCCTCCCCAAGGCCGAATGAAAATAGCTCCGGAGTCTCTATGACTGTGACATCCACGTCTGGTTCGAAGACCCGGCGTAGCTCAATAGCGGCAAGCCAGCCCACAAGGTCGCCTCCGACGATTCCTATCCGCCTCGCATTCGTCAGATTCAGCATTCAGAATTCCACGTCAGTTCTGAGTGGAACGGTCCGGGTCCTGCGACGGCGCCTCCCTTATCTCGCGAATCCACCAGCCGTTGGGACTTTCGTGAGAATTGTGTTTCCCATTCTCGTCGTGAAGGCCGAGAATGCGCAGGTTTTTCGACAGCTTTCCAAGCGCAGCTAAACAGACCAAAACGAGCACGCTTCCGAAATAAGCAAGTTGAAGAAGCAGCAAACAAGCCAGTGTCGTAACAATTAAGCTCTGGCTGGGCTGCGAAGCTAAGTAGATTGTAAGAGCAGTGGTAGACAGGAGCAGCCATAGAATGGAACGAACGGTTCTTAAGAGCAACGCCGTTCTCCTGGTTTTGCCGTCTGATCATGCGGCCACCCTTGCAAGAGTCCAACAGAGGAATGACGTCCTGACATGACTTCGATCCAATTGGCTGCCCTCGGCGCAGTCGCAATCCCATCTCGTTGGCTCCGGCGAGTGCCGGCAGCCCCAGCGGCAAGGCCTTATTGCGATCGATGGCAGGTATAATTGCGGGGTCATGTAGTGTTGGAGTCATTCAGTCATCATCCGCGAAGCACGTGTTCTTTCGATAGATGTTTCCTCTGGGACCAAATGCTAGTGCCTGCCAGTGGTGCCGAACCAAGCAAAGTTCATATCCCATCATGCTCCCGCGGCATGTTCCAAGCACGCCCTTCCCCCGAGGAGTGACGTTGCGCTTTCCGTCGTGCCAAGCTGGTGCCAGGCTCTCTCGGAGCTGCGGGATACCTTCAAAGAGTGCCGTACCCTACTGATCAATTGCGGGCCGTTCTTGTCGCGAAAAGCCTAGGTGCTCAGCCCTGCGTGCCCGCCAGAGCAGAAAAAGCACGCTCCCGAAATAAGCGAGCTGAAGAAGCAGCGAGAACGCTAGTGTACTGACGATTAATCTGCGAATGGAATGCGAGGCAAAGTATACCGCGATGGCGTTGGTGCATAGCAACAGCCATAGGGCGCGATGAAAGACTGCGAAGCGCATTATCGTTCTCCTGTTTCTTCTCTCGGATCATGCCGCAATCGTGTCCGCCCCGATATGAGTCTGGCAGTTCTTGGGGCAGACGCGGGCGCAGGCCCCGCAGCCGATACAGCGGCCTGGGTGGTCGACCACCATGATCATACGATTGAGATCGCCATCGAAGTTATCGTCCTCACCATCGCACACGCCAAGAATTTCACCTGCATCGTCGATGCCGTGAAGGTGCATTACCTCGCGTGAGCAAACCTTGAAGCAACGACCGCAGCCGATGCATGTCGCACCGTCGATGGCGGTCAGATATTTCGGCATCCACCTGGACCCGTCGCGGGTCACGAATGAGCATATCATCGTGAGTCCTCCGACGCAGCGAATTCTTTCTTGGCAGCGTCCAGCTCAGCAAAAGCGTGGAATGTCCTCTCCGCGACCGCCATGATTTCGGCCCAGTTGACCGGAAGATCCTCCGCGAGGTCGTGCAATTCCATCTTCGCAGTTCCAGCACGCGACTGCAGCTTGCGGACTTGCTTTTTCAATTCTTCAAAATCTGACATGGCCTTTTTCCCAACAACCGGCTCCATCACGCCCGCGCTACGTCTGGATAAGCTTCAATGGCTGCGACCGCATCCTTCACCAGCTTTGTCCCGGTCTTTTCGCATTTGCGTAGCGAATCGAAGCCGAACCGGTGAACGCCGCGCAGGGTCTTCGACAGCACGACCAACCGCTTGGTCGTAAATACTACTCGCCCGAAGCCCTCGGCGCTGATCTCCATCGTCCGCGACACCAATAGGTCAGAGCGCGCTTCGATAGAAAGGCCGACCGCGGCGTAATAAACATCGAGCCTCCACAGCGCGTCCGGATCAGGGTCGCCGATGATTGGGATTGCACGGCGTTGTTCCTCCTTAACGATGAACTTGGCCAGCAGCTCAGCGTCGCACTTGCCGTCCCACGATCCGTAGGAATCCTGAGCCCGTATCAGCCGCACGAGGCATCTGATAAAGGGGGTGGAAAGGAGTTTGCCGTGGTCGACAGCCGGGATGCTCGCCGGATCAGCTAACGTTGTCATGCTTCAGTCCTCGCTCTCGAAGCAGGGTTTCTCTTTGGCTGCGCCTGCTTCCGCTACCACCTTGCGTAGCCAAGGTGGAGGAGCCGTCCTGAGCATTGTCTGGATGCGCGAAAGCAAGTGCTGGATGGATTCAGGCTGCGGCACTTTGATCGGATGAATCTTTGCCGAAATGACCTTGGCTGCCGAAGGCCCGCCGATAGCGAGACAAAATAAGAGCTGGCAGCCCCTCAACGCTGCAACTTTCGGAGCGATGCGGTCATCACCTTCGGTTCGATGCCTACCGCTTTCGTCAGAAACGTCGTCGAATGCAACGGCTTCCACAAAACTCCACTCGTGGGGCAGCACGTCATAGACGGCAAAATGTCTAGCCGAGCCGAAATGGGCGTTCAGTCCTTTCAGGTCTTGAGTGGCGATCGCTATGCGCAATGCGCCTGCCTGCCGTTCCGGCATCTGTTTCTGGAACCTATCACTGACGAGCGAGAAACGACGAATGGAGCTCATTCTACAATCCCCGATTACAGACTGGATCAAGTGCGTCAGGCGTCGGCGGGTGTTGGTTAGCCTGCATGATATTGGCAACCTCGTAGATCATGTCGCGCGTTCCCTGATACAGGATTGTAAGCTTGTGCTGACTGCCCAACCTGTCAAAGACAGGAATCCGGCATGCATCAGCGGAATGGCGAGACGCTCTGCAGCTGGACGGCAGTGCGAATGCGTCACGAGAAGGTGGGCGCCAGCAGAGAGGCGTTCCAGGTCACAGAGATCGCCGGTTTGGACCGTCTCGGCCGGCACTTTTTGCAATATTTTTGAAGTCCCGGTGGTGACGGCGGCTGAAATTTTCGCACCCATGCCGACATAAAAATCTGAGAGCTGCAGGAGTTGATCCGGCTCCGCGGAGATCGCGATCTTCTTGCCGCCCAGATGGAAGTGCCCGTCGAGCATGGCGTCCTGCAACTGCATGCGGCCGCGAAGGACCTTCGCCGGAGCTTGTTCGCCCGACACTGTCGTAAGCAGCAAGATAAACCTGTCCGCATTCTTCAGCCCCGCCAGCGACTCAAACAGCACGTAAGGCACAGCGGTTAACCGTGGCAATGCTTCGGCCGGTCGCCGCATGTGCTCGCCCGTGCCCATGCACTTCGTCGCCGCGCCGAGATCGCGTATGTCCCCCACCTTCTTCGGGGCGGGTTTTTGCTTTCCCGGCCGCGCAATTCGGTCGACGATAGCGGTAACAGCCTTGGACCAACCCTCCTCTAGCGCCTCCGGCGCGTTGGCGAGTACCACTTCCGTACCTGTAAGTTCTCTTGCCCGCTTAAGTTTGATGTTCGCGAGGTCGCAAGTGGTGTCGTCGTCGCCGGTCTCTACCAGTACCGTCGTGCAGACCGCGATAAACTGCGGCTCTGCACGCGCTTTGGAATTGAGGATCGCCTCTTCGAGACGATCCTCGCCGCCGAGAATCGTTGCCAGCTCGTCCATCGCGGTCGTCTGCAGCGGGATCGTTTCGAAATGCCGAACGAGCAGCACAAGTGCAAAGCTGGTACACGCCTGGCTGCCGTGGAACAGTGGCACTGCGCCGTCGAAGCCCAGAAAAGCGAAGGCAGCGCCAAGCGGCTGGGACGACTTCAGAGGGTTAATTGCCGTTGATTTGGCTTGGGGAAGCATGCAGGCCACCGAATACCTCAACACTCACCGACGTGGCGGGCGGTCTTCCCGCTTAGATTCAGGATGCTTGCGCTTTCTTCTCCCGATCTCTCCTGCCCGGCCAAGGGCTCCTCCCATGGCGCCGGTTCGCGCACCTGTTCCCAGATGGGGTTGTGGATTGCCAGGTCGATCTGGCGCGCGAGTTCCACCATGCCCTCATAGCCGGCGTAAGCGTGATGGCGTTCCTGATTGATGTCGAGCCAAGGCATTTTTGCCTTAAGCGCGATAAATTGGGTGCGACCGCCCGACAGCATGATGTCAGCGTTTTGTTCGGCTAGACTCGAGTATAGCTCGCGCGGTGTCATCGTCTCATACATGTGGTTCTCGTTCTTGAGGATCTGCTTGATCCGCTCCCTATCATCGACGGTCGATTTCTTGATCGATGTTCCGACGATCTCCATGCCTAGCTCCGTCAACGCGTGGACGATCGACCATGACTTGACACCGCCGGTGTTGAGAAGAACACGCTTGCCTTGGAGACGAGGGCGGTAGGCCTCAAGTCTTCTCCACGCCTTTGCCTCTTCTGCTGCAATCAGCGCTTCAGTGCGACTGATAAGCTCGGGCTCAGCACCTTTCTTTACGACCAATTCAACGATCTGCCGGAGTGCTTCCGAGGTGTCGGTAACGCCATAGAAGGAGCCCTCGAAGAACGGAATATCCCAGCGTTCCTCCATCTTGCGGGCGAGATTAATGAGAGCGGTCGAGCACACCATCATAGCTGCCCGTGCACGGTGCGCTGTGGCAATATCGAGGTAGCGCGCGTCTCCAGGAATACATGCGCGTACACGGATGCCAAGCTTGTCCAAGAGCGGCCTTACTAACCAGAATTCGCCGGATAGGTTGAATTCCCCAAGGATATTGATGTCGCGCGGCCCGGCATCATCCGGCTCTACCGTGCCTATGACATGGTCGAGCAACGCCTCGCCGGCCAGCTTATTACCGAGGTTCTTTGAACCGACGAAGCCCGGCGCATCAATCGGCACCACTGGTAAGCCGAATTTTTCCGCCGCCCGCTTGCACACCGCCTCGATGTCGTCGCCGATCAGTGCCGTCACACAGGTCGCATAGACGAAGATCGCCGGCGGCGCATATGCTTCGTTGATCTCCCGGATCGCTTTGAAAAGCTTCCGCTCGCTGTGCCCCATCACCACGTCGAGTTCTGTGAGGTCAGTGGTAAAGCTCGTGCGCCACAGCATTGGCCCTGACGACGCCGTGCCGCGATTGTCCCAAGAATTGCCCTCGCAGGCGAGCGGTGCGTGGACCAGATGGGCAACGTCAGTGATCGGCTGCAGAACCACCTTGGCGCCGTCGAAAGCGCAGCCGCCAGCTGCCGCTCCCGGGGTTGGCGGCTTTGAACAGCCCTTCTTGCGAGCCTCGGCGTCCTTGCTGCGGTTGTTCTCGCAGGCAGGCTCGTTAAAGGCATCCTGGATTTTGGCACTGAGCGAGAGCATTGCGCTGGACCCCAAATTGATCGAAAGATGGCCGGCCTACGCCGGCCGCCGCTCTTAGCGAGTGAGGTCATAAGAGATGTCGGTCACACCCGGCTGCATCGTGTCGCGATCGAGCTTGTCGAAGATCTTATCGAGGATCGCCGTCAACACACGCAGTCCGCCTTGGTAGCCCATAAGGGGAAAACGATGGTGATGGTGCCGGTCAAAGATCGGAAACATCAACCGGATCAGAGGTGTTCCGGTGTCGCGCTCCAGATACTTGCCATAGGAATTGCCGATCAGCAGGTCCACCGGTTCGGTGAAAAGCAGTGAGCGCATTGCCCAGAGGTCCTTGCCCGCCCAAACCTGTGCATCCTTACCGAACGGTGAGCATCCCAGCAATTCCTTCATCTCGGCTTCCCAGGCTGAGGTGCCGTTGGTGGCCAGGCAGTGTGTTGGCTCGCCACCGGTTTCCATGACGAACCGCGCCACGGCGTATACGAAGTCAGGGTCGCCGTAGATCGCGTATTTCTTGCCGTGCAGCCAAGACTGGCTGTCTGCCATAGCGTCGACCAACCGGCCGCGCTCCAGGCGAATTGCCTCAGGGATTTCCTTGCCGGAAATCTTCGAGACCTTCATCAGGAATTCGTCGGTAGCCTTGATACCGAGAGGATAGTGGAAGGACGCCGTCGCCTGTCCGACCTGTTCGCAATATTCCAGGGTCCTGCGAGTATTATAATGCTGCAGTGATACTGTCACCTCCGCATTGAGTGCTCTTCTCACGTCTTTGATCTTCGTGCCTCCGTCATACATGCGGAATTCGCCATCGGACGGCGTATCGAACTGGTCGGAGGCATCCTGGATGAAGGTGTACGACACGCCCATAAGGTTGAGCAGGCGCTTGAGTTCGCGATTGTTCCCGACACAGAAGCCATCGAAGCCCGGGATGATGTTAATCGTGCCAGCCGCTTTCGTGCGCTCCTTGCCTTTCCAGAAGTGCTCCAGGATGCCTTTGACCATGCTGTCATAGCCGTCGACGTGGCTGCCGACGAAGGCGGGCGTGTGAGCGAATGGCACGTCAAATTCGGGAGGGACTGCGCCTTCGCTCTTGGCGTTCTCAATGAAACCATGCAGATCGTCACCAATGACCTCCGCCATACAGGTGGTAGAGACGGCAATCATCTTCGGATCGTAGAGAGTGTAAGTATTGGCGAGCCCGTCGACCATGTTCTTCAGACCGCCGAACACCGCCGCATCCTCCGTCATCGAGGACGAAACGGCCGATGAAGGCTCCTTGAAATGGCGTGACAGGTGCGAACGGTAATAAGCAACGCAGCCCTGACTGCCATGGACAAACGACATCGTCCGCTCGAATCCCGCCGCCGCGAACACGGCGCCGAGCGGCTGGCAGGCTTTAGCGGGGTTCACCACGAGAGCTTCGCGGGCGAGGTTTTTCTCGCGATAATCCCAGCTTTTCGTGAATTCGCTTTGATCAGTAACAATCTGATCCGGGTGTGGGCATTCGAAGTTTAGCTTCTTCTCGGCGAACATTCGCCTGTATTCCGGCTCGCGGAACAGGGGAGCATGGTCGAGAATTTTTTCGGCCGATTGCGGCATAGTGGTCACCTTTTTTTCATCTGGCATCTATACGGCGGCACAGAGACGTTCGAGACGTTTCTGGTCTCTCGCGGCCCTTGTCAGCGAGAGACCTCGCTCTCATTCGGCTGCAACTGCTGCCGTAGGCACCGTCATTTTCTTCCAGGGCGCGTCGTAGAGGTCCCAGACCGGATTGTTGATGGCTAGATCCATGTCGCGGGCGAAGATGGCGAAGCCGTCATAGCCGTGATACGGCCCGGAATAATCCCAGGAATGCATCTGACGGAATGGGATGCCCATCTTCTGCACCGGGTATTTCTCCTTGATGCCGGAGCCGACGAGATCCGGGCGAATCCTTTCTATGAACTTCTCCAGTTCGTACCCGGTTACATCGTCATAGATTAGCGTGCCCTTCTTCACGTAATGGCCAGTGCGCTGATAGTCGTCGTTGTGGGCGAATTCGTAGCCGGTGCCCACGATCTCCATGCCGAGGTCCTCGTAGGCGGTGACGACGTGACGGGGGCGCAAGCCGCCCACATAGAGCATCACCCTCTTGCCCTGGAGGCGCGGCCAATACTTGTCGATCACAGCATCCGCCAAGCGCCGGTACCTGGCGATGACTCTCTCGGTCTTGTCTTCGATTTCCGGCCCGAAATGCTTGGCTATCTCGCGCATGGAGGCTTCGATCTGAGATGGACCGAAAAAATTGTATTCCATCCAAGGGACACCGTACTTTTCCTCCATGTGCCGACAGATGTAATTCATCGATCGATAGCAGTGGATGAGGTTGAGCTTGGCCTTTGGCGCTCGCTCCACTTCGGCGAGCGTGGCGTCCCCCGACCAGTTGCCGATCACGCGCAGCCCCATCTCCTCGAGCAGGATGCGTGAGGCCCAGGCGTCGCCGCCGATATTGTAGTCGCCGATCACGTTAACGTCGTAAGGACCGGTTTCGAACTCGACTTCGGTCTTGTCGAAGACCCAATCGCGTATCGCGTCGTTGGCGATGTGGTGGCCGAGCGATTGCGAGACGCCGCGGAAGCCTTCGCAACGGACCGGCACGATCGTTTTCGCGTGCTCCTTGGCCTTTTTGCGCGATACCGCCTCGATGTCGTCGCCAATCAGGCCTATCGGACATTCGGACTGCACGGTGACGCCTTTGTTAAGGGGAAAAAGTTCCTGGACCTCGTCGATGACCTTTTCCAGCTTCTTGTCACCACCGAAGACAATGTCCTTCTCCTGAAAGTCGGAGGTGAACTGCATCGTCACGAAAGTGTCGATACCCGTCGTGCCGACGTAGTAGTTGCGCCGCTGTGACCAGGAATACTGACCGCAACCGACCGGCCCATGTGAGATGTGGACCATGTCCTTGATCGGACCCCAAACTACCCCTTTCGAACCGGCATAAGCGCAGCCGCGGATCGTCATCACGCCTGGAATGGACTTAATATTCGATTTTATGTCGCATTCGGAAACCACCTGTCCTTCCTCGCCGGCCTCCTCCTTGTCCGTTGCGACACTAAGGTGCTTTTTGCGGCGCTTCGCCGCCTTGTCTGGATACTGCGACAGCACTTCCTCGATAAGCTTCTCATGCAGAGCACTGTCATTCTCGTAGTCGAGGCTCATTGGGCCTGTCCCTTCAAGGTTCGGGTGATGCCTCACCAACTGGACGTCGTTCTTAGAATGGCGCGCCGCATCAGGGTCCGCGCCCCTTGCGTGCTGCGGCGTCTACTGGGCTGCTGGCACCCTCGCTTCCTTGGCCTGGAGTTCGGCAAGCATCTGCTCGTCGCTCTTCATGATCCCGAAGTCGAGCAGCATGTCCTCCAGTTCCTCCATGGTGATCGGTGTGGGGACTGTGCCTTGGCCCGAATTGGCATGGATCTTTTCAGCCAACGCGCGATATTCCCCGGCCTGTTTGGAGTCCGGCGCATACTGGATGACCGTCATCTTCCTGAGCTCGGCATGCTGGACGATGTTGTCGCGTGGCACGAAGTGGATGAGCTTGGAATTCAGCTTGGCAGCCAGCGCTTCGGCGAGGTCGAGCTCGCGGTCGGTCTGACGCTCGTTACAAATCAGCCCGCCCAGACGGACGCTGCCGGCGGTGGCATATTTCAGGATGCCCCTGGCGATGTTGTTGGCGGCATAAAGTGCCATCATCTCACCGGACATGACGATGTAGATTTCCTGGGCCTTGTTTTCGCGGATCGGCATCGCGAAGCCGCCGCACACCACGTCGCCGAGCACGTCGTAGGAGACGTAGTCGACATCGTCATAGGCGCCGTTTTCTTCCAGGAAGTTGATCGAGGTGATGACGCCGCGCCCGGCGCAGCCGACGCCAGGCTCCGGGCCGCCGGACTCGACGCATTTGATGCCTTTGTAGCCGACCTTCAGCACATCCTCGACCTCGAGGTCTTCAACCGAACCTTCCGTCGCGGCGAGATGCAGTACCGTGTCCTGCGCCTTCGCGTTGAGGATAAGGCGCGTGGAATCCGCCTTAGGGTCGCAGCCGACGATGAGAATCTTTTGCCCGAGGTCGACAAGAGCGGCGAGCGTATTTTGAGAGGTGGTGGACTTTCCGATACCCCCCTTCCCATAGAACGCGATTTGACGCAGACCTGCCATGTTGCTTTCCTTCGTTTGTTTGAACCATCGCGGTTGCCCGCGCCATGAATGCCGCCGGCAGCTTGCGCCGCCTCGCCAAATGGACTTCAAAAGTCGTGCCAAGTCGCTTGAGCGAACCTAACAAGAGCCAATCTGCTTTTTGTTCCAAATGTTTAGACTAAAAAACGCGCGGCTGAGGAGACAAGCCTTTGTCGCTGAACGGACAAAGGTGACGGACAATGTCGCAAGCCTGGCTTAAACGTCTCAGGGGGCGGCAAAATGATGCTGCTGGTCAACGACACGGGACTTGGCAGATTGAAGGACCCTCGTTCGATCCAAACCTTGCTTGCCAGAACAATAAGCTAATTTTGCGCACTGTCGTCACCTTTGTCGGCTCCGCGACATAAGCTTATTGTCCAAGTCGGTGTGTTCATTCCTCAACCTATATACCTAAACAACAAGCAATCATCTCTCTTGTCGGCTCACTCGAGCGACTTGGCACGAGTTTTGAACGACTTGCTCGCGGCGGCACGCAAGCCAGCCAAAAGAGTTCGACCAACGAAGGAAGCAGACATGACAAGCACAAAAAAAGGCGGCGGTCGTTCATAGCACTCCACTCAATCGGCGACTTCTCCTAGCCGCGTTAATTTTCGTGCCCGTTTGCGGACTATCGGTGGCGGCCCGTGCTGCTGTCATCGACCACGATAAGGTGCAACGGTTTCCCGACACCACCTCCGGCTTCCTCAAGACCTTCCAGCCTTATCTCAAAGTCGATAGCGGCTGTGTCCCTTTCCCAGCCGTGGATGCCGCCGGCAACGTCAGCGGCGGTCTGAACCCATCGGGAACGATGAACGGCGGTTGCTCACGCAACCTTGGACAGATCTATGTCAAAGCGGGGCACTACAAGGGCGAGTGCGCCGTCATGTACTCTTGGTTCTTTCCTAAGGAGCAGAGCGTCAACTGGCCCCTTTTCACGGGGATCGGTATGATCGGCAGAATGTCGTCGTATGGCTGGCGAGTTGCGATGGTCAAGCGCAGGTTAACGCGGCCACCTACTCGAACCGTGGTCGTTACAAAACGACGACACAGCCGCACATGGATGGAACACATCCACTGGTCGCCTATCAGCAGAACCGATTCGGGCACAACGTCGTGGGCACGAGGACTCGTGGCGGGACGCAGCCTGCAATCAGGTGGTTCGACATGACCGAGGCAGCGCGGCTCACGCTCGAATTCTATGACTTCGGCGTGGGCGTGCCATTCAACTCTAACAACTTCCGCTCCAATCTGGCCAAGGCCTATTATGGTTGACGCTTGCCGCCAGGAGATCGCGTATGAGGTCGTCTGCCGCCCAGCCCTATTCAAATCCGATTCGACCACCGGGCGCGGCGCACGATGGAATACCTCAGCGCTGTAGCTATGACACCGGCCGCCGCGGTGGCCAAGCTTCATGCCGCGGGCATGCAAGTGTGGGTACCTGCCAGTGCGTTCTCACGCGGCAGAGTCGCCAGCATGCAACTTGCTGGTGCTGAAAGCAGCGCATAGAATGGAACCGCGGGTACAGCCTCATCACTTGAACGGAAACGTCAATGTCGGAAGTTAGCACAATCGGGTTGGATCTGGCGAAGAAGGTGTTCCAGATGCATGCGCGGCTGCATCAGGAGCCTGATCTTCCGCAAGAAGCTGCGCCGTGATCAGGTGCTTAAATTTCTTGCCCCCAGCCGGCTTGCACAGTTGCCATGGAGGCCTGCGCCAGCAGCCATTACTGGGCGCGCGAGACCGCGAAGCTGGGGCATAAGATCAGGCTCATTGCCCCAGACTCGTGAAGCGGCAGAAGAACGATGCAGCCGATGCGGAAGCAATTGCGAAGCCGCGCAGCGGCCGACCATGCGTTTCGTGGCGGTTAAAAGCGAGGAGCAGCAGGCCGCCGCTGTAGTGTTTCGCGCCCGCGATCTTTTGGTGCGTCTGCGAACGCAAACCATCGTTGCAATCCGCGGCCAGGGGGCACTCGCATTTTAGACACACTCACGCATTCCAGCTGCGGGTCGGGAAGCACGCACGACAACAGCGCCGGCCATTTACGATTGTAGAGGAAGCAGCCCCTAAAGCTTCCCCGTCTTCTAAGCTGTGCCACGGGACGCCTATGATCAGATTCCGAACGCTCCCCCCCCCTCGGCGCCCTCACTTTTCTGATGACCGGATGCACCGACGTGACCGCAGGCGGTTCGACGGCCGGCGCTAGCATGACCTCGGCCAAGCCAGTTGCCACCAAGACTCCGCGGCAATGCACCACGCGCTCCCCCAAGTGCCTTTACGGCACTGGACCGCTTGGCGTTCCGTGTTCTTGCTGGTCGAAGGAAGGCGCCCCGGATCGCGGCATCACTACGAGATAGCTATTGCATGACGCGCTCGACTGTCCCTCAGCCGCGCCTGGTCCTGTCTCTCACGCTGCCCAATGCAACCCATTGCCAAGGTCAGGTATTGACCTATCAAGGAGTCGATCATGGCTGATTTTGCGAAGATGAAACGGCTGATCCGGGATTGCCAGAAAGACATCGCCGAATATCTGCCGCCAGAAAGCGACATCACCGAACACCAAGTGGTGCAGCGGCTCATAAACCGCCTTGAGGGCCCACAGAATTTACGCTGCCGATCGGCAGGTTCTCGCGCATTGTCTCGAATGGCATATCCTGCTGCGTCGGTGCTTTCTCAAGCATGTAGCCGCCTTGGTTTGCTGACGACGCTGATGTAGTGCTTCGGATAACCGGCGTTGGAAACGTGCGTTGTCGCGATAGCTGCTGATCCTAGTTGCATCATCGCTGGCATAGCAGCAGAGCAGAAGCGACATCTTGGCGTGGCTGACGTTCCCGCCCTCTGAATTCGCCGCTTCCTGGATGAACCCACGCGCGGCGCACAAAATTTCCAAGCCGTCGTGGAACGCCGTTATGTCCCTAACGAATAAACCCTCGGCCGAGCCGGAATAGGCCCCATGATTGTCCATCGGCGTCCGCCCAATACGCGCTCCGCAGTGCCGCCTCGTCCGCGCGGTCGATTGCGCGATTTCGTCCTGTTCGGCGTAAGCGAACACATCTGTCGCTTGCGCACCATGTGGTGTGACTGGTGTCGGCGAGGAGTCTATGCAATACGGCGAGAAGGTGCCGCCAACGGCCGCGCCCCTCCTTTCCAGTATGTGCCACGTCTTGGTCGATTTCCTCTGACCGCCAAATGGGCCGAGTGGCACCGGCAGATTTCCCTCGAACAATGCACGTCGTCTCGAGGTCCGCCAGCCATCAGACGTGAATGCCTGCCGGGCAGCTTATAGCGCTCCTATGAACGACAATGCCCCTGCGGGCCGGTCAACCCCAGGCCAGAATCAGGTCTTGAATCCCAAATACGTGGCCGCCATGGGTGATCGGCGCCGTACCGTCCTTTATTCGGAAAGTGGGGATGCGTGCCAGCCATTCGTCGAGCCCAATGACAATTTCTCGCCGGGCCAGATGTGCTCCGAGGCAAAGATGAGGACCATAGCCGAAGGCGGTGTGGTGGTTGTCCTGTCGTGCCAGATCGATGGTATCAGGGCACGCAAATTCTGCGGGGTCACGATTGGAAATCATCGTGGCGCAGGAAACATAGTCTCCCTTACGAATCGGCGCGCCTTCAAAGTCAATATCCTTTGTTGCCACGCGGATCATCTGAACGGTTGAATAGGCGCGCAATAGTTCTTCAGCCGCGAGCACGATCCGGTCCGGTTCGTTCCGCAGCAATTCCTGATCGTTCGGATTGCGTGCAAGATAGGCCAAGTCAAAGCCTATCGCGGCTGCGACCGTGTCGAGTCCCCCGACCAAGAAGAGTACACCGATGCCACGGACTTCCTCGTTCGTTAATGAGCGACCCTCGATGTGCGCCTGCACGACGAAGGTCATGAAATCAGCGGCTGGTTCCTTGCGGCGCATCGCTGCAACTTCGTCAATGAACTCCACGATCGATTGGGCCGCTGCGGTTCGCGTGACTTCGTTGCCGTGGAGCAAATCGCTTACCCGGCCAAGTAACATGTCGGATCGGCTATCTGAGAGCCCCAGAAAGCCAAGGAAAACGTTAGCTGTGAATGGATAGGCAAAATCCTTCATGACGTCACAGCTGGTCTGCGATCGGGCGATCCGGTCCGTCAGCGCGCTCGCTTGTTGACGGACAATCCGCTCCAGCGCTTCCACCCGCCTAGGTGAGAACAGCGGATTTAGTAGCGCACGAAAGACGCCATGGGCCGGTGGACCGAGCTCGAGCGGGATCATTGGCCAACTTTCGCCGAGTGCGGAGGAGAAGATGCTGCGATGACTGGAAAAGGTCTCGAGGTCTTGCAGCACCTTGCGCTGGTCACTCGCGCGCGTGATCACCCAGGTCCCCCGTCCATCGCGCGTGTTACGGGGAGAAAAAAAGATCGGGGCGCCTCCATGGACGGATGCCACAGCTGCGTGCGGGTCTCCGTTGGGTGTCGGTGCCATGCCCGGCGACGTGAAGAGATTGAAGTCCTTCACAAAACCGGGCGGAACGTGATCTGGAATGGGGTTGCTCTGCACTCGACTTCCCCTTCTCTCTAGTTACTCATCAGCTTGCGCTTATTGACCCGGCAAGGTCGTTAGTCTCCGTTGGGGCTGCGGCCCGCGGAAGAGCGGAAGTGATACTTGCGGAGCGGCCGCATTTTTTCGGGTTCGAACGGCGGGATGAAGACGCCCGATCACGCGCTCGCCGACGACGGCGCGGGTTGGACCAAAATGGAGCGAGGTGGTGAGCGTCTCCGATTCCGTGCAGCTTTAGACATTTCAAACTTGTTTCTCCTCCTTCGTTTAATCGCGCTTACCCATGACGCAAGTACGGCCTGGCAGCGGATCGCGCCGTGCGACGGAATGGCTTCAAAACCCATGCCAATTTGACTGATCAAACTGGGGAAGTGATTTTATGGCCGCTTTTCAGCTATTTAGCCCTGGAAAATCGAGAGCTTCATGTAGTGGCCTGCGTGTCGCGGATCCGACAAACCGACTGGAGGTGCCTAACGACGTCAGCTCAGAGCCCCGTACGTTCATTTTCGGACGGCGTGGGCTGTCGAGACGGATTTGACCAGGTGAGATCCGACAGCAGTTGCCGTCAGTCTGGTGACGCGACTTTCAGGTGTGCTGGGCCACGCACTGCATAACCGCCTTGAGGTCAGACACACCCGTCATCGGCTCTTCTATGAGAAAACAGCGTCCGAATCGATGCCCATCGGTGCAGACCATACGCACTATGGTCTCACAGCCGGATTTCGATAGAACGAACGCAATCGGAAAAATGCTGCTCCCGCGGATCCCTACGCCGGATATGTCTCGAACGACGCATATCTGCGGCACGAGCTTGAACCCTGAGGCTACCGTGCGTGGCGGAGCGGCCTGAGGTGAGCGAAAGCGCATAGGGCATGGGAAACGAGCGATGGGAACTAACAATAGCTTGCGACGTCTCATCCCAGGCACTGCGGCCGCAACGCTTATGGCCGCGAGCGAATGAGCCTGCGCCACGAGCGCCTCGCGGCACAGTATAGCCGCTAGGAAGAAAAAAGGGCGCGATCTGGCGAGGACCAGACCGCGCCCCCAGCACGATCCGGGGGAGGACCAGACCGCGCCAAACCGCACTTGTCGTGCGGGCCCCGGGAGGGACTTACTCGGCCGGCTTGACGACCTTCGGAGTGACTTCGATCGCCACCTTGCCGCCGAGCGCCAGGACGAGCTGCGCCTGATCAAGCTCTCCTTCCCACTTAGCCACCACGACGGTCGCAACGGCATTGCCGATCAAGTTGGTGGTCGCCCGGCATTCCGACATGAAGCGGTCGATACCGAGGATCAGCGCCATGCCGGCGACCGGCACGGAGGGAACGACCGAGAGCGTTGCGGCAAGCGTGATGAAGCCCGCGCCGGTGATGCCGGCAGCCCCCTTCGAGCTCAGCATAGCGATGAGCAGCAGCAGGATCTGGTCGCCGTAGGAGAGCGGCGTATCGGTCGCCTGCGCGATGAAGAGTGCCGCAAGCGTCATGTAGATGTTGGTGCCGTCGAGATTGAAGGAATAGCCGGTCGGAATGACAAGGCCGACGACCGAGCGCTTGCAGCCCGCCTTCTCCATCTTGTTCATGAGGCCCGGCAGTGCGGCTTCGGAGGACGAGGTGCCGAGCACCAGGAGCAGCTCCTCCTTGATGTAGCGGATGAGCGAGACGATCGAGAAGCCGTTGTAGCGCGCCACCGCACCGAGCACGACGAGGACGAAGACGAACGACGTCAGGTAGAAGGTGCCGATCAGCATGGCGAGATTGGCGATCGAGGCGATGCCGTATTTGCCGATGGTGAAGGCCATGGCGCCGAAAGCGCCGATCGGGGCTGCCTTCATCAGGATCGCCACCAGCCGGAAGATCGGCAGGGTCAGCGCCTGCAGGAAATCGACGACCGGCTCCGCCTTCTTGCCGACCATCGCCAGCGAAACGCCGAAAAGCACCGAGATGAACAGGACCTGCAGGATGTCGCCTTCGGCGAACGCGCCGACAAGCGTCGTCGGGATGATGTGCATCAGGAAGCCGGTGATCGACTGCTCATGCGCCTTCTCGGCGTAGGTCGCAACCGCCTTCGCATCGAGCGAGGCCGGGTCGATATGCATGCCGACGCCCGGCTGAACGATATTCACGACAACGAGGCCGACGACGAGCGCGAGAGTGGAGAAGGTCAGGAAGTAGATCAGCGCCTTGCCGGCGACGCGGCCGACCTTGGCGAGATCGGTCATGCAGGCAATGCCGGTCGCAACCGTCAGGAAGATGACGGGGGCGATAATCATCTTGACGAGCATGATGAAGGCGTCGCCGAGCGGTTTCAGCTCGGTACCGATGTCCGGATAGAAATGCCCGAGCAGGATACCCGCGGCGATCGCGGCCAGCACCTGGACATAGAGGTGACGATAAAAGGGTGTCTTGCCGCAGACCTCCGCGGAATGTTCAACGATCATGATGATGTCCTCCACATTAGGCGCGTGACGTCGTACACCGCGAACTGACGCTTACGGGCTGAGGTGGTCTACAGCTCTTGTAAGTCGCTCCTAACCCAAATTGGCCGTGTACATGCGAAGTCTTTCACTTTCCTCAGGACCAAAGCAGTCTTCGAATGCCTTGCATTCTCGGCAACTGGAGGCGGTGCATAGGGACAAGCCCTCAGCTTCACAGAGCTTTCGATAAAGGTACTTTTTCCATCTCATGTTATTGGTATTGCCGGCTGCGAGCGTGGGGAAATGCGTGGCGAGCAAGCGGCTGAGTTCAGCGCGGTCCCAGAGACCAAGCTCCAGCCAGAGATGGTCTTGACGCAACGAACGCCGGGCTATGATCTTGGCAAAACGGCCGCTCGCTGGATCGTCCGGTCGAGCATGCGCGAGCAGCAGACATCGTAGAAGCTCCTCCTCCACGCCAGGTTCGGGGTCACTCACCTCTTCCAAGGCGAAGGCGTGGATAACAGTGGCGGGAAAACTGTTGACCAGCATGTCCCGAAGCTCGGCACGCGAAAGCCCCGTCGCCTCCGTGATAGTTGCCTCGCTGGCGTCAATCTCCTCCAGCGCACGCGAGAGGACACAGGCAAGCACGTACTGATCGAAATCCATCTCCAGGTCTGTAGGCGGCCATGGTCCGAGGCCGAGCGATTGCAATAATCGTCGCCAGCCAGGCCGATCGGCCTTTCGGACCCCAAGGGTCATTCTCTCCGGTAGGGTGCGGATCTGAGCCAGACTTGACATGTTGCTTTCCTCCTTTGTCACATACACCCGTACTCACGAGATCATTGCCGCAGCCCTGGCCGCCCCGCGACAAGGAAGGTTCAAAACGCGTGCCAATCGCGTCCACAAAGCCGATGAGAAGGTTTGTGGTTACTTTTCAATGACTTGATGATGCGTGTAGTGAGGCAGCGGCGAAGACCGCCGTGTTGCGGGATGGACAAGCCCGACATTAACTGTCGGTTCTGTGCCAAAGGCAGCGGCCCGGATTACTTGTGAAGCGCGAGATGCTGGACCGCATGCCTCCTAGCAACTGAATACACGCACGCCAGGTCCTAGCCATGCGCGGCAAAGCGCCGCTGTTACAGCCTTGATGTCAAATGGCATGGCCCTTGCTTCTCGCTCGTTGGACGTCCGCAAGCAGCCGACAAGAGGAGCAAAAGCTCCCCGGCCCTGGATTTGGTAACCGTTTCGGGGCGGGTGGCGAAATCTGGAAGATGCACTCCAAAATAGCAGGTTTCTAAACAGTGTTCAGGGCGGGCAAATGCGCCAAAATTGCAAACGGAGCAATACTGATGGCTACCAATAAAAGACTACCTTTCGTCACTTTTCGCACGCGTGTTCGCGATGAAACCGTGGACGGGACCAATCCATATCGTTGGGAAGACAAAACAACCGATGATTACTTCGGCAGCAAGCGCGTCATGCTATTCTCGCTTCCCGGCGCCTTCACCCCGACCTGCTCGACTTATCAACTGCCCGATTTTGAAAAGCTCTATGATGAATTCGAAAAGCAAGGAATAGAAGCCGTCTACTGCCTCTCTGTCAATGATGCATTCGTGATGAATGCCTGGGGAAAGGCGTTGAAGCTGGAGAAGGTCAAGCTCATTCCTGATGGTTCAGGCGAATTCACTCGTAAGATGGGCATGTTAGTCGCGAAGGATAATCTCGGCTTCGGCATGCGCTCCTGGCGCTATGCTGCCGTAGTCAATGATGGAGTGGTGGAACATTGGTTCGAGGAGGAAGGTCTCTCAGACAACTGCGCATCGGATCCCTACGGGGTCTCGTCGCCGCAGAACATTCTCGAAGCGCTGAAGTGTCTTAGGGTCGCGTCCGCCCCCTGATCAAAGAAGAGAACGGGTCATAGCTCTGGGACACCGCTAAAGGGCGTTGCTCGACAAGATCACCTCTAGTTACCAGGTCTGGTTCAACGTTGGGAGTGTCCGATGAGAGGCGTAATAAGCAAGCCGCGCTGGACGATCATCTCGTCGACTGAGTAACCCCCAGAATGCACGTGGGTTGCCCAGTGCTTTCGTGGCACGACCCAGACAAATCGCGCATAACAGCCGCATTCTGCGTTGTCCGATCTCCGACTGTGTCGGAAATACGACATGGCAGTGTTTGAGCCTCGCGTTGTTTTTAGGGTGGTTTTTCCGTTGGCACACTATGTGCAACGTGATTTGCGAGTGCATCTCGGAAACCAGGAGAAACGATGTCATGATCACGATTACCGAAAAGGCCATCGTCGTAGTGAAGGATGCGCTTTGCCGGGCCCCGCAGCAGGCGAACGGCTTGCGCATCGCCGTCCAAGTGGGCGGTTGCGCCGGTCACAAATACCTTGTGGGCCTGGACAACGGGCCTCGCGAGCGGGATGCTCTCATTGAGACGGGTGGAGTCAAGGTGTTCGTAGATGCAGGCTCCCAACCCCATGTCACGGGCTTGACCGTAGATTTCGTCGCGGGCTCCCAGTCCTCCGGTTTTATCTTCGATAATCCCAATACGCGGGAGAAGTGCGCCTGCGGCAAGTCCTTCGGCTGATCGCCTAAGACAAACGACAATGCGGGACAATCGAGATACACTCGCGGAACACTTCTCCAATGGCGGCGTCCGAGTGGGGCGAGTACCGCGGTTGGACGCGCTGCATCATCGGCAGGTGGAGGTGGTAGCTTGAGGCCTATCTATCTTGACAACAACGCAACAACGCGAGTCGATGCCGAAGTTTTTCAAGGGATGCTGCCGTTCTTTATCGATCAGTTTGGCAATGCTTCATCGATGCATGATATTGGCGCCGCTGCGGGCAAAGCGATAAAGACGGCGCGCCGGAAGTTGCAAGCGCTGATCGGCGCGAAGTTCGACCACGAGATCACGTTCACCTCGGGCGGGACCGAAAGCGACAATGCGGCGATCCTTTCTGGGCTCGAGGTGAATCCCGAGCGCACGGAGATCGTCACTTCGCCGGTCGAGCATCCGGCGGTGCGGACGCTCTGCGCACATCTTGAGAAGACGCGTTGCGTGAAGGTCCACAGGATACCGGTGGATCATTATGGCCGTCTCGACTTTGACGCCTACCGGGCCGCTCTCACCCATCGGGTGGCAATCGTTTCGATCATGTGGGCGAACAACGAGACTGGAACAATCTTCCCTGTCGCTAAGCTTGCTGAGATGGCCAAGGAAGTAGGCGCGCTTTTCCACACAGACGCAGTGCAGGCCGTCGGCAAGCTTCCGATCGATCTGAAATCGACCGCAATCGACATGCTATCGCTCTCCGGCCACAAGCTACATGGGCCGAAGGGCGTCGGCGCACTCTACATAAGACGCGGCGTGCCTTTTCACGCACTGATCAAGGGGGGCCGCCAGGAGCGCGACCGACGCGCGGGCACAGAGAACACGCCCGGGATCGTTGGTTTGGGCAAGGCGGCCGAACTCGCCTTGCAGTACATGGACAAGGAAAACAAACGAGTAAAATCGCTGCGGGATCGATTGGAGAAAGGACTTCTGGAGCGCATCCCCAAGTCCTTCGTCACCGGCGATCCGCTGGCTCGGCTGCCGAATACCACAAATGTAGCCTTCGACCGCGTCGACGGTGAAGCCATACAGTTTCTGCTCAATCGCCACGGCATCGCTTGTTCCTCTGGCTCCGCCTGCACCTCTGGCTCCCTGGTACGAAGCCATGTTCTAAGGGCTATGAACATTCCCCACACTGCGGCACTCGGAGCAGTTCGCTTCTCCTTTTCACGGTACAACCTCGAGGAGGAGGTAGATCGGGTGCTGGAAGTCACACCGGAAATCGTGAAGAAACTGCGCGACTCCTTTCCTATTTCGGCGGGGTAAACGAAGTGCTGAGGACTCAGAATCCGCAGCTCGCCTGACGGAAGAACCGAGGACAAGACCTCCGGGTCTTTCTCAATAAGCACGCTTAGCTCGGTGTCGAATCTCAATAGACTGTTCCCGGTCAGACCGAGTCGGCTGATGTGTCGCCTGGCATTTGAGAATGCTGGTCGACCCATCGCAATCGCCAGCTTTGAATCAGCCATTCGAGTTCCTCCTTGTACTACGCGCAGCCTTACTCGCAGTTCCAAGCGATCGCGGCGAACCGCTGCACGCTGGAAGGTGGCGTCTATGATGGCGCCATCAAGGCGGCGCGCAGCGGTTTTCGTCGAATTCTCGGCCCAACGACGGCGGACAGCAGCGGATAAGCTGCTGGTCCACGTCCTCGATCACACACAAAGGAGACCCCATCCAACTGCCAAGTGACAGCAGCAGCACTCGTTGTCGGCTTTTTGACAGTGTCGGACATGAGACACTGCCTGTCAGCGTGACCGCATCGATTGGGAACGGTTTTGCGGTTGGCACAGCAGTTGCTCCGATAAGGGGAACTACCTTAACGCAGCCAACAGGAGTTCCGCCATGAACAACCTCGCCGGACAGGCAGTCGACACGACGAGACATGCAGGCGAAGCCAACCACCGGTTGCCAGCGGCCAAGTCTGTGACCGTCAAGCTCCCGCCGCATGTGGATGCCAAGATCTCACGACACGGTTGGGCGTGACAACAAGGGCGCTCGCTCGTCCCGCCGTCTGATGATGCGCGCCGAGCGACACTGTAGAGCGCCTCGTCTGAACGCGCCTGGCAGTTTCCACATCGGCTCCGCCGATCGTTAGGCGTACGTCGCGCTTCGTCACCGTCGCCGTCACCTGCCTCGTCGCCTACCTCCTGCTCATCCCGTCTTTCTTGCTCGATTTCTCGAAGAGCCTGCTTGCCGCGTCCGTCTTCATGTCCAACATGTCTTTTTGGAAGGCGTCTGGCTATTTCGCCGCCGACGCCATATTCCGGCCGCTGCTGCACACATGGTCGCTGTCGGTCGAGGAGCAGTATTACCTGTTCATGCCGGTGGCGGCCTTCATCATCTATCGCTATCTCGGCAAGCGCTGGCTCACGATCCTGCTGCCGGTGATCCTCATCAGTTTCGGCTTGAGCGTCTATGCGACCGAGACGGCGCCGAGCGCCAATTTCTTCGTCCTGCCGACGCGCGCCTGGGAACTTTTGATCGGCGCGGCACTGGCGCTGGGCAGCATACCGGCGGTGCGCTCGAGCTTGCTGGCCGAAGCGATCGGCATTCTCGGCCTCGCGCTCATCGCTTTCGCCGTCTTTGCCTTCGATGAGGCGATCTCCTTTCCTGGCCTCAATGCACTTTATCCCTGCCTCGGCAGCGCGCTTCTGATTTATGTCGGCAAGTCGCCGGTCCAGCCTTTCGCGACCAGGCTTCTGTCGCAACGCCCCTTGGTCGGCATCGGCCTCATCTCCTTTTCCCTTTATCTCGTCCACTGGCCGATCGTCTCGTTCCTGCGCTACCAGTCGCTCGACAATCCAACGCCGATGCAGGTGGTGAGCATCATCGTTGCAAGCTTCGCGCTTGCCTATCTCTCGTGGCGCTTCGTCGAGCAGCCCTTCCGCAAGCCCAACCCCGCGATCACCCAGTCGCGCCTGCTCGCCGGAGGTGTGGCGGCCATAGCCCTGTTTGCCGTGGCCGGCGCCGTCGGCGTCGCCGCGGACGGCTTTCCGGGCCGCACGCGGGATTTCGTCGAGCAGAAGATTGCCGGCCACGACCAGTGGAACCAGGGAACCTGCTTCCTCAGCGACAACCCCGATTACCGCGAATGGAACGCCGTGGCCTGCACGCTCACGGCGGCCGACGGGCCGGAAGTGCTGCTTTGGGGGGATTCCTTCGCCGCTCATTATGTTCCTGGCATCGTGGAAAATGCCGAGCGGTTCCCGGTCAGGATCTTGCAATATACGGCGGCAGGATGCCCGCCGATCGTTTCCTATTATTCCTATGCCCGGCCGCGCTGCGCGGATTTCAACGCCAATGCGCTCAATATCATCAAGGAGCGCAATATCCGCACCGTGATCCTCACTGCCCGCTGGACCGACCTGCAATCGCGCGGGCTCGACCAGCTTCAAAGCACGTTGGCCGGACTCGAACCAATGGGCGTGAAGGTCTACTTGATTGGCCAGTCGCCGCAATTTTCCACTAATGTGCAGGTCATCGCATACACGAAGGGCAGCCGCGACCCGAACGCGGTGGACAAATGGACGGTCTTCTTCGATCCGGCGATCAACACGGAACTGAAGCAATATGCGGGCGTCGCGACCTTCATCGACGCGATGCGGATCTGCGAGGGCGCGCTCTGCCCCTACCGCGAGAAGGGCGAGTATCTCTACGAGGATGCCGAGCACTTTTCAGTCAAGGGGAGCAGCCAGGCCGTACTCGCCTATTTCCCGCTATTTGACAATCCACCGGTGCCAGCCCGGCGCTCCGACAAGCGCCAACTACCCCTTGAAAACGATCTCAGCCGGCCGGTGTTTGAGGGGGGCGGCAAACTATGACGATGAAGAAAGACTATCACCGGCCGCTTGCGCTGATCGCCGGTCTTCTTGTTCGCTTGTGGCCGCAGCTTCTGCTCAACGGCACCGTCAGGTACAGCACTCGAGACCTTCTGCTCGATGCCACCGTGACGGTCGGGCTGCGAATACCCACTAGACGGTATGATGGTGCTGTCGCTGATGGTGCTGGCGGAGCTTCCCGGGGCTGACGGCGCTGGCGCTACTGAGGCAGGCGCCCCCGGTTCAGCTCAGCAAACGCAGCGGCGCGAGAATACCGACTGTATGCTGCCTGCGACGGCGGCAGTCGTCCCGCCTATTCTTTCCCTACTATGCGGCATGGCGCTTCCTCGGCGATACGGTACGCGAATATTCACGGCTGGCGTTCGAACGCGTGGCGTTTTCGGGCGAGAGGCTCAAGATATTCGAACTGCTGCGCTCGCACGGCCTAGTCACGGTCATCCCCGTCTGTTGGGCGATCCGCTGGTTCGCCAAGCGCATGAACGGCGCTGATAGGGACCAGCCTTGCAAACTATCAGAGCATTACATCTCTTGGGCTGCACATCCTCAAGCCAGGGCGCAAACACGCTCGAGATGGCGTCCGCGCCTCGCAGGGAATTTCTGTGATGAACGCAGAACTGACAAAGGATAACGTTCAGCTCACCATCACACGCGCTCACCTCCGCTTTTTAGGAGATACTATATTTGGCATATCGCGCAACGGAAGCGCGATTGGCCCTTATCAAACCGACTTGAGACGAGATGGCTCCGGCATCAGGTCGTTCTGCTGAGAGGTCGCAGCCGACGCGGAAAGCAAGATCGCGAACGCGGTTACCCGAGATGAAGATGATAGTGGAGCACCGGGCGAGCATTCATGTGACTTTTCGAGGCAATTAGCAGCAGCAGGCCCAGCGCTAACGCGCTAGAACCGAAGAGAAGGCAAGGCCGGAGAACACTCCTTCCTGTGCATTTGCGTATTTTGGATGCCTGCTTGGGCCGCATTCGGGGACGGTTTCCTGTCGAGCAATACACGATTGGGAGGGGCGCATACATCGGAGCGATCATTGGGCGCGAGGTTCTCGCTGTGACTAATGCTCCCAAGGACGTCGCCGATATGAAGCGGGCCGAGAAAGAGTGCCTAGATCATGAGCGTTTTCACAAGGGCTCTCTAATTTGGTTGGTCCAATAGCAGCCCTTCTTGCAGCCGTAGCTGACAGCAGCCTGAAAACCCCCCGGATATTTTCCGCCACGGCGGTTCAGCTGAGCGTCAGGTTGTGACAATACACTAAGGTAGGAGTCTTGCCCCCAAACTGGATCTCAGCACACCTGATGCGAATATTGCTAATTGAAGACGACGAGACCCTTGGCAGTGCGGTACGCGAACATACGGTGGCTGATGGCCACGCCGCCGATTGGGTCAAAGACCTGTCCGAAGCGCGGGACTACGCAAGTGTGGTCGCCTACGAGCTTACCCTTCTCGACATTCACCTGCCTGACGGTAACGGCATCGACTACGTGCGGGAGATGAGAAAGCGGCTTGATTCGACACCGGTCATCATCCTGACGGCTCGTGATCAGATCTCAGATCGTATCGAGGGGCTCAACGCAGGAGCCGACGACTATTTGCTCAAGCCGTTTGATCTCGGCGAACTCTCCGCCCGCATTTACGCTGTGGCGCGTCGCCATGGGCACTTCCCCGAGCCTATATATTCTCTCGGAACGCTGGCCATACAGTCGGCCGAGCGACGCCTCTACCGCCACGGGCAGGCCGTCTACTTGACTGCGCGCGAATGGGCGGTGCTCGACTGCCTTCTGCGCCGGCCCGGAACGGTAGTTTCGAAGCGGAAGATCGAGGACGCGCTCTATTCTTTCGGTTCGGAGATCGAGAGCAACACAGTGGAGGTTTACGTCAGCCGGCTCCGCAAGAAGATCGGCGGGGACGTAATAGCGACCGTGCGTGGTCTCGGGTACAGGCTCGTGGTCACATGACGAACTCGCGCAGCTTGACGCGCAGGCTGATACTGGGGCTGGGCGGCGCAACGCTCCTGGTCTGGATTTCCGTCCCTACCATTGCTGCGCTCAGGCTGAGCAAAGTGGTCGATGACCTCTCCGACGACCTGCTGAAGCTAACTGCCGTGTTTATGGAGCCGGCGCTAATTGATGAAGGGAAGGTGGACTCCGATTACATTCGTGTACCTGGCTATACGCCCAGTTTCGAAAAATACTGGACCGTCCGCTATTCGGTCGAGGTGAACCCTAGGCCGTCCCCTGGTACTCCAGCGCTTGATGGATTTTCGCAAACGGCTACTGACCGCATCTATACACTGAAGATGCCAGACGGCAGGATTCTTCGCGTGGCCGAACCACTCGATCTCCGCCGTCAGTCAATCAAGAACGGCGCAGCTCTTGTCTTGGTCCCGATACTCGTGTTGCTGCCCTTTAGTATAGCCGTCTGGTGGATGGTGATCCGGCGGTCGCTGGCGCCCATCAAAGTACTGCAGCAGGAGATCGGATCGCGCGACGGCTGCAATCTCTCACCCGTGGGCGTGATTGATCTCCCAGCAGAATTGGCCCCCATCGCGGCCTCCGTCGATCGGCTTCTGGAACGTCTGCGGACGGCCCTCGATCGCGAACGCGAGTGCGCCGCAAACAGTGCACATGAACTGCGCACGCCGATCGCAGGTTCGCTCGCTCAGATGCAGAGGCTCGTGGCCGAACTTCCCCAGGGCTCGGCGAAAACGCGCGCGCGCGGCATTGAGAAAGCGCTGTCGAGCCTTGGCTCCCGTGTCGAAAAACTGCTTCAACTCGCGCGGGCCGAATCGGAAATCGGCGTCGCAGTCCACGCGATCGATCTTGTCCGAGCGGTTCGGCTAGAAATTGAGGACCTCGGGAAAAAGCCGCAATATGCCGGACGGCTAATCCTTGACGTCGACGGCTGCCCCAGTTTGATGCGCAAAGTAGACGTCGATGCGTTTGCTATCCTGCTTCGTAACCTAATCGAGAATGCGCTCATACATGGACTGCCCGGTACCCCGGCAACAGTTTCCGTCCGAACTGAAGGGTCCATCGCCATTGCAAACGCGGGACCGGTGGTACCGCTCCCCGACCTTGAAGAGATAACGAAGCGATTTAGGCGTGGTGCTACCGGAGCGGCGGGGTCAGGCCTTGGTCTACACATCGCTAGTATGGTGATCAAGCGCATCGGTGGGAGTCTTGAACTTGCGTCGCCTGCCCGTGGTCGCGACGATGGTTTTGAGGCGATTATTCGAATCCCTCCATGACACTGGTTTGTTTCAACGCCCGAGTTGCGCGTGGGAAGGATTGTGCGCTGCTGGTCAGGCAACGAGAATGTCGAACTGACTTCATTTCGATGGGTGTCTGACGATCATGAGAGTGTGTTATTCAGGACATCGTTGTGACGGTGGTACGGTCACTTTTTCGCAGAGTCAGTTCGATCGCGCTGCTGCGTCGCCCGGCCGAGGTCGCAACTCGGTCGCATGGTGTACAGAGCGATCAGGCGTTCATTGTAGAGTTCTCGATCCTGTCGCATATTGGACAAAAGCGCTATCGAGTTGATCACATTGGCACACGAAGTGCGCGGTAATCGGCAGGTTCGGTTGCGAGCATAGTGCCGACGATCTCTTAGTAAATAGTGACCGATTTCATTGCCAAAAGCGACTTTGGTGATTACCCCACCTGGAGTTCCCGAAAATGCACGGAGGGGAAGTGATTTCTGCGACGCTAGGACACTGGGCCGCTGACGCTGAAAGCTCGGCCGAGCGGCGAAGTATCGAAGCTGCGGGACTACAAAAGAAACCCTACAGGCAAGGTCAGTTAGCGGAGCGGACATGAACAAATATATTTGCGAGTTCTCCGCGACAAGGTAGCGGCGGCTCTGCCTGAGGCGGCAAGCCGATCGAGATCTCGCTCCAGGACGAGGCGCGGGTCGGCCAACACGGAACGTTGACACGGGTCCGGGGCCAGACGCGGAACCGCCCGCGCGGCCCTGGGATACATCTGCGGCGCCGTTTGCCCGGCGCGCGCCGCCTCCGCCACCCTCGCCCTGCCGAAGGCCAATGCCGAGGGCCCTGTCCCTGCATCTGGCGGAAATCAGACGTCAGGTCGCCGCCGGGGCACATGCGATCCTGGTGCTCGACGGAGCAGGCTGTCGTAGCGCGCAGGATCTCATCTTACCCGACAACCTCACGCTTCTGCACCTGCAGCTCAATCCGATTAAGAACATCTGGGATGTATCCCCGCAAGAACAAGCTCGCCGTCACCGTCTTAGGCGGCTGCGACGACATCATTGACAAATACTGTCAGGCCTAGGACTTCTTCGCAAACGACAGGCGTGCCGTCAATTCCACCGCTTCACGCAAATGGCGCACAGGTCAACTTCTAACGCCGTTGGTGGTATCAGCTGTCGCGGCGGCAAACCACATCCCAATCTATTGGAGCGGGACAAGCATGCCGCGGCCGCGGCCTCGTCCAAGCCTCAGGTGCTTATGGCTGCCCTCATGAGACCGGATTTTCGATCACGTCGGACTGAGAGCCAGTGCTGTAAGAGCATGCCCTTTTGGACGGTTTTTCTTTCGCGTCGATGAGGCTGATCCGTCCTCTCCGCCCAAACACTGGTCGCCAGCTCAACAACGCTTGGCCTTGTCGTCTTCATGAGCAGCGTCTGCATCAAGTGTGCAGAGCTTCCCGGTCGAGGGAATTCTATCGACAGAACGTGAGACGACGCTGAATCGCCGCTGCGTAAATCGCTAGTAGGGTTCAGGTTGCTGTCAGCCAGGGCTGCCACAAGGGCACAAGCAGACGGGAGAACTCATGAAGTAGCAGGCCTTATCAATGCCGTCCGACGTGCCCGATCGACGCTGTTCATCCGCAGACACGTCACGAACCAAGAGAAAGACGTACGGTGATTACCTCAACAAAAGAATACCGCCGCGGGACTCGCGAAGCCATCGACAAATTTTAGTTGAGGACGATACTTGCTGCGGCCGCGCTGGTCCTGGTGACGACCGCTCCGGCTTCGGCCGCCACTTATCAAGGCGACGACTTGGTGCATCGGATTCAGCCGCTGGATAACCCCGCCTCATTTCTCGACCCGCAAAGCTCGCGACCGCTCGTCAGCTGGAAGTCGAAGCGGATTCCAGACTAACCACAACCAAAGGAGAATGCAAATGAGCAGTTGTGTTGGCGAGACCGTTCCCATTGATGTGACCGACATTCTTGCGCGGCTAAAGGGCTTGTCGGCTGCCGAGGAATTCTTCGAGGTCCTTGGCATCTCCTATGATCCGAAGGTGCTCAATGTTTCGCGGCTGCACATCATGAAGCGCATGGGGCAGTACCTGGCCCGGGAGGATTTTTCCGATCTCGGCGATAGGACGGTGGCCGCCCGTGCGTGCGCCACACTCGAACGCGCTTACGAGGACTTTGCAACCTCGTCGCCGCTTGCGCGTAGAGTATTCAAGGTGCTCGAGGACCGCGATCCGGCTAAAGCCGCTACGCCCAGCCGCACCTTTGTACCCTTGGACTCCCTGAAGCCATTCGGGACTTGGTGAGTGCAGCAGGTTGCGACACGACAATGTCGCCGACGCGACAAGACTGTCACCGCGCCAGATTTCTCAAAAGGAAAATGGCCGAGACTTCAATCAGTTACTAATGGCAAATGCGATTGGCATGAATAATGCTGGGGGTAGACCAAAACGCCAAGCTCATTGTCGATCGGGAGCTAAAAACCACATGCACATCGTAGTCTGTATCAAGCAGGTGCCGGATTCAGCGCAGATCCGCGTCCACCCGGTGACGAACACGATCATGCGCCAGGGCGTGCCGACCATCATCAACCCCTACGACTTGTTCGCCCTTGAAGAAGCACTCAAATTACGCGACTCCCATGGCGGCAAGGTCACGGTACTCACCATGGGGCCGGCCATGGCAGAGGAAGCGCTGCGAAAGTCGCTTACTTATGGCGCCGACGGTGCGGTGCTCTTGACTGATCGTTGTTTTGCCGGGTCCGACACGCTGGCGACGTCATTCGCCCTTTCTAAGGCGATTGCGAAGATTGGCGATGCCTTCGGCACACCTGATATCGTCTTCACCGGCAAGCAGACGATCGACGGCGATACCGCCCAGGTCGGCCCCGGAATAGCCAAGCGCCTCAACTTCCGGCAGTTGACCTACGTCGCGAAAATTACCTCGATCGACCTTGCTTCGCGCGCGATCACGGTCGAACGCCGCTCCGAGGGCGGCACGCAGATCCTGAACAGCAGGTTGCCTTGCCTCATCACCATGCTGGAAGGCGTCAACGCGATTCGCCGTGGATCACTCGATGACGCCTTGCGTGCCGCATGCAGCGAGATCGTCAAGTGGAATGCGGCCGACGCTGGTATAGAGGAGATCACGAAATGCGGCCTGCGCGGTTCACCGACAGTCGTCAAGCGCGTTTTTGCTCCTACCCCGCGGGCGCAAAGCGCGGTGCAAATCGAAACTAGCGATAAGACACTTCGCCATGTCGCTGACGAGGTGGTTGCCTCAATCTTAACCCAGCAGCCGGCGCTGGAACTTGCGCTTTCATCCAACCTTGCGTGAACAGCAGGAGCAGACGATCGTGACTCAAATCCCCGAAACACCACCTCCCGCCAGCAGCCGGGCTGGCATGAAGAAGGAGCTGCCCGAGCACTTTAGGGAGTACCGGCACGTCTGGGTCTTCATGGAGCTGGAACGCGGCCAAGTCCACCCCGTCTCGTTTGAACTGCTCGGCGAAGGCCGCAGGCTAGCTGATCAACTAGGTGTTCAGCTCGCCGGCGCCGTTCTCGGACCGCCGGGAGAGGCAACCTCCCATGCGGTCACCGAGGCCTTCGCTTACGGTGCAGACCTTGTCTACCTGCTCGAGACGCCGCTTCTCACAGACTACCGAAACGAGCCTTTCACCAAAGCGCTGACGGATCTGGTCGTCACCTATAAGCCAGAAATCCTGCTTCTCGGTGCGACCACGCTCGGCCGCGACCTCGCCGGTTCCGTGGCGACGACCCTGCTGACCGGCCTCACAGCTGACTGCACCGAACTTGATGTGGATACGGACGGTTCGCTCGCGGCCACTCGACCAACGTTTGGCGGTTCCTTGCTGTGTACGATCTATACGCTAAATTGCCGCCCGCAAATGGCAACCGTGCGACCAAGGGTGATGCGAATGCCGCTGCGGACCAACAAGCCGGTTGGGCGGGTTATCCGGCACGACCTGCCGATGGTCGAGGAAGAGATCGCCACCAAAGTGCTTGGCTTCCTTTCCGATGGCAAGTCGGAGACAGCCAATCTCGCGTATGCTGACGTCGTGGTGGCCGGTGGGCTTGGCCTCGGCGCAGCGGAGAACATGCGGCTCTTGAAGAATCTCGCGCGGACGATCGGCGGTGAATATGGCTGTTCTCGACCGCTGGTCCAGAAGGGTTGGATGCCGGTTGATCGGCAGATCGGCCAAACTGGGAAAACCATCCGGCCGAAGCTCTACATAGCGGCCGGGATTTCGGGAGCAATCCAGCACCGGGTTGGCGTCGAAGGAGCTGATCTCATTCTCGCCGTCAACACGGACCCGAATGCCCCGATTTTTGAATTCGCCCATCTCGGCGTGGTGGCCGATGCGATCGGTCTCCTGCCGGCATTGACGGAAGTCTTCAGCAGGCGACTGGCGCCGAGCAGGCGTGTGAAGCTTGTGACTTGAGGGATAAGGCATGACCCATAAAAATTTTGACGCAATCGTCGTAGGTGCCGGCATGTCAGGCAATGCGGCTGCTTACACTATGGCTAGGCGCGGCCTAAGGGTGCTGCAGTTGGAGCGGGGGGAGTATGCGGGCTCCAAGAACGTTCAGGGCGCCATAATGTACGCGAACATGCTGGAGACGATCATTCCGGATTTCCGGAATGACGCACCTCTTGAGCGGCACTTGGTCGAGCAGCGATTCTGGATAATGGACGACACATCACATACAGGAATGCACTACCGGTCGGACGACTTCAATGAGTTGTCGCCAAACCGCTACACGATCATTCGCGCCCAGTTCGACAAATGGTTTTCGCGCAAGGTGCGCGAGGCAGGCGGGACGGTTCTATGCGAGACGACGGCGACTGAACTGGCCAGGGACAGTAGCGGCAAGGTGATAGGCGTCCACACTGATCGGGCCGGGGACGTAATCCAGGCAGATGTGGTCGTGCTCGCGGAAGGCGTCAATGGACTCCTCGGCACCCGGGCCGGTTTGCGTGAGACGCCGAAGCCGGAAAATGTGGCACTCGCGGTCAAGGAAATGCATTTCCTGCCCGAAGAGGTCATCGCAGAGCGCTTCGGCATGACCGGAGATGAAGGATGTGTGATCGAAGCGGCCGGGACAATCTCGCGCGGAATGCCCGGTTTGGGCTTCCTCTATACAAACAGGGAATCAATCTCACTCGGCATGGGCTGCCTCGTCTCCGGCCTCGCCGCGACCATGGAAAAACCATATGACCTCCTTGACGGCTTTAAGCGCCACCCTTCCGTCCGGCCTCTAATAGCGGGCTCGGAGGTCAAAGAATACGCCGCGCATCTCATTCCCGAGGGCGGCTTCAAAGCAATCCCACAGCTCTTCGGTGACGGTTGGGTCGTCGTTGGCGACGCGGCGCAACTTAACAATGCCGTGCACCGCGAAGGGTCGAACCTGGCGATGGCGTCGGGCCGCATGGCCGCCGAGGCAATCTCCCTCATAAACAGCCGTGGGAAGCCGATGACTAAGCACAACCTCTCCCTTTACAAAGCCATGCTGGACAAGTCGTTTGTTATGAAGGACCTGAGGAAGTACAAAGACATGCCCTCTCTGCTCCACACAAATTCTCGAAGTTTTTTCATGACCTACCCACAGCTGATATCGCAAGCCGCGAAGAACTTCCTCCGCGTTGACGGCACTCCTAAGATTGAGATGGAAAAGGCGACCACGGCCGCCTTCATCAAGGCACGTTCCCGGTGGGGTCTGCTCAGTGACGCAGTTCGCCTAGCCTTTGCGTGGCGCTGAAGGAGAAATGAGATGAAGACGGCAATCGCGGAGCGCATCGAAGACAAACTTTACCAAAACCGCTATCTGGTCGACCCGGGGCGCCCACACATCAAAGTGCGACCGCACCAATCGCCAAGCCCGAACCTGCTCGCGCTGACGCGAGTCTGCCCGGCTAATTGCTACGAGTTGAATGAATCCGGGCAAGTGGAAATCACTCCGGATGGCTGCATGGAGTGCGGCACATGTAGAGTCTTGTGCGAAGCGAGTGGTTACATCGAGTGGAATTATCCGCGAGGTGGGTTCGGTATCCTCTTCAAGTTCGGATGACCAGTCTAAGCTCGATTCACAACTTCTGAAACGGCGACCAGCATAGGGAACGAGCGTGCACGGATACTCGCCAGGAAACCATCCCGCCGTGTCCCAATAGATTGGATGGGTCTCATGCGCCCGGAGTGTCAACTAGATTGCTAAGAGTAAGAAGAGGACTGGACAATGCCTAAGGTGCTCTCATCGCTCATGTACTGCAAACGCGATTGATGGAGTAGGACCAGTGGCTGAACTGTCTCGAAAAAACATGCACAAACAGGACATGTTGTCCACCGGAATGTACCGGATATCAAAGTCTTTATTTGCTCCCACTGGTCTTGAGATCACGCTTGCGAATTTCGTAAATACCCTCTCCTTGCTTCTGCCAATGCGCCACTGCGGCATCGTCGTTCCGGCCGCTGACGGAGAGCCAGAGATAACCGTAACCTCCGGCGCTGGGCATGAATCTCCGGGAGCCGCTCACTACATCGTACCTAGGGTCGCAATAGACCGAATCATCGCGACCGGCGCGCGGCTCGTCATACCGGACGTTAGTACATCGGAACTATTCCAAGCCGAACTTCTATCGTCTTCAACCGGCAATGTTCCGGGTACGTTCATCGGTGTTCCGATGAAGGTCGATCAAAAAACGCTTGGAATATTATGGATCGAGCGCGCCAGAAACGTTACCTCCAATAATGATTGCGAGGAGGAAGTACGGTTCCTGACTATGGTCGCCAATCTTGCAGGCGCGGCCATCCGGCTCTATCGCAGTCTTAGAAGGGATGGCCAACCATTCGCCGAAGAGCAACAAGCACCGAAGAATTCCCGTGACGAGGAGAGGCAGGGCTCCACCCGGCATCGGCCTGTCAAAATCAGCTGGATTGTCGGGGAAAGTCCCGCACTCAAGGCGGTGGTCGAAACCATCACGGTCGTGGCAGAGACCAATTCAACCGTCCTTCTCAGGGGCGAAAGCGGGACTGGCAAGGAATCCTTTGCCAAGGCAATCCACGAACTCTCATCCCGGCGAAAGAAGCCCTTCGTCAAGTTGAATTGCGCCGCACTGTCTGAAGGCGTTTTGGAATCGGAGCTGTTTGGGCATGAGAAAGGTGCTTTCACCGGGGCTATCTCTCAGCGAGCAGGCCGCTTCGAACTCGCGGACGGCGGAACGTTGCTGCTTGATGAAATCGGCGAGATTTCGCCGGCATTTCAAGCGAAGCTGTTACGTGTCCTGCAGGAAGGTGAACTGGAGCGAGTCGGCGGCACAAAGACGCTGAAAGTCGACGTCCGACTCATATGCGCCACCAACAAGGACCTCGAGACGGCTGTCGCGAACGGGGAGTTCAGGGCCGACCTTTATTACCGCATCAATGTGGTCCCCATCACTTTGCCGCCACTTAGGGAGCGCGACGGTGACATTCCACGACTTGCGAAAGTTTTCCTTGACAGATTCAACAAGGAGAACGATCGCGAACTTACCTTCGCGCCCTCAGCACTGGAGTTCTTGGCGAAATGCGACTTCCCCGGCAACGTTCGCGAGCTAGAAAACTGCGTGCGAAGGACCGCGACACTCGCCCGTTCAACAACGATTATCGCATCAGATTTCGCCTGCCAGAATGGACAGTGCCATTCTTCACTCCTCTGGAAACGAGCTGGCGGTTGGCCTTGCGGCAATGCCATCAATGAGTTTACTCCCGGTAATCGAACCGCGATTGGACCGCCGGCCAACTCCGCAGGAGAAGCACCGCATCTGACCGATCGTGAGCGGCTGGTCAGCGCTATGGTGGAGGCCGGCTGGGTTCAGGCCAGGGCTGCTCGTATTCTCGGCCTGACACCGCGGCAGGTCGGCTATGCCCTGCGCCGGCATGGCATCCGGGTGAAGAAGTTCTAAGCTGCCGGTGAGATCAAAGCGTCGCCAGTGTCGCCGCTCTCCTGCCTCTCCGTTTGTCCTTAAACACGACTGATTCGAGACACAATTTGACCGCTGTCGCAGTCTGACATTTTTGGGCCAAATTGATAATGGCCCGTCTAAAAGAGACGTTGGCCGCGGAGATTTCACGGGAGCATCGCATCAGCATGGCCTTGTCCGCCAGCCTTCGTCTGCGCCAGTCACAGTCGCTGGTCATCACGCCGCAACTGATGCAGTCTATCCAGCTGCTGCAAATGACCCATCTGGAGCTGACACAGTTCATCGCACAGGAAGTCGAAAAAAATCCGCTGCTCGAATGTCAATCCGGCGATGAAATGGTGATCCCGCAGGATCGCGCCGGCCGCGAGGAAGCGGCATCCCTCTCCGTCGACACGGGCAGCGACACCGGAAGCGACGCGGACGAGGCTGGCACCCAGCGCGACCTTTACGATAGCGCCACATCGAGCACCAGCGAGAGGCTCAGTGAACAGCTCGACGCTGACTTCGCAAACGTCTTCCCGGACGACACGACGCCGCAGCGCGCCGATGCTCCGGAGTTGCTCGGCCAGTGGAAATCGATGCCCGGCGGGGGCGACGGCGACAATGGCGAGGGATACGATCTCGACGATTTTGTCGCCGGCCGAAAAACTCTGAGGGAGACCCTTCTCGAACAACTTCCCTTCGCGCTCGGCACGCCCGGAGACCGACTGATTGCCCAACATCTCATCGACCAGCTCGATGAAGCAGGCTACCTGCACGCTGACCTGGCGGAGACGGCGGCCAGGCTCGGCGCGGCGACAGAAGACGTGACGCGCGTGCTGCTCGTCCTGCAGCAATTCGATCCGCCGGGCGTCTTCGCACGCAGCCTCAGCGAATGTCTCGCCATTCAGCTGCGCGCGCGCGACCGCCTCGATCCGGCGATGGACGCGCTCGTCGCCAATCTGGAGCTTTTGGCGCGCCGCGATTTCGCCAGCCTCAAGAAAATCTGCGGCGTTGACGAGGAAGATCTGATCGACATGCTCGCCGAAATCCGCAAGCTCGACCCGAAACCGGGCACCAGCTTCGAAACCTGCGTCAGCGAGGCGATCATACCCGACGTCACCGTACGCGCGGCGCCGAACGGTAGCTGGCTGGTCGAACTCAATCCTGACGCCCTGCCCCGGGTTCTCGTCAATCACGACTATTTCGCCGAGATCTCGCGCGGCACCCAGAAAAACAGTGCCGACCAGGCCTTTCTCAGCGAATGCTTGCAGAGTGCCAACTGGCTGACGCGCAGCCTCGACCAGCGCGCCAGGACGATCATGAAGGTGGCGAGCGAGATCGTCAGGCAGCAGGACGCCTTCCTGCTGCACGGTGTCGATCATCTGCGGCCCTTAACCCTCAAGATCATCGCAGACGCGATCAAGATGCATGAATCGACAGTGAGCCGCGTCACCTCGAACAAATACATGCTGACGCCGCGCGGACTGTTCGAACTGAAGTATTTCTTCACGGTGTCGATCGGCTCCGCGGAAAACGGCGACGCCCATTCGGCAGAGTCCGTCCGTCATCGCATCCGCACGATGATCGCCCAGGAAACAGCCGACGCCTTGCTTTCTGACGATGACATCGTCGACATGCTCCGAGAGGCCGGCATTGAGATCGCGCGTCGTACCGTCGCAAAATATCGCGAGGCGATGAACATCCCGTCCTCCGTCCAGCGGCGGCGTGAAAAGCACGCTCTGGCCAAGGCTTCCGCCTTCTGTTCGTCTAGCGCGGGATGGGAAAGGGGATAAGGAAAAGGGTGCGCGGTCCCCCGCATCCCGGACTTACCTCTCGGAATCGTTCAGGTCTTACTACCTTAGAGCGGTATGCATTTAGGCGGAAACGGGGAACTTAACCGTCAACTATCTTGTGGGTAGTACGGTGCCCCGTCGCATGGCCAACGCGCGTCCCAATATCGTGCCCTATCAGGCTTTCCCGACCTCCGACGGCATCTCATCATCGCCTGCGGCAACGACCGGCAGTTTGCAGCTCTTTGCAGGCTGCTTGGCCTCAATGGGCGTTCGAGCTACCCCTGCTACGCCACAAACCCGGCGCGGTTGAGAACCGCAAGGCACTCTCAGTACGATCGCGGAGAAGACCTGTTAAAGGCCGAAGTGGTAGCTGATCGCCGAACTCGAGAAGGCGGGCGTTCCGGCAGCACCGATCAATACGGTGCCGGAAGCGATCAAGGAGCCGCATCGAACCCGGGGCTTGTCTAGCTTGCGGACCCCCGTTCTGCCGGCAGGCTGCTGTTCACACAGCCGGCGCAAGTTTTATGAGCTGCATGTCGCGGAAAGCTCGAAGGTCGCAACGGCGACGGGCGAGCGGATTGCGAAGCTGTGGCAGATCGAGGAGACCATCCGCGGCAAAAACCTTGACGGCCGTGTCGCGGCGCGTCAGCAAATCTCTGCGGTGGTTGCCGCCGACCTGTTCGTCCTTTGGCAGAAGACCCTGCCGCGGGTCTCCGGCAAATCGAAGGCTCGCCGAGGCGCTCCGTTATGCCCTCTCGCGTCCCGCCATCTTCGAACGCTTCCTGACCGACGGCCGCATCGAGCTCGGCTCCCAGCGTCGTCGAGCGAGCAATCCCCAGACCATAACGCGAAATTATTCGAAGCTCGGGATTATGCGCAGGCTCGCTAGCTCCTCGGCAAATAACCTTTGTTTTACAGCGATTGCGAAAGGCAGCGTGACGTTTCCAACTGCGCACAATTTTCATTCTCCCTGCTCCAATCACTGGAAGGAGATTTCCGTGAGGCCCATCATTTTGCAGCCTGGACCGCAAGCATGGCTGTCGTCCAGCATTCTGTCAGCTTACCAAGACCGCTATGTCGCTCGTCTGCGGGAAGACCGGTACGCGCACAATGTGTCCTGGGTGAAGTCGCGATTGGGGCGCCGGGGCAGTGCGCGTCGCGGGCAGTTCGATAGGCGGTTATCTGAAGTACCGACAGATGTGTGGCGGCAAGGTCAGCAAACTTCTGCAGACCATCCCGCGCGCGGCGCACTGGCGTCTGGCGTCACTACCCGAGACATTGTCACCAGCCCAGATTGACGGGCTTTTGGCATCGTTCGATGCGAATCTACCGTCTGGTCGACGGGCCTATTCCATGGTCAGATGCGTCACCGGCCTTGGCCTTCGCTGTGCGGAAGTGGTCAAGCTGCGCATCGAGGACATTGATTGGCGGAACGGAACAGTCAGGATCGCTCGCTCCAAGATGCATTTCATGGACTGGCAGCCGCTGCCCAGGGCAACCGGTGAGGCAATCGCCGACTACGTCAGCACGAGCGGTCCGAGACGGCAAGCCGGGCGACTCTTCGTTCGCCATGTCATCGCGTTTCGCCGGTGGGGCTGGGATCGGTGCGACCCGGAGGCAATAGGAAGCGTGCAGCCGAGATGCTCGGCATCAGCCGGGCGCAGGTCTATCGGCTGTTGAAGGAGCAAAGTCCTGCATGGCGGAGCATTTTCGTCGCGCATGACGTCGCTGCTACCCGGACATTCCGAACCGCATTCGGTTAAGAGCCCGGTCGCTGCCGTCAAGTAATAGATGATGCGCACTGGATAGACGAGCTGAATGGCAAATCAAACTGCCTACCTCCGCGAGGCTCCCGCCTGACCCGATCAGCCTGAGTGTGCTGATCATTGCCGTGGCGCGCCTGACGCCGAGAGGAGTTGAGGAGGAGCAAGAAGTTGTAGCCTGCAGCGGTCAGGACGGCATTGATGGCATCGCCGTGTTCGCCGGTTATTGCCCGCGCTCCCTTCTGCGGGCTCGATGGGGTATGTCTGACCGGAGAACGGCTTCGCCTCGATCGTCTTCCCGCAACGGCCCTCCAGAACTTTCTTCCCCTGTCGGACCCCACCCCGCTCTGGCCAAGCCGATCGGGAACCCCGAGGCGCCGCCATTCCTCGCGGAACAACAAAGTTCCTCCCGGCCGCCCTCCATTTCATTCCCGGCCATGTGAGGTGCGGTCCGATCGTCCCCGGTCTTTGCGACAGCCATCGAGGCCTTGAAGGGCGCGGCCCGACACAACGAAAGGAACATGAGAATGGCTACCATCGGCACCTTCACCTCTACCGAAAACGGCTTCACCGGCTCGATCCGCACCCTCGCCCTGAACGTGAAGGCTCGCATCGCCCGCATCGAAAATCCCTCGGACAAGGGCCCGCACTTCCGCATTTACGCCGGGGCCGTCGAACTGGGTGCCGCGTGGCAGAAGCGCTCCGAGCAGGACCGTGACTACCTCTCGGTCAAGCTCGACGACCCGAGCTTTCCGGCTCCGATCTACGCGACGCTGACGGCAGCCGAGGGCGAAGATGGCTTCCAGCTCATCTGGTCGCGCCCGAACCGGGACTGATATCCTCGGTTAAAGCCCCGCCGCCCAGGTGGGGCTTTAACCGCTGAATACACAGCATTTACAACAATGCTGTAAATGCTGGAATTGCGCCGGTTCCGATGTTATAGTGCAGTCGGCAAACACATCTGGAGATCAACATGCCCCGCACCGGTGGTTCCTATTCGACAAGCGATCTTTCCCGGAAGTCCGGCGATATCATCGCCGAGGCGTTGCGCCATCCGGTCACGATTACCCAACGCAACAAGCCGCGCCTCGTACTTCTTAACATCGATGACTACGAACGGCTGATGCGGCAATCCGATGCCCGTTCAGTCGGCACACTCGAAACCATGCCGGGCGAGCTGCTCAACGAATTCGAGGCGGCGGTCGACGCCTATGCGGAGACCGACGAGACCAACCGATGAGCAGCTATGATGACATCCAGACCGCCACGGTCATCCGTTATCCCTATTTATGGGCGCGGCAAGCCCGAAAAGGGGAGACAGAGGGGCGGAAGGATCGGCCAGTCGCTGTCGGCGTGAGGCTTGCCCGACGTGACGGCGATCTGGTGCTGTTTTTCCCGATCACCACCCAGCGGCCCGAGCAGGCTCGCTTCGCGGCTGAAATTCCGGCCATCGAGAAGCGGCGCGCCGGCCTCGATGCGGACCGGCGCCTCTGGATCATCCTCGATGAATTCAACACCGATATCGTTGGCCGCTCCTTTTTACATCGAGCCCGAGCCTCCGATCGGGCGGTTCAGCAAAGCGTTCTTTCTTCCCCGTCTCCGCGAGTTCATCGCGCGCCGCAAGTCGCTCACTAAGATCAGCCGGATCAGATAGCACACACGGAGATTCGTACTCGAACGACTGGCTGGCGCCGCCGTTCCGATGTCTTCGATGAGGTTGTGGCGATCGTGCGGGTTGGTGTTGGATCGCCGGCTGCTCGGGTCTGGTCGGGCCCGGCAAATCATCGATGGGAGGCGATGAGGCATATGTGCCAGCGCTTTTCGGCTCGGCCCGGTGCGCCTTGGAACGGCCATGACGGTGGCCGGAGGATAGCGGGACGCCGCCATGTCGGGGCGATGCCGTCTGCTGACGAGGGTCGCCATCGTCTTGTTCCTCCTACCGCTGTCGCTGACGCGTCCTCCGCGGGCTCTATGAGGCATGTCTGACCGGAGAACGGCTTCGCCTCGATCGTCTACCCGCAACGGCCCTCCAGAACTTTCTTCCCCTGCCGGACCCCACCCCGATCTTGCCAAGCCGATCGGGGACCCCGAGGCGCCGCCATTCCTCGCGGAACAACAAGGTTCCTCCCGGCCGCCCTTCATTTCATTCCGGCCTTGTGAGGTGCGGTCCGATCGTCCCCGGTCTTTGCGACAGCCATCGAGGCCGCGAAGGGCGCGGCCCGAAACAACGAAAGGAACTTGGACATGGCTACCATCGGCACCTTCACCGCAAACGAAAACGGCTTCACCGGCTCGATCCGCACCCTCGCCCTCAACGTCAAGGCTCGCATCGCCCGCATCGAGAACCCCTCCGACAAGGGCCCGCACTTCCGCATCTACGCGGGTGCCGTCGAACTGGGCGCCGCCTGGCAGAAGCGCTCCGAACAGGACCGTGACTACCTCTCGGTCAAGCTCGATGACCCGAGCTTCCCGGCACCGATCTACGCGACGCTGACGGAAGTCGAGTGCGAGGATGGCTTCCAGCTCATCTGGTCGCGCCCGAACCGGGACTGAGGACAATCGGCCCCGCTCGCCAAACGGGGCCAACCCTCATCGTAGAAGCCGGAAACAGGCATTGAGCCGTTTCCGGCTTTTTGCTGCCACACGAGAGGTAGGGTCTGCTCAGATATCGCTATTTTGCCGTGTGAAAGGGCCAGCCTCAAGGACGAGCGGTTCCCCCAAAATGCTGGCGCATTTCGGCTCCCCCACCCGCCGCGGTGCGGTCGCGTTCCGCGCTCCTTGACCCTGCCCTGTCGCCACGCCCGCGGTCGTCATCCTTCTCAAACATCAGGAGATGACGACGATGACCATCGAACAGCACATCGAAGAACTGCGCGCCGAGCTGCGCCTCTCCTTTCGACGCTGCTGTCATCTGCATCGGGGATGTTGCAGCCCGTTCGTCACGACGCAACCTGCCACCGCCAGAATTTTCCCCGCCGCGTTGCGGCTCCTCGCGGAGCCAAAATTCAGGCGGCGCGAGGTCCTCCACGTGGTTTCGGCCTTTCGGTGCGTCCCTCCTTCCCGGTCTGCCGCCTATCCCGGCGATGACCGCATTTCGAAAGGAGATCCATCATGCAACAGCTCGCTCAATTCCTCGCCGCCACCGGCCGCCAACTCCGCGGTCTCGGCAAGGTGATCAGCCACTTCTTCCGCAAGCGAAAGCTCGGCCTGAAGCTAGCCATCAAGATCCCGTTCTTTGTCGAGTTCGGAGTGTCCTTCGAGATCGACTGGAACCGGCGCCGATGAGGCGCTTTCTCGGTCCGTTTCGGCGGGCCATTTTTATTTCGGCAACGAAGCTCGCGGACGGTAGCCGCGTTTTCGTTTCTGTCGAAGCAGATCGAGAAACAGCCGGACCGCCTCCTCTTCCTGGCAGAAATGATGAACCATCATCTGTCCCCTGGTACCAATGCGGCCCCACTTGCGAAGCAGGCAGATGTCCCCGAACAGGTTCGGCTCGATCGACATGGCATAATAGCGAGCCATGTTCCTCGAGGGATCCGAGCGTTCGACATAGAGGCGGTAGGGTTGCGAGATCATGAGATCAGAATCGCTGATCTCGACAATCGCGTCCAATGACACTTATGAATCGGTGGACAGGGATCGATTCACATCGGTGATGATATGAGAAAGATCGTTAAGCACTTGAGCGAGACGCCTCGGCGCGGCTCTACTCGTTTCGCTCACGGAGCCCCCAAGCGGTCTCCGCCCGGTCGGGTGACGATCCTCTCGCGACCTCTCAGTCACACCAGCCGTGTCTCTCACCCTCCCAGCGCCTGGCAAGGCCCTCATGAACGAGCGTGCTGCCGAGCGACCGCCCCGCTCGTGTCACAGTACGGAGCTTGCGCCCATACTTGTCCTCATCTCGTAAGCCGGTCGAAAGCGAGAACGTCCCCGCGTTGAGCAGGGCGAGAAGGCGTGCTTTCGCCGCCTCCCCCTTTATCCGTTCGGCCTCGCATCGCGGAGGGCTCAACTCAGGTGTGTCGATATCGGCAATGCGGATTTTCTCGGCTTCGAACCAGAACGTATCGCCATCGACGACGCAGTTGATGTGACGGCCATCACCGCAGATCGAAAACGAAGCTGACAGCAAATCCGCCTTCAACGTGTGGGCCAAAGCCAGGAGGCTGTCGAAGTCGCCGGAGCCGCCATAAGCAAGCCACCCTCCTACAGCAATGCTCATCGCCAAAAGGATGGCTGCCAGTAGTTTGTGCGGACCACTTTGTCCGGATCTTGGCAGTCTACCGCGGGCGCGCTGTCGATCGCGGCCGCCTCCAGCCTTCCGCGGCTTTCTGAACGGAATCACATTCGATCTCGCCACTACCTATCCCCTCGTGTTCGACCCAGCCTATGCCGGACTCGGTTTCATCTGCGTTTACCGAGGAACTCCAACTGGGACTGAAGCGGGGCTGGAAAAGCTGTGTGCAGCAGCGGGGAGCAGTCGGTCCCGCCTCCCCTTTCGGGCCACTATGTTGAGGCTCCTGCGGCTGCCCTGTTCCCGCCCCTCGCACGACGAGAATTCCCGAAATCCCGCCCTTTGGGCGTCGCTCACGCTGATTTCTCCGATACTCTTCATTGTCATGGATCGGCCCTGCTCGTTGCACTGCGCGCCGGCTCGATCATGCGGGCCTCAGACGGTTTTCCGATCTTGTGAAATCTGTTCGTGCCGACGCAAGCCTTCATGTCCCCACGTCGGAACCAAATCGCTCGTCCGCAGCGAAGCGGCGGGTTGCCGGCGGTGAAGACGATCTGCTCGTCTGCCCGCATGCGAAGGACCTCATGCGCTTGGATCAGCGGCCGCGCCGCCAACTGCTTCGATCGAGTCCGTGATGATCCCTTCGCCTGGAAACTGCGGCTGACCTGGTCGATCTCGACGGTGGTCATGCCGCAGCGCCTCGAGATGTAGTCTGCCGTGTCCGGATCATTGATCGCTGCGAACGAGATCCAGCTCGCGCTCTCGAACCATTTGCTCGCCGCGTCGCGGCCGCCATAGGTCTCCCGCATCTGGCCTATCGACTGATAGATCATCGTCAGCGAGATACCATACTTGCGGCCGGCATCACGCGCGGTTTCCAGGATGCGCATGTAGCCGAGGCGCGCGACCTCGTCGAGAAGGAAGAGCGCCCTCCCCTTCACCTCGCCGTCGCGATTGTAGATCGCGTTGAGAAAGGAGCCGATGATCACGCGGGCAAGGCCGGAATGCGTCTCCAATGTCTTCAGGTCGATGTTGATGAAGACATCGGTCTCGCCGGCCGCAAGCGCGTCGGTCGAGAATGTCGAACCCGATACCAGTGCCGCGTAGTTTGGGTAGGACAGCCAGTGTGTTTCCTTCACCGCATTGGCGTAGACGCCGGAGAAGGTTTCCGGCGTCATGTTGACGAAGGCGGCGACGTTTTCCTTGACGAAGTCGGAATTTGAGTTGTCGTAGATCGATTGTAGCCGCTCACGCAGTTTCGGCTCCGGCTCCGCCAGATTGGCCCGAACCTGCCGTAAGGTCTGGTTCTCGCTGTCGGTATGGCCGGATAGGCAGACGTCGGCGATCAGCGCAGTCAACAGCTGCAGTGCCGATGCCCGGAAGAAGTCGTCGCGCACGCCACGCGGGCCGCCGCTGTCACTCATGATCCACGACGCGACGGAGGCGATGTCTTCCTCCTTCGTCCCGCCGAAGCGGCCAATCCAGTCGAGCGCGTTGAATCCCAATTCCGGCTCCTTCGGATCCAGAATCCGAATGAAACGCGCCGCATCCTTCCGATGCCTATAGACCATGGGCGCGACTTCGTTTGAAGGGTCGAGGACGACAAGCGCACCGCCCCATTTGAGCGCCGTTGGAATCGTCACCGACGTCGTCTTGAACCCGCCGGAACCCGCAAACACGATCCCGTGCGAGGATCCGAACGAACCGTCGAAGCAAAGGAGCGGCGACTTGCCGCCGGCCCCCCAGGTTTGGGGATCATCGGCACGAAACGAACGCGCCGCAATGCTGTCCTTGTCGACGCGGTAGCGCTCGCCAATGACCACGCCGCCGGTATCGGGAAAGAGCTTTGCCGCGTCCTGCATCTTCATCCAGTCGGCTTCACCATGCAGCGCCCGTTGTCCCCGGATGCGTTTCGGCTCGGCGCGTGTGAAGGCGGCATTTCCGACCAGCCCGACGCGCAGCGAGAAACACGCCGTCATCAGCGCCGCCGCCGCACCAATCATCGTTGCAGGATCAAGGTACGAGACGATGGACTTGCCCGCCGGCACCTCTCCGGCGAATGGGGCAAGACGTGTCGCTTCGCGTATCGCCGCGATCAGCATCGTTGCTACGCTTCCCGCCAGAACGCCCCAGCCGGCGAACTTGATGCTCGCCGAACCGGCGCTCGCGAACAGGAAGATCACGCCGATCGCCGCGGCGGTGACATAGGGAGCGGCGATTCCGACGCGGCCCAGCGTCAGCCTTGCGGCATCGGTCTTGCCGAAGGCCGAAAGCCATTGCTCGATCCCGGTCATGCCGATGACGGCCAAGATCATCAGCACGACAGGGACAGCGACGAGAGCAAGCCTATTCGCTGTCATCGCCGAAAGCCTGCGCGCCCACCGCGGTCAACCGCGCCCGCTCGCCCTCGTCGGACTTCAGCCGGCGGCTGAGTTCGACCAACGCCCCGAGCAGGAGCGCGCGCTTCTCGTATCGCAAGCCCGCCTTCACGATGAGCCCGCCAAGTTCGATCTTCTCCCGCGTGTCCCTTTTTCGGGCATCGGATGTCATTGTTCTCGCCATCCGCTCAAGCCTCGCCATTGCCGCCCTGAGCCGCGCCAGACGCGACCGCCGCCGACGGCGCGCCGGCGCCGACGTCGCCATTCGCCTTTTTCCCTCCGGTCGACGCGCCCTGCCCTCCGCGAAAGCGTTTCGCCAGACCCTCGAAGGCCGCCTGAAGCTCGGCCTCCTCGACCTCGATGTCGCCAAGGCCTGCCTTCAGCGCAATCCGGCCGATCCGCTCGGCTTCGCGTGTTTCCGCTTGTCTGAGCTGTTCCTGGAGTCTGGCGATTTCATCGCGAATTTTCGAGGAAGGTTTCTTCATGTCCGATGGTCTCCCTGGCTGAGAATGCTTGTCTATCTAGGCCAGTTTTTCGGAACGAAGTGCGGAACGCACTACTGTGAATCCTACAATCGCCAAGGGCGATGCTTTGGTGAATGATCCCGGCCGTTCCGAAGGAGCGGCTTCCAAGGGCGCAATTATACGTCGCGGTCGCGACGTCTTGCTTTGATACCCCTGGCGGGGCCGCTGCTCCTGACGAAACCATTGAATTCGTTTCGCAATCGGGAGCTCAGACCGCCGTGGCCGTTCCTCATTTTTCCGTTAGCGTCGTCGCCCGCGGCTCCGGCCGCAGCGCCGTGCTGTCGGCGGCCTATCGCCACTGCGCCAAGATGGAGTACGAGCGGGAAGCCCGAACGATCGACTACACTCGCAAGCAGGGTTTGCGGCACGAGGAGTTCGTGATCCCGGCAGACGCACCAGATTGGTTGTGGTCGATGATTGCCGATCGCTCGGTCGCGAGCGCGTCGGAAGCTTTCTGGAACAAGGTCGAGGATTTCGAAAAGCGCGTCGATGCTCAGCTCGCCAAGGACGTCACCATCGCGCTGCCGATCGAGCTGACGGCCGAGCAGAGCATCGCGCTTATCCGAGACTTCGTCGAGCAGCACGTCACCGCCAAGGGAATGGTGGCGGATTGGGTCTATCACGATGCACCGGGCAATCCGCATGTGCATCTGATGACGACGCTCAGACCACTGACTGAAGGCGGCTTCGGCGCCAAGAAGATCGCTGTCCGTGGACCGGACGGCAATCCGATCCGCAACGATGCCGGCAAGATCGTCTATGAACTCTGGGCGGGAGGCCTCGACGACTTCAATGCGTTTCGCGATGGTTGGTTTGCCTGCCAGAACCGGCATCTGGCGCTTGCCGGTCTCGACATCCGCATCGATGGTCGTTCCTTCGAAAAGCAGGGTATCGAGCTTACGCCGACCATTCATCTCGGGGTTGGCACCAAGGCAATTGAGCGGAAATCGGCGAGGAACGAACAGGCGGCTCCGCTCGAGCGGCTGGAACTGCAGGAGGAACGGCGAAGCGAAAATGCCCTGCGCATTCAGCGCCGGCCGGAGATCGTGCTCGACCTGATCACGCGCGAAAAGAGCGTCTTCGACGAGCGCGACGTGGCGAAGGTCCTGCACCGCTACATCGATGATCCCGGGATCTTCCAAAGCCTGATGGCGCGCATCCTTCAGAGCCCGGAAACACTCCGTCTTGAACGCGAGCAGGTCGCGTTTGCGACTGGCATCCGGGTGCCGGCAAAATACACGACGCGCGGGCTGATCCGGCTGGAAGCGGAGATGGCCAACCGCGCGATCTGGCTCTCGACGCGATCCTCACATGGCGTTCGGAAGGAAGTGCTGGAGACGACGTTCACGCGCCATTCGCGCCTGTCGGAGGAGCAGAAGACGGCGATCGAGCACATCGCGGGAGCCGAGCGGATCGCCGCCGTCATCGGTCGTGCCGGCGCCGGCAAGACAACGATGATGAAGACTGCACGCGAGGCGTGGGAGGCAGCCGGCTATCGTGTCGTCGGTGGCGCGCTTGCGGGCAAGGCCGCCGAAGGCTTGCAGAAGGAAGCGGGGATTGTCTCCCGCACGCTTTCTTCCTGGGAGCTGCGCTGGACCGAGGGTCGCAACCAGCTCGACGACAAGACGATCTTCGTTCTCGACGAGGCCGGCATGGTGTCGTCGCGGCAGATGGCGTTGTTTGTCGAAGCGGCGACCAAGGCTGGCGCCAAGCTTGTTCTGATCGGCGATCCGGAACAGCTTCAGCCGATCGAAGCGGGCGCGGCCTTCGGCGCCATTGCCGATCGCATCGGCTATGCCGAACTCGAAACCATCTATCGACAGCGCGAACAGTGGATGCGCGATGCCTCGCTCGACCTCGCCCGTGGCAAGGTCGGCAAGGCGGTCGATGCCTATCGTGCGAATGGCAGGATGATGGCCTCCGAGCTCAAGGCCGAGGCAGTTCAGTATCTCATCTCCGACTGGAACCGGGACTATGATCCGACGAAGACGACGTTGATCCTCGCCCATCTTCGGCGCGACGTGCGAATCCTCAACGAGATGGCGCGCGCCAAGCTCGTCGACCGCGGCATCGTCGGCGAAGGTTTCGTGTTCCGGACCGAGGATGGGAACCGCCGCTTCGCGCCCGGCGACCAGATCGTTTTCCTCAAGAACGAAGGATCGCTCGGCGTCAAGAACGGCATGCTCGGCAAGGTCGTCGACGCTTCCAAGAACCGCATCGTCGCGGAGATCGGCGAAGGCGAGCACCACCGGCAAGTGACGGTCGAACAACGCTTCTACAACAATCTCGACCACGGCTATGCGACGACGATCCACAAGAGCCAGGGCGCGACCGTTGACCGGGTGAAGGTGCTCGCTTCGCTCTCCCTCGACCGGCATCTGACTTATGTCGCGATGACCCGCCATCGCGAGGATCTCGGCGTCTATTATGGCGTCCGATCCTTCGCGAAGGCCGGGGGCCTGATCCAGACCCTGTCGCGGAAGAATTCGAAGGAAACCACGCTCGACTACGAGAAGGCGACCTTCTATCGGCAGGCGCTACGCTTCGCCGAAGCCCGCGGCCTGCACCTCGTCAACGTCGCCCGTACGATTGCCCGCGATCGGCTCGAATGGACGGTCCGGCAGAAACAGAAACTGACCGATCTTAGCTACAGACTCGTCGCCATCGGCGCGAAGCTCAGCCTCGCCAAAGGCACCAAACCAATCAACACGCAAAGCATCAAGGAGACCAGGCCGATGGTTGCCGGTATTTCCACGTTCCCGAAATCGATCGAGCAGGCAGTCGCCGACAAGCTCGAAGCCGATCCGGGTTTGAAGAAGCAATGGGAAGACGTCTCGACGCGCTTCCATCTCGTCTATGCCCAGCCCGAAGCCGCGTTCAAGGCCGTCAATGTCGACGCGATGCTGAAGGACGAGACTGCCGCGAAATCCACGATCGCGACGATCACCAGCCAGCCGGAAGCCTATGGCGCGCTCAAGGGGAAAACCGGTCTGCTCGCAAGCCGCGCCGACAAGCAGGACCGCGAGCGGGCGGAACGCAACGTTCCGGCTCTCGCCCAGAGCTTCAGCGATTACATGCGCCAGCGTAGCCAGGCCGAACAACGCTATCAGGCTGAGGAACTGGCAGTCCGCCGCAAGGTGGCGATCGCCATCCCGGCGCTGTCTCCGAGCGCCAGGCAAACACTGGAACGCGTGCGTGATGCCATCGACCGCAATGACCTGCCCGCAGCTTTGGAATTCGCTCTCGCCAACAAAATGGTGAAGGCCGAGCTGGAAAGATTTGCCAAGACGCTCACCGACCGTTTTGGGGAGCGCACCTTGCTGCCGTTGGCGGCCAAGGACACGAACGGGGAGAGCTTCAGGAGGATCACGGCTGGAATGAACCCGGGTCGACAGGCAGAGGTCCATTCGGCCTGGAACACGATGCGTACGGTGCAGCAACTCGGTGCCTATCAGCGAACGACCGAAGCCCTCAAGCAGGCCGAGACGCTGCGGCAGACCAAGAGCCAGGGGCTGTCGCTGAAATGACGATTCCTCTCATTGCAACGGCGCCGATGAGGCGACGCAACAAACCGCTGCTGCTCGGCTTGGCCACGATCACAATGGCGTTGCTGGGAACCACCTCGGGCGCCTGGTTCGGTAACTATCGGATCAATCTCACGCCGAGCGAACCTCTCGGTCTCTGGCATGTCGTCAAGCTGGATCGACCAGCGGCCGTCGGCGATCTCGTCTTCATTTGCCCGCCTCAAACCGCGGCCACGCGTGAGGCGCGAACGCGCGGTTACCTGCGCGCCGGCCTGTGCCCGGGCGGCGTCGCGCCGCTCATCAAGACGGTCATTGCCGTTGCGGGACAACGCGTCGATGTCGGCGCCGGCGTCAACGTGGACGGGCGTTCGGTTCCCTCCTCCGGTCTTGCGCAGCGAGACGGACAGGGACGGCCGATGACGCCGTTCCCAGGCGGGAACGTGCCGGCGGATTATGTCTTCCTTCACTCACCGTTCTCGGGCTCCTACGACTCCCGGTATTTCGGTCCTGTCCCCGCTGAGGGAATTCTCGGCCTGGCGCGAGAGGTGTTGACCTATGCGCCGTGATTACCTCCGTCCGTCACGCCTGTTCATCGCTTCCATTTTGGCCGGAACGACCGGGTGGAGCGGTCATGTCCTGCTTCTTCCGGTCGCGCTGGCGTTTCCGGTTCTTTGGTCACGGGCGCGAACGAGATCCGGAGCGGCATTAGTTTCAGCCGGCTATTTCCTGGCGGCGTCACGTAGTTTGCCGCAAGGCGTCGCGACCTTCTACGCGTCCGATCTCTGGCCGGGCTTGTTGCTCTGGCTGTGTGCCTCGGCGAGCTTTGTCGCTGTGCATGCGGTGCTCTGGACGAAGGGCCTAGGCGTTCGCCCGCTTCACTATCTCCTGGCGGCCGCCCTTACGGCGCTTCCGCCCTTCGGCATCACCGGCTGGGCACATCCTGTGACGACGGCCGGCGTCCTGTTTCCCGGATGGGGATGGTGGGGACTGCTTGCGACGACGGCCGGCCTCATGGGCCTCGTTACCCGCATGTGGCCGGCTGTCGCGATCGCCCTTACAGGCTTTTGGCTCTGGTCCGCCGCTGACTGGACCGATCCGAACCTACCCGAGGGCTGGCAGGGCGTCGATCTGCAAATGGGGTCATCGCTCGGCCGTGACGCCAGTATTCAGCGTCACCGTGATCTGATTGCCACGGTGAAGGATCGTGCACCCCGCGGCGTCGAAACTGTCGCTCTGCCGGAAAGCGCCCTGGGCATTTGGACGCCGACGGTCGAACGGCTCTGGGTCAAGGCTCTGCAGCGCACGGACATTTCCGTGGTCGCCGGTGCGGTCAGGGTTGACGCGGAGGGATATGACAATGTGCTCATCGCTGTCTCTGCCGGCGGCGGCAGAATACTCTATCGCGAGCGAATGCCGGTCCCGGGCTCGATGTGGCAGCCGTGGCGGTCATTGTTCGGGACAAGTGGCCGCGCCCGGGCGCATTTCTTTGCCAATCCAGTTGCGGCTGCAGGTGATCGTCGGATTGCGCCCCTGATTTGCTACGAGCAGCTCGTCGTCTGGCCGGTACTGCAGTCGATGCTCCACGACCCCGACTTGATCGTTGCAGTCGGAAACGGATGGTGGACCAAGGGGACATCCATCATCGCGATCCAGCGCGCCAGTGCCGTCGCCTGGGCAAAGCTCTTCGCAAAACCGCTTGTTCTTTCCTTCAACACCTGAAGCCCGAGGAGACGTCATGCTGGACGCTGCCCTGATAAATGAATGCGCAGATACTTCTCTCAAGCCCGCGATCGTCGCGCAGTTCGTGGCAACCGCGGGCTCGACGGACCCCTTCGCCGTCACTGTGAAATTGGGCGGCCGGTTAATCCTGGTACCGAAGGCCTCAACCGCCGACGAGGCGCTGGCGGTCGTGAGGCAGTAGCCGGACAGGCGGTGATCCGCGTCGGCCTGACGCGCATCGCCGTCGATCGTTACTTCGATCACCTCGTTCACGAGCTCGCTGTCGTTACCAAGTTCGTCGAGAATAACAGTGAAGAGCTCACGTTGCAGTCCATGAAGCACTTGCGGAATGATGATGATGAGGCCGGCGTGCAGTTCCTCTCTCGCATAGAGTTTCCGAAAGTCGCGAGCGTTGTTGGTTACGAACGTAAGATCCTCGTCGACGATCCGGGGCATCAGGTCCCAATCGGTCTCGCCGCTCAGGCCCAGCCAATTGACATGAAAGCAATCGTGGCCGAGCTCTTGCGCCACGGCCACGAGGGATGCGTGGAGGCGTTCATCGATGGGGCCGGAACAAGAGCTGCTCGAAATCGTACGGTAAGGACGAACAGAGCGGGAACATCATGCGGCGCGAAGAGCCGCACCAGATAAACGTAATTGCCTGAAGCCCTGGGGCATTTGCTGCTCGGTGTCCCAGGAATAGATGCCGGTGAGATTGATGTGCTCCCAGCTAAGCGGCGAGACGTGCTTGAGGAGGGCGTCCGGGATATTTCGGCGGCGCTGCCGAAAATGGGCTACAGCACGGCTGAGGTAAACCGTGTTCCAGTGGACAATGGCGCTGACGACCAGGTTGAGGCCAGATGCGCGGAAAGCCTGACTCTCGAAGGATCGATCACGGATTTCGCCGCGCTCGTGGAAAAATACGGCACGCTTGAGCTTGTGGGCTGCCTCGCCCTTGTTGAGCCCGGCCTGACAGCGACGGCGAAGCGCCAGGCTCGAATACCACTCGATCATGAACAGAGATCGCTCGATGCGGCCGAGCTCGCGTAGCGCCTTGGCCAACTGGCTCGGTTTGGATGATGCCGCGAGCTTCTTGAGGATCATGGATGGGGCAACGGAGCGAGTCGTTATCGATGCCGCAAGGTGTAGGATATCATCCCAGTGTTCGAGAATGAGAGCCGTGTTGATCGGCGCACCGATATGGTTGGCAAGGGTCGGATAGGTATCGGCCCTCTCGAAAGAGTGAAATTTGCGGTTCTTCAGGTTGCGCAGCCGTGGCGCGAAGCGCCTGCCGATCAGGGCAAAGAGGGCAAATACGTGGTCACTGGCCCCGCCGGTATCGGTGAAGTGTTCCTCAATTTCCAGGATGGTGTCATGGTCGAACAGGCCGTCGAGAACATAGGTCGCCTCGCTCTCGGTCGGGCTGATCGGCAGGATGCTGAAATAGCCGTACTGGTCGGAAAGGTGGCTGTAGAATTTCGAGCCTGGCTCGCTGCCGTAATGGAGATTGATATCGCCGCGCTTGGCGGCGCGGTCGCTGGCTCGGAAAAATTGGCCGTCCGAGGATGCCGTGGTCCCATTTCCCCATAGCTGAGCATGGGGATGGCGCGCATGCGCGTCGGTGATGCAGGCCTGCGCGGCCCGGTAGGTGTCAGATCGGGCGTGGAACATGCGCATCCAGCCGATCTGATGGGCGCTAATGCCCTTCGACGCTCCGGCCATGCGTTTCGGGCCGAGATTCGTAGCGTCGGCGAGGACGCCGGCAAGCATGGCGGAGATATTCTGCGGCGCATCGCCCGTGCGGACATGGGTGAACTGATCGGCAAAACCGGTCCAGTGGTGAACCTCGCGGAGAAGATCCGGGACCTCCACAAGCGGATACATGTCGTTCAGCTCCACATTCAGATCGTCGGCCGCGGCGGGAACCTCGCTGGCGAGCGGCGTCACGATCAGCGTTCCGGCCTCGAGCCGGACACCTTCAAGCTTGCCGTAGCGGGCGCGATAGGCGAGGCGCTTCAGGTTGAAGTCGAGGAGCTGGCGCATCTCGGCAAGCCAGGTTGCACCGTCCCCCCTGCACGCCAAGGCCGAGTTGGCCGGCTTCCTTCAAGGCGGTGAACGCCGGTCGCGGCATGAGGTGCTCGTTTATCGGACGAAAGGCGCGGCTTCCCTCGACCCAGATGTCGGCGGAGCGAAGGCGTTCACGCAAGGCCGCGAGCGTGGCGATTTCATAGAGACGGCGATCGGGCTTTGCCTGCCCGAAGATCAATTTGCGTTCCGTCGTGCCGAGATGCGCCACTGGAACACGATCAGGCAGCACGCGTCGCCCTTCCGTATAGAGCCGTTTCAGGACGTCGATGGCGGCCAGCAACGGGTCGTGCCGGCGCGTAGAGTGGAAGGTGAATGTCTCCAGGAAGGCTCCGGCATATTTGCGAACATTGGCATATTGTTCGGCAGCCAGCACCAGCGGCGAGGCCTCGTTATCCTCCACCATGGCTTCGAGCTCGGGCTTCATACGCAGGAGCCGGTGCCAGCCGACCGCGCGGTCGAGCGCTTCGATCGCATTTTCCTCACGGTCGTTTGCCGCCTGAAGCGCCGATATTGTATCGAGGAACAGACGCAATGCCTTGGATGTCTCCGTTCGAGCGTTCACGTGACGTTGCTTTTTTCGGTTGTTCGCTTGGGAAAACGGCCTGCCGATCAGCTTAATGAACATGGTCACGGCATCGTCGGTGAGCTTCTGGCCAAGCTTGATGATCTGGGCGACGATTGTCGCGTGCCGGCGCCTGGCGTTGAAGTCGCTGGCAAGCCACGCTGGCGTCACATCGCTTTCCCGGATCATCTGCTCCCAACGCCCGGCCGGAATGTGCGCTTGCAGGCGCGGGTCGATGCCGAGCGTGCGCAGGAAGGCGATCCTCTCCGTCAATCCGACCAGGTTCGTCGCCCCCGGCGCTTCCACCGCTGATCGCAGCCAGTGGAATCGTGTCTGACCGATCACGGCATCAACCTTCAAAAGCCTGTCGCGCAGTTGCAGCTTTTCGGCAGAAAGATCGGAGATCAATGCCACTTCCGCGCGTCGGCGGGCGATCCCACGTGCTGCAAGGCCAAGACGCTCTATGGTGTCCGGAGCCGGCAGCAACACATGGCGGTCCCGTAGTGTGGCAATAATGGCTTCGGCGATCGGACGCCCCTTGTCAGTTTCTGCCGCCGCTTCTATCGCCGACTGCATGGCGGCGCGCCGGTCCTGAGCCGTTGCCGATCGCTTTCCCAGATAGGAGAGCAAATGCGCAATGTGCTCGCGACGGGTTTCCTCCCGCTGGGCATAGCGACGGAAACTGCCCGGATCGGCATCAAGCTGCTCGGCAACATACTGGAGCATGGCACTCGGCGGGGTCTCGCCCGGCATCAGCGTTCGCCCCAGGTGGCGCATCATGCAAAGCTGAATGGCGAAACCAAGCTGATTGTGCTTACGTCGGCGTATTTCGATTTCCAGTCGGCCCGCCGGCGAGAGCGTGTAATGCCGGATGAGGCTATCTTCATCGACAGCCACCCCGAAAAGCTCCTCCCGATCCTGAATCTTAAGAAGCTTTCGACGCGCCATTTTCTACTCCAGCCTACCTTCGAACTGCTGCACCGATGGTTCATGCCCCTGTACGAAACCGCTCGGTTTCGTACAGGGGCAAAACGGCCTGTCCACAAATTATCTTGACTTCATTTTGGACATGTCCCACATTTCGGACAGCCTATTCGGACGAAATTGAGCGTAATGTCACGCACCTTTGCCTGTGTCCGCGTCTCCACGACCGGACAAACCACGGAAAACCAGATTCAGGAAATCGAATCCGCCGGTTTCCAGGTCGAGCCGCACCGGATCGTCACCGAGACGGTTTCCGGTAGTGTCGCCATCGCCAAGCGCCGGGGATTTGCCCGTCTCATGGACAGGCTGGAATCCGGGGACGTGCTGATTGTCACCAAGCTCGACCGCCTCGGCCGTGACGCGATTGACGTCAGCACTACGGTGAAGGCACTGGCCGAAATGGGCGTGCGCGTCTATTGCCTCGCGCTCGGCGGGGCTGACCTCACCAGTTCGGCCGGAACAATGACCATGAACGTGCTCAATGCTGTCGCACAGTTTGAGCGGGATTTGCTGATCGAGCGGACGCAGTCCGGTCTCAAGCGGGCGAAATCGGAGGGCAAGGCCCTCGGCCGACCCTCGACGCTCAGCGACAAGCAGAAGCAGGACGTGCGTAACGATCTCGCGACGGGGATGAGCGTTTCGGCTATCGCACGAAAGTTCGCGACCAGCCGACAGACCATTATGCGGGTTCGCCACGAAGGTTCACTATCCATTCAACCTTAACGCAGAATTTTGAACAAAGCCTGTTCTGCTAGCTTCTCCGAGAAAAGCGGGCAACCTGTGGGCCTTTATCTCCGTCATCTTTCAGGTAGACCTCACTGGGCATCTCGTTTGCATCCTGATATCGACGCCTCAACCGCTTGAGGATTTCGAGGAAGTCGTCGACGAATGTGAATATGACCGGGATGACGAGCAGGCTGAGGAACGTCGAGGTCAGCAGCCCGCCAATGACGACGATCGCCATGGGCTGGCGGAAACTTCCATCGCCGCCGCTGAGGCTGAGCGCCGCGGGCAGCATGCCGCATCCCATGGCGATGGTCGTCATGATGATCGGCCGCGCCCGCTTGTGGCAGGCATCCACCAGGGCATCGAAGCGTGCCATGCCGCCACGCCGTGCCATGATGGCGTATTCGACCAGCAAGATGGAGTTCTTCGTCACCACGCCCATCAGCATGAGCAGTCCGATGACCGCCGGCAGGGAGAAGCTCGTGTCGGTGACGATGAGCGGCAGAAGCGCTCCGCCGAGCGACAGTGGCAGTGCCATGAGGATCGTCAGAGGCTGGAGGAAATCGTGGAAGAGCAGGACCAGCACGGCATAGATACAGAACACGCCGATCGCCATTGCGATGCCGAAGCTTGCGAACAGTTCGGAACTGCGCTGCAACTCGCCTTGCTCAACGAGCCGGACACCTTGCGGCAGGTTCTTGAGCGCGGGCAACGCCTGGGCTTCACGATTGACATCGCCGAGGATTCGACCGTTCAGCTCGACCGAGAGCGTGATGTTGCGTGATCGATCGATGCGGTTGATCTCGGACGGACTGCCACCAATGCGGATGTCTGCGATGGAGCCGAGGTCCACATTGCCGTTCGCACCGCTCACGCGAAGGTTCGCGATATCGTCCAGCGTCACTCTATTCCTGGGGTCCAGTCGCACTCGGATGGCGATTTGCCGCTGTGGCAGATTAAGCTTCGACATGGACGATGAATAGTCGCCATTTGTCGCTACGCGGACCGCTTCGGAGATCGCTTCCGAGGTGACGCCGAGCGCGGCCGCCCGCGTGAAATCAGGCACGATCTGGACCTCGGGCGCCTGGAGCGAGGCGCTGGAGGTGACGGCGCCGATACCCTGAAGGGTGCGCAACTGCTCCTCGAGCGCGCTGCCGGCCTGATCGAGGGCGTCGGCATCGTCGCTGGCGAGCGTGATTTCCAGCGTCGTCCCGTTTCCGCCCGTCCCGACTTCGAGCCGCACGCCCGGCAGCACGGCAAGCGCCTGCCGGATGTCGTTCTCGATCTCGGATTGTTTCCGGTCGCGGTCGCCGATCGGCGTCAGATTAACGACGAGGGTTGCCGAGGCGACGTCGCTCGTCGTCGAGGCATCCAGGCCACCGCCCGAGGAAGCACTTCCAACCGACGAGAACACGCGGGTTACGTCCGGAAGCTTCGTGATGATGTCCACGGCATGCCGCGTCGTCGCATCCGTCTGATCGATGGTGCTGCCGGGTTGCAACGTCAGCGTGACTTTCGTCTGCGCGTCGTCGGAGGCCGGCATAAAGCCCGATTTGAGAAGGGGGATTGTCGACAGAGACAGGCCGAGAAAGACGCAAACGCCAAGCACCGTCAGCTTCCGATGGCTGAGGCAGGCTTTCATGATCGCCACATAGGCGCGCATAATGCGGCCGTCCTTCTTTTCAGACGGATGGGCTTTCATCATGTAGGCCGCCATCATCGGCGTCAGCAGACGCGCGACCAGAAGCGAGGCCAGCACCGCGACGGCCGCGGTGACGCCGAACTGGCGGAAGATGAGGCCTGGAATGCCGCTCATAAAGGCGGTCGGCAGGAACACGGCGACCAGCGTGAAGGTCGTGGCGATGACGGCAAGGCCGATCTCGTCTGCAGCCTCCAGCGCCGCATCCATCGGCGATTTTCCCATGTTCAGGTGACGGGCGATATTCTCGACTTCCACGATGGCGTCGTCGACGAGGATGCCGACAACCAAGGAGAGCGCGAGCAGCGTCACCGTGTTCAGGCTGAATTCCGCCAGATACATCACCAGGAAGGTCGGGATGACCGACAGGGGGAGTGCTATCGCCGACAGGAAGGTTGCCCGCCAGTCGCGCAGGAACAGCCAGACCACGACGACGGCGAGGATGGCGCCCTCGTAAAGCATGTGCATCGAGCCGTCATAGTTCTCGATGATCGGCCCGACCGTGCTGTAGGCCTCGACAATTTCCACGTCGGGATTGGCGGCCGCAAAGTCCTGCATCGCGGCCTGGATGACGGCTGCGACGCCGGTGTCCGAAAAGCCGTTGGAACGCTTGATTTCGACGCCGATCACCGGTTGTCCGTCGAGATAGGCAAGCGAAGAGCGGTCGGCGAAGCTGTCGGTCACCGTGCCGATCTCGTCGAGGCGCACCAGCTTGCCGTTTGGCAGCGGTATCGCGAGCGCCTTGAGTTCCTCCACCGAGGCGACGGCGCCGAGCGTGCGGATCGTCTGCCTGTTGCCGCCGATCTCGCCACGGCCGCCCGAACTGTCCGCCTGGACGGATCTCAGGCGGGAAGAGACCGTGGCGGCCGTGATCCCGAGCGATCCCATGATCTGCGGGTTGAGGTCGACATGCACCTCGCGGTCGATCCCCCCTATGCGGCTCACCTCACCGACCCCGGACACGGACAGCAGGGCCTTGGTCATGTCATTGTCGACGAACCAGGACAGCTCCGTCTCGTTGAGCCGGGTCGAGCGGACGGCATAGGTGATCAGCGGTGAGCTTTGCACCGTGACCTTGGTGACGCTCGGCGATTCCATGTCGGCCGGCAGGTCCGTCGTGCTGTCCACGGCGTTGCGGACCTCGTTGAGGGCCGCCTCGCTGTCCTTCTCCAGTTCGAAGGACACGCTGATCGACACGGACCCGTCGGTGATGGTCGTGGTGATGTGATCGAGCAGGCTGAGCGAGGCGAGATTGTCCTCGATCTTGCGGGCGACCTCGGTCTCCAGTTGCGACGGGGCAGCACCCTCCAGCGTCGCGGTGATTTTCACCGTCGGCAGGTCCATGTCGGGAAAATTCTGGACGGCGAGCCGCTCGAAGGCGAGCAAGCCGCCCACGGTCAGCAGGACAAAAAGCAGAATCGAGGGAACGGGATTGCGGATTGACCAGGCGGAGAAGTTCATTGCGCTTCTCCCTCGACGCGCACAAGCGCGTTGTCGGAGAGGAACGCTCCACCGGATTTCACGACTTTTGTCGATTGGTCTATACCTGAGAGTATTTCGACCTCGCTGGCGTTGCGTCGACCTGTCTCGACGCGTAAGCGCGTGGCGCGCTGATCCTTGTTGACAGCAAAGAGGTAGTTGAGGCCGTCACGAAACACGAGCGCTGTCTCGGGCACCGTCAGCGCATTTGTCGTTTGAAGATCTATCTGCCCTGTCACATAGATGCCGACGGGAGGATGATCTTCCGCCGCCAACGCGACATAGACGATCGCCCGCCCCGTGTCGGTGCTCACCGTCGGTCCGACCAGCCTGACCGTTCCCTCAACGCGCTTGTCGCCAGGGCTAGGACCGACGATTGAGGCGCGGAGGCCCTCCTTGATACGGGGAAGATACCGTGCCGATACTTCTGCCTGCCATTCGACCCGTTGCTGCCGCACGAGCCGAAAAAGCTCGGTGCCGGAGGAGACCACGGCGCCTAACTGGGCCGAGCGGGATGTGATCAGTCCATCGTCGACCGCAACGATTTTTGTCTGCTCAACCTTGATCTTCTGGCTTTCGAGCGCGGCTTCTTCCGATTCGAGGGTTGCCTTCGCTGTCTCCTCGGTGGTCAGCCGTTCGACGATACTCTGATCGGAAAGCGCGCCGGACTGGCGTAGTTGCCGCGCCCGGTCAGCATCCGCCGTGGCGTTCGCCAGATTCGCCTTGGCGGTTTTGACCGCCGCCTCTTGCTTGCGGAGGTCAGCCAGGACGCTGTCTTGCGAGAGTTGGACGAGCGTCTGTCCTTTTTTCACGACGGACCCGACATCGACCAGAACATCGGTTATGCGAAGACCGCTCGTTTCTGAGGCGATGATCGCCTCGTGCCAAGGCCGCAGCCAACCACTGGTGGGCACGGACTCGGGCCATTGGCGTTCCGTCGGCTTCACGACGGCGACGGTCAGGGCCGCAGCCTCCTCCTGAGCACGCGAGGGCCCGCCGGAAAAAGCAAGGGCTGCCCCAGTAAGGAGGGCCATAAGAAAATGGGCTGATCGCATCAAAGAGAATTTCCTTGTGACTTTGTTTGGCCCTGAGGCGGCAACGCGTTGGCGGTAGTCCAGCCTCCGCCGAGGGCCTTGTAGAGCGCGATCCAATAGCGGACGGCGTCGCGTCGGGTTTCGATAAGCGTGATCTCAGCCGACTGTGCCGAACGCCGGGCCTCTTCCCGGTCGAGGAGGCTGACGCCGCCCGCTCGCCAGTTTGAATCGACTGAATTGAAGTAGGTCCTGTAGTTGCGTGCCGCACTGCTCGCGTCGCCGATCTGCCTGCGGGTACTGTCTATCCGCACGAGAGCGGTCTCGACTTCTGCAATCGCACTCAAAACACCGGATTTGTAGCTGGCGACCGCTGTGTCGTAATCGGCGATCGCACTCTTGACGGCGGCACGGCGCGAACCGCCGTCAAACAACGGAACCGACAGGGCCGGACCGAAAGACCAGGGCAGGGAATCGCCCGTCAACGTCGAGCTGCTTATCGTCACGGAACCGCCGAGGCTGAGGCTGGGATAAAGATCGGCCTTCGCCGCGCCGAGGTCGGCAATGGATGCGGCAAGCTCCAGTTCGAGCGCGCTGATATCCGGGCGCTGCCGTAACGCTTCCGCAGACACCGCATCAATCCGGAAGTTCTTCGGCGTCGGAATGGCAGTCTTGCCTTTGGTCAGGATGGCGCGGACCCGCGCCTCGTCACTGCCGGTGACTTGAGCCAGGGACTTGATCAGGACCTCGCATTCGGCGCGCTGCGCCGTCAGCGTTGACGAGGAAGACGCCGCGCTTGCACGCGCGAGTGCCAGGTCCGCAGTCGATGTGAGGCCGGACGCCGCTGCCGTTTCAGTCGCGCGGACTGTCTGCCGCTGCGAGGCAAGCTCCACGCTATAGGCATTCTCGATCTGCCGACAGGCGCGATACTGCACGTAATAATCAGCCACCTCCGCTGCGAGAGAGACACGCGCTTCATGCCAGTTGGCGATCTGCTCATGGACTCGCAGCCGTGCCGCTTCGCTCTTTTGCCGCGCCTTGCCGAACAGATCGATCTCCCATGAGGCATCGAGACCGCCGCCGGAGGTCGTGGAAGCAGCAACGCGGTTGATCACATCACCATCTGTTTTCGAGCGCGTGACGGAACCCGAGCCGTCCAGTCCCGGAAACAGGCCCGCCCGTGCAGAAGCCAGTGTTGCACGGGCTTTGTCGATGTCGGCAGCAGCCGAGGCGAGGCTGGGGTTACCCTGTTGCGCGTAGCCGATGAGAGAGGTGAGCGACGGGTCGTTGAACGTCGACCACCAGTTCACCAGGTCGGACGTCCGCCCGTCATGCGGCAGCGTCGCGTGCCAAACATTGGCGACCTGCACTCCCACCGTTCGAAGCTCGGAAAAACTGGCGCACCCCGTAAGCACCAGACAAGCAACGACAGTACTGTAACTAAATATATTGCGATGCGTCGCCGTCATCACAGCCCTTTACGAAACACGATCTCCGTTCGACGCATCTACAGGATCGAATGTAAAGTGGTGTTAAGAGAGTGTTAAGATAGGTAAAATCCGATGCTTTGACGGGCCTTAGCCTGTATGTGTGCCCGACATCGACAGTGGACATGGCGATATGGAAAAAGTTCTTTTGATCGATGATGACGAGGAGCTCACGATGCTCCTCACGGAGTACCTCGTCGAGGAGGGCTTCGATGTATCGGCAGCACATGACGGACGCGCCGCAATCGGAGAAGCGACATCGGGTTCTGTTGATATTGTCGTGCTCGACATCATGATGCCGCACATGAACGGGATCGAAGTGCTGCAGCGTATCAGGCGATTGAGTGCCGTCCCTGTCCTTATGCTCACCGCCAAAGGCGATGATGTCGATCGCATAGCCGGGCTTAATCTTGGCGCCGACGATTATGTGCCGAAACCGTGTTCACCTGGCGAAATTGCTGCGCGGCTGCGCGCGATCCTTCGGCGTGCGGGTCGCTACGCTCCTGCCCCGGAAGTACTCCGGGCCGGCGAGCTTGTTCTCTATCTCGCAAGCAGGGTCGCTGAGTGGCGGGGCAAGCCACTCGACCTGACCGGAACCGAGTTCAGCCTGCTCGAGATCCTTGCGCGCAATGCCGGTCAGCTCGTGCCGAAGCAGGACATCTCAAAACGAGCCTTCGGCAGAGCACTGACACCCTTCGATCGACGCATCGACGTTCACATCAGCAGCGTCCGACAAAAGCTTGGCGCACGAGAGGACGGTCAATCCTGGATTCAGTCAGTGCGTGGCCAAGGCTACCAACTTCTACAGAACTATTAATGCAACGGCTGTTCTGGAAGTTTTTCATTATTATTTGGTTAACCGTGGCGGGTTCGATCGCTGCGCTATTCGCTGTTACAATTGTCTTTAAGGTCGTGCCGTTCTCTCAAGAAATCCAGCAAGGGCAAGAGACGTTCGCACTTGAGGTCGCATCACGGATCCTGGCGAGTGACGGGAAAGACGCCGCGATTGCCTTCGCGACTGAAGCAGCCAAAACTCCGGAACAGGTCAACCTCTCTATCTCACGGATCGAACCTCCCAGCGGTTGTTCCGCAGACGCGAACGAAAGCGCACGAATCGTCCAAACTGGTGACGGCTGTTATCGTATCAGTGTTCACACTCAGGCAACCGGCCTTGTAACGTATACGTGGTCGAGGCTAGCACCCTGGGTCTCTGCACTGGTGGCTGCGGCGGTCGCAGCCTATTGCCTCGCCCGATATCTAATTCGTCCCGTTGCTCATCTACGCAGCGGGCTTAGCGCACTTGCCAGCGGCCATTTCGACGTGCGAATTGGCGACAAAATCGACGGTCGTAAGGATGAGGTCGCCGAACTCGCCCACGACTTCGACGCGACAGCGGAACGGTTGGAACAATTCCACAGGACCCAGCAACGGCTGTTCCACGACGTGTCGCACGAGTTGCGCTCGCCTTTATCACGCCTTCAGGCAGCAATTGGCGTGCTGCAACAGAATCCGTCCAAGCTTGCCACCATGCTGGAGCGTATGACTCACGAGGTCGAACGCATCGACGGACTTGTCGGCGAGATACTCATGCTGGCACGGTTGACGGATCGATCGAGTGACACGCTCGAGGTGCAGACCCTCGACATCATCGATCTCCTGAATGACATCGTCGCTGACGCCGCTTTCGAAGCACAGGCCCGCAGCGTTCGCGTGCGCTACGAGGGGGATCAGTCATTTGTTGCCGAAGTCAATGGAGAGCTGATCTATCGAGCGTTGGAGAACGTTATCCGTAACGCTGTGAAGTATACCGCCGACTCCTCTGAAGTTCTCGTCCGGGCCGACACGAAAGCCGACACACTACACGTCCTTGTCACAGACGAAGGACCGGGAGTGCCGGCTTCTGACCTCTCCAGGATATTTCAACCGTTTTCGCGCGGGGAGGATGGCATTGCCCTCGGCGGACACGGTCTTGGTCTCGCAATCACCAAACAGGCCGTCGAGCGACATGGGGGACGCGTCGCCGCTGCCGTCGCCGATACCGGAGGCCTCGTTGTCAAAATGGAGATTCCGCGATCAATCAGATCGAACAGCAAATGCCCGAGGGGTTCAGGCGACTGCGTCTAACTGATGCAGGTCTTCGTGCAACATGATGTTTATGGTCTGTTCGAGCTTAGCGTACGATTTCGAACAGCTCTTGTTCCGACCCCATCGATGAGAAATTTCACGCAGGCGTATCCGGGCTTTCGGATGCGCCATCGCTTGGACGCGGAATACTCTTGATTGATTTCACCCTTAGCCTCTGCTCTGAAGCCTTTTCGGCCGTCCCCGAGCGGGATGAGCCGCAGCCCAAATCTCCGCAAGCTCGACCATGTGTGCCGTGAGCGGAGGATATCCTTCGACGATGTCCTCGGTCGTGGCTCCCTGGGCTTTCATGACGGCGATCAACCGCACGGGAATACGTGCCTTTGAACACCGGTTCACGGCCGAGCACACCTTTGGACCTATGAACGAGATCCTCAGCTTCGCAACGAGCATCGGCACGGGTCGCGAGCTGTTCCCTTGCGCGCGCGACGTCGACAATCAAATAGTCGTCTGCCCTGACCGTCTCGGCGCCAGGATTTTCGTCGATGGCGTCGAAGAGGCGTTTTCGGCGGTCGGCCGAAAGGATCGACCCGACGCCGTACCAAAGCTTCAGACGAAGCAGATCGTTATCAGTGATCGTGCGGCTTCGGTGACCGGAAAAGCGGCTTCCGATGATCCGTTTATCGATGGCATTGTGGACCGACTTGATGCCGACCTCACTCACGGCGCCGACGTCAGGATCATTGGCCTGACTCCCGACAGACACACGGTGCAAAAAATACACGCGTCGTGCTTCCATTAGCCGTCGCCATCCGGCTCTTCGAAGACGACAGGTCGAGCGGCGCCATGTGCGCCCTGACTGACGGTTAGGACATTTTCGTTAAGCGAAATTTCGCATAGCATACCTGCTCACACGTTCACACGCCATTCCACGAAGATCGTTCGGCATCCGACACCTCCTGTGGGTTTTGTGAAATCCGCGACACGGCGCTGTGCCGCTTTGCGTCCTGCCACATTTTCATTGAAGCCATTGCATAACGTGCACAAGTATTTTTTTGGACGCGATTTTTGCGCCCTTGGCACGCCTTTTGCAGTTTCTTTGTCGAGAGACCGCAGGTGCATGGCTTCCCATGTTCTGGGTACTGGAGAAACAACATTGACATACAGGACAGGGCTTGCCAGGCGCTGGCAATACACCCCAACGCGTCCTACCTGGCGTGATTCGCAGCATTGACGGAAGCGCGGGCCTCCGCGGAGCCTGACGGCGATGCGAAGAACCTCGGTGCCCCGGCCCTCCGGCAAACGACGCTGCCCCTCCCTGAAGCCTGAGCAGCTGAGGGGGACTGGGGGAAAACGAGAACGGGCCGGCGGGGATGAGACGAAATATGGGCCTGGAGGACTGCCAGTGATCTCAATCCGTAGCTGGACCTATGTTCCTGTCCCGACGGCAACCAGTTGGCCAACTTGCCCTGAGAGCAATGTCGGCAGCGGTGTGTGATCTAATGGAGGGCCTGAATGAACAAGTATGTCAGTTTGGACTTGAATGCTTCCTCAAGGGCTAAGGATCGACTTGGAGCATCTGTCGCACTTTTCGGCGGAAACCCTGTCGTCGCTCCGGGACGGATTACGCCGTGGCCGGCCGCAAAAGGAAGCATTTGAAGGCCCTTGGGGCAGTTGTGGATAGCGGCAGGTATCATCGGGTCAATCATTCGGTTGTTACTGACCTTGAGCGGCGCTTCACGAACTGGGCAGGAAATTGGACAACACGGGCGGTCGGCAGCGGCACTGCGGCAATACACGTTGAAATCGATTACTACAAAGATCGAGGACACCACGTCGTTACTGCAGCGCTCAACTGGCCAGGGGCGGTTGGCCCGATCTCGATCAGCGGCCTAGAGCCGAGATTCGTCGATGTTGATCTAACGCTTGCCGGTATTGACGACGAAGCAGCAGCCGACACTATGGGATCGGATGTGGCGGCGGTCCTTGTTACACACCTATTTGGCAACAATATTCGCGCCCCGAGAACGCGGGCTGCAGCCCGGAGCCGAGGGATAGCAATCATCGATGACGTGTGCCAGTCAATCGGTGCCGTGAAGGATATCGTGGATGGTGTGTACCTTGAGAGCGACGCCCTCGCGTTGTCGGGAAATGGCGCCAAACATCTTGGAGCGGGAGAACTAGGTTTCGTTCTCACGAAGGACCTTGGCCTCATCGAGCATGTCGACCATGTTTCATTGACAAGTTCATCTCGGAGTGGAGCGCGACTATTTTCAGCTTACTCCCAGGGCTACAACTATCGGCCAAACGTTTTCTCTGCGGCGATAGCAGGATCGCGCATCAAGAGCTTAGACCAGCAACTCCAGAAGCGGAGAAGTAATGCGACGACTCTATGGCAGATGATCAGGGATCTTCCCGGGCTGTCGCCTCTATTCGATCCTACGGACCATAACCAATCAATGCTTAACTTTCCTCTGCGGCTCGAACCAGAAATGTTGGGCTTTTTCCAGGCCTCTGCTGGTAGAGATTTTATAGTTGAGCTGCTTCGGGCAGAGGGCGTACCGGTTTTGGTTTGGCTCACGCGACCTGTATTCGAATACTTACCCGCAGTGTGCGGAAGATGGAATGCAGCCGATTTTCCGAACACCATGAGGCTTTTGGACACAATGTTCTGCGTTTCGGAGATCGCTCCACCGAACGACGCCGAAATTATGAAACTCTACGCTGACGCCTTTCACAAGATATGGAGTGCCCTTCCTAAAATCCTCGGAAGGGGTGCGTGAGGTTGCGACAGCCGCATAGGAGATTCAAGGGCGAGGGAAAGATGGAACCAGCTTCGAATGGGTTTCCTCCTTATGGCATTTCCGCAGTGGTGAAGTTCGGCGGAAGTCTCATGCGCAATCTGGAGACCTGCAGAACGGTTCTCGCTGGACTTGAGCACGTCCGTAGCGCCGGTCACCGAATCTTGGTTGTCCCCGGAGGCGGTCTTCCGGACAAGGTCATAGAGGCGGTAGACGCAGCACATCCTCTCGCGGCGTTTACCGCACATCATGCATGTGCGCTCGCACAGGACCAGACGGGATACATGATTACCGATCCAGCATTCTCATCGAACCTAGCTGCGTGCTCGACCCTAGGCGAGTGCCGGTTGCTTATCAAGGAAGGTAAGATTCCCGTGTTGCTACCTTCTCGGATCCTTTTTGCACTCGACCCGGTTGAGTGGAGCTGGGATATCACTTCCGATTCGATCGCCGCCTGGGTTGCATGGCTGACAAATACCGAGAAACTCGCGATTCTGACAGACGTTGATGGCGTCTACCGGAACGGCAGAACAGATCAACCTGCAGCGCTGATGTCCGAAGTTGCTTCTGATGAGTTGGCGCGCCTCGGTCACACGTCGATCGACGCATGTGCGGCTCACTTTATGGCAGAACGAGGTCTCTCGGGTGCCGTGCTGAATGGTGCATTTCCGCAGCGATTGGGTGATTGGCTTGAAGGACGCAAAGTAACCGGCACCCTTATTAGGAACCCCTCACAGCGGGAACAGCCAGTGCAGACTGGGAGGGGAGCAGCGTAAATGGCGTCGGTGGGCTTAACCGTGTATGGACCCGAGGTCGCAAGATCCGGCCTGACGAGCAAACTTGATCAATTTATCACCCGTGAAGGAAGGCTGGAGCCTGGTAAACGATTCTTTGCCGTCCACAGTCGCAGTTCCATTGAAGCATTCTACTCCCTTACGGGATCAACCCACGCGAAACACTGGCCGCTCGTGCTGGACCTTTTCGACATGCGCCCGGTGTGTGCAACACTGTGGATCGGGGACGAAGCTTTATCATACCTTCAAAATCTGAAGGGCAAGGCCCAGCCTGCCCAATCAGCCAAAGGAACCATTCGCAGTCGCTTTTACTGCGATAATCCAGTCACGAACCTTGTCCACGTGAGCGACAGCGAGAGCTTGATGCGCGAGGAACTCAGAATTCTTCGCGCTCACTCCACCGGGACGGGTGAGGCTAGTTGGAAGGCGCTCAATTCCGGCCGGATTTCACACTCGTCATTCCGCGTGCTGCTTACAAGCTTGGGGAATACCCAAGCACCTCATTCCGACATCTATAACATAGGCGACGATGCTGTTGCGAACGCACGCGCTGCGTTCGAGCAGGCGGAAGCGCTCGCCGTGGGCTGCGGAATGCTGGAAACAATCCAAGGATTTCTCGCAGGTGAGGTTGCCAGCCTCAAAGACCTCCTCAACAGAGTAGGCGGACTTTCAGCCTGGGACCGCCTTCTGCTCGAAGCGGGCCTTCTTGCCATGCCTTGCTGGAACTCACTCATCCACGCGTCGCCCGCATGGGAGGGAGCATGATGTCGCGTGTATTATGCAGTGCGCTCACGGCGATGGCGCCTAATCGGTCAGAAGAGAGTTGGCTCGCAGGCAGCAGCGTCATCGCTCATCTCCTAAAGCGAATTCCGAACGACATTGATATCCATCACCTTCAACAAGTCGCTTTTGAACATGCGATCGGGCAGGACACCAACGTTCTGACACGATCGGGGTTCGTGGCAATTGAGTCAAAGGTTTCGTCTAGCGAACTCGAAAGAACCTTTGCCCATGCGCAAGGAACCGTAAAGATCAACTGGGTTCTAGAGTCGGAGAGGCCAATGCCTCTTATTTCTGATCCGACCATCGGTGTGCGCGCCAACTATACGGCCATCGTGGCACGCAAAATTGAGATGTACAAACACGATCGCCTAGCCAAGCACCGCGAGGATCTTCTTTGCCTTCTCCGCAAGGAATCTTGCATGGAGACCGAGCTTGACATCGCTTGCTTCGAATCTCAGCTCGCCGCGTTGGAATTGAGAACGCCAACCATGACACGAAGCTGGTGTACCTGGCCACAGGGAGGCCTCAAATGATGACTGTAGAAGGAATCAGAGAGACTCTGGCCGCAAGCCAAAAACGTAGTTTTCCGTTCCTCATGACCGAGTTTGGGTTAGACTTGGTTGTGCATGAAGGAGTTTTTCCTCCAGAAGAGTTCGGTGGCTGGCGATGGGCGACTGAGAATTTCCCCCCGGTTCAAGGACTAGATGTCCTAGAAATCGGGTGCGGGTTTGGCCTGCCTAGCCTGCACCTCGCGAGAGCGGGGGCCAGATCTGTGACGTCCGTTGATATAAACGCCCGCGCAGTCGCCAACACGATTGAAAATGCAGTCCGCAACAACATCTCTAATCTTAAAGCTTTCGAAAGCGACGTTTTCTCTAATGTGCGGCCTAAACGACAATTTGATATCATTTTCTGGAATTTCCCCAGCCAGTTCGCCCCCGACGGCTTTGAATATGAAAACGATCTTGAACGTGGGATCATCGACGCCGGATATACTTTGCTACGGAGGTTCTTATCAGAGGGGCCGGACTGGCTTACGAACGATGGCCGGATAATCATGGGTTTCGGCAGCTACGCCCGCGATGACATCCTTTCAGAGATCGTATGCCAAAACCGGCTTGAAGCATCCATACTAGTTAAGGGAGCGCAACAGACTAGGACAGCGACCTATAGGCTTGTGCAAATCCGTAAAGGTCACGAACAGCCACGTAGTCGTTTCAGCCAGTCTCGGGCACTCACCGAGCGCGCTCGGGGCCTATATCCGGCCGGCGTTACCAGAGTTTCGGTAGGAACAGTTCCAATTGGTAAGAGAAATGATGGTCTGTCCATCTACGCGCACGCGGGAGAGGGCGCACGCATACAAGATGCCGACGGGAACAGCTATGTTGATTTTCACAGCAATTTTTCGACATTGATCCACGGTCATCGGCACCCGGAAACCGTCGGAGCTATTGCTTCTCAACTGGAGCGTGGCACTTGTTTTGGCAATCCAACGGTAGCTGACATCGATCTCGCACAGGCGATTTGCGAGCGTATTCCTGCCATTGAGCGTGTTCGCTTCTTGAACAGTGGGACCGAAGCCGTAATGTTCGCGATAAAAGCGGCCAGAGCCATGACCAACCGTACTCGCCTAGCAAAGCTCGAGGGAGCTTTTCATGGTACTTACGATTGGGCTGAGGTGAGCGCACGCAACTGCCCGGAAAATTGGGGAGCTGACTTCCCGAACTCAAATCCACCGTATTCCAATACGCCCCCAAATGTATGCGAGGAAGTCGTCGTTTTGCCACTCAACGACACCCAACGATCAAGGACAATTATTGAGCAGCATCGTTCCGACCTCGCCTGCATCATTGTCGATGTGCTTCCCTGCGCCGCGGGCATGATCCCGCTCAATCCCGACTATCTGGCCATGCTACAGGACACTGCGCGACAGCATGGGATTTTGTTGATCAGCGACGAGGTTGTCTGCTTTCGACTTGGCTACCACGGTGCTTCTGCAGCGAGAGGGCTCGAGCCTGATTTCGTGACATTGGGCAAGGTCGTAGGGGGCGGATTACCTATCGGCGTAGTAGGCGGGCGCTCAGCGACTATGGAAGCTTTCGCTCCGCAGGATAGTGCCCCAGTACCTCAAGGTGGAACGTTTTCAGCGAACGCACTTACGATGGCCGCCGGTCGCGCTGCACTTACCGCGTTGACGGTGTCCGAAATTGAGCGGATCGACGAACTTGGTAACTACCTCCGTCAACAAGCGGAGGAGTCTGCTGCCCAGGCGGGCATAGCTATTACAGTGCAAGGGGCCGGATCCCTGTTTCGATTCCATTCAAAGCAGGCCCGACCATTGTCATATCGCGAAGCCTATCATGATGTCGCGGAGAGCGAGGCCCTGCGACGGCTGCACGCCGGCATGCTTGAACGCGGCTTCTATGTAGCAGCCCCTTTCTGGGGGAGTATCTCGACATCAATGACAATACTTCACGTCGACGATTTCCTCGATGCCTTCCGAGCATGTCTCCGCGAAATTCCCGATCTTAAGAGACTCGATAGGAGAACCGCTACATGAGCCTAACCGCTTCGCCATCGGAATCGGAAATTGCCCTGTTCAGCTTGTTGGTCTGCGACCTTACTGCGTTCGACGACTTTGACACGCAGCTTCTCGCCCTCAATCTGTCCACTTTAAGAGCAGAAAGAGCTGCCGTGGGCGATATTGATCGACTACTCAGCGCATACAGAATACTACGCGCAGAATGCGCTGATGGGGATGTCGCGTTTCGCTGCCAAGCCCTTCGGAGCAATGGAGAGTTCGCCGAAACGCTCAAGCAGATCCTCTATCTGTTCTATTTGGGGTCGATTCGCATCAACGGACACTGGAAGCGTTGCGGTTGGAGGCAGCATGAGGACGCGCTTGTTTGGAAGGCGCTTGGGGTTCATTCCCCTATGACCCGCGGTGAGGGTGAGTTTGGCGATTGGGCCGAAAGGCCGCGAGACCGTGCTCGGACGGACCAGCGAAACGAGCGGCGGGATGAGCACTGACTTCCGCGACGTGGCGATAATCGGATCTGGATTCGCAGGCTCCCTGATCGCAAGTTCATTGGCTGAAGCGGGCATGGATGTTGTGTTAATCGAAGCTGGCTTGCCAGTCGAAGACGAGAGGCACGTCAGGCAAGGGCTACGGGAGACATTTGCCAACTCGGATGAAGCCGAGATCTTCGCCCCATATGCGGACCTCCTTCCCCCACAAGATAGGGAACATAAATCCGAATACTTCATCCAAGGAGCTACCGGACCCGGCCGTTTCGAAGGCCAATATCTGCGGCTTGCTGGTGGAACAGGCCTCGCTTGGCTGGGGACAGCGTTGCGTATGTGCCCGAACGACTTTCGCATGCGGACGACGTATGGTCGCGGGCAAGACTGGCCGATCTCTTATGCTGACTTGGAGCCATGGTACTGCATGGCTGAAGAAGCAATTGGCGTGGCGGGCAGCCCGGAAGCCGACCTCTCCTTGAATTCATCGAGAAGTAAGCCCTTTCCCATGCCAGCTATTCCGCAGAGCTACACTGATCAATACGCAATTGCTCGGATCAAGGGCTTGCAATTTGCGTCCAAGGAAATCCGTATTGTCCCTACTCCTCAAGCGCGTAACTCAATCGACGGGTATAACGGCCGGCCACTTTGTGAAGGCTATTCGTCCTGCGTGCCACTTTGCCCAGTAGGCGCAAAATACGATCCCTTAGTGCATTTACGACGCGCATTGCTGCGCGGAGCGGAACTGCTTGCGGGCGCGGTTGTCTCGAAACTGGACTCGTCCAACGACGGCCGGGTAACTACTGCTTGGTTCGTGGACAGCGACGGTTCGACCGGAAGCCTCCAAGCCCGCATATTCGTGTTGGCTGCAAACGGGATAGAGACACCGAAGTTGCTGATGCAGTCCAACCATCAACATGCCGCTGGCTTGGCGAATGAAAGTGGTCTGGTCGGGTGTAATCTTATGGATCATGCTGAGAAGCACTCCTGGGCCGTCGTTCCTGATCCGATTTTTGCTTACAGAGGACCGCAATCCACATCGGGAATAGAGATTCTTCGCGACGGTCCATTTCGGACAGATCGGGCAGCATTTCGGACCGCGCTGCGCAATGACGGCTGGCGCAACGTTAATGGCGCCCCCTACGGTGATGGAGCTTTATCCTCCGCTGCGGTCGGAGGCACGTTAATTGGGTTAATCGACCAGCAGGGTCTTGTCGGTGAGCATTTGTTCAATGCGGTCCACAGCATAGGAACTCGACAATTTGCACTGCAGAGCGTTATCGAAATGCTTCCAGACCCGTCTAACTTGATTAGGCTCTCGTCGGAGAAAGACCGCCTTGGCTTGCCTCGTCCGGAAATTCATTTCCGGCTCGACAAATACAGCCGCGATGGGATCGCGGCCGCAGCACGCCTTCATCGAGAGATCTTTCGCGCATTACGCTGCAAGCAAACGGCGTTCGGCATTCATATGCAAGACGACAGAACAGCGTCGGATGCCGGAGGCAGTCATATCATGGGCACCACTGTCATGGGAAACGACCCAAAGACGTCGGCAGTAGATGCGAATTGCATGGCACATTCCCACAAAAATCTATTTGTTGCCAGCAGCGCGGTTTTTCCGACAGGAGCAGCGGCGAATCCGACGTTAACAGTGTGCGCACTTTCCCTTCGGCTCGCCGAATATCTCAAAGATACAATGCATACTCGCTAGCCATGGTCGCCGTTCTTCCGCAAATGTGGGATGGGGTACTGGAACTTCGTCCCGTGATTCCCAGCGACCTCGTCCAGCTTCTTCCGCTTTGCGTCGAGCACGCCGCATACGAAGGGTCCACAATCCATGAAAACGACCAGGTTATGCGTTGGAATTCTGCGTTTTTTGGCACGCCTCCACAGCTATATGGCTGGGTCTGCAGCGAAGGTGGACACTTGGGCGCAGTGCTGAAAGGATACATAACCGCCTCGATCTCTATTTCGACGTGGTCCGCAAAGCCATACGTGTTTCTAGACTGTATTTACCTCAAGCCCATCATTCGACGCATGGGTATCGGCCGGTCAATGCTAATGACGTTGCGAGAGTTTGCACGAGGACAAGGGTGTCAAGAGATCCAGTGGCAGACTATCTTGTCAAACGAAACAGGAAGTGCGTTCTACAGTTCGCTCGGAGCGATACCGGTCACGAAGACGAGATGGAGCTTACCAGTCGAGTGAGAATCGCAGCCGCCTACAATTCGTCTCGAGCAGCAGTTGACGGCCCGTGCAATTAAAAATAGCTCCGGCGGACTAACTGATGTCGCCGGAGCCGCGTGCTTCGGGCACATTGGAAAACCTTCAGTCGCTTTTGGTTCAGCGGCGCGCGAACTCGATGAGCCCGATCCCATCGTCCGTAGGATACTCGCGAGCGATGATGTCGTCATCCTCTACTGGAGCGGTGTGATGCACGAGTACGCCAGCCTCGGTTATTGTCACGATGTCATAAGTCGGCTCCGATTCCATAAATTCGGTGATCCCTGGCTTAAAGCTCAACGCAATACGGTGCGAGACGCCCCGATTGCAGCTGAAAGGAATTCCGTGCCAAACGCCGCTTGTCGTCAGGTGAAGATGACCAAAGGCGATGTGCATGATCGACTTTTCAGCGCGGATTTTCGAAAGGAAAGGATACGGATCGTTGAGTAAGATGTCGTCAAAGATTGGCACCCCGACCGAAAACGGAGGGTGATGCATGAATATTACCGATCGTCGTGACCCGTTGTCTTCGAACACGTCATGCAGCCACTGAGTGCGCTTGGTGCACATACGACCCCAGCCGGGATGGTCATCGTCGAGAGTGTCGAGAAAGATGAGCCGAACGTCACCTAAATCGGTTGTGGACTGAACAAATCCAAATTGATCGATCGGTTCATTTGGAAATACTCGTCGGAAGTTGTCTCGATTATCGTGATTACCTAAGAGCAAGCGATATGGAACACGCAGTTCAGCTAGTATTGTAGCGAGGGCTTCGTAAGCTGGAATCTGCCCTCGGTCGGTCAGATCGCCTGTGATGACGCAAAACGCCGCGTCACTGTGATACCGATTAATTGCCGTGACCACCGCGGACAGGCGGGCGCAAGGATCAAGCCCAACGACGGGTTGACCAAAAGGCGCAACATGCGTGTCGGTGATGTGGATAACTTTCAGCATTTATATTGACCTTCGGAAAAGAAAATTGAGGAACAAGAAGGGGCCGTCGCCCCCTCTCATTCTGGCCTATTCGTTGACGATCTCTTCGGTGGACTGGACCATCTCCTTGAGCCCGTCTGCCGGCGCGACATCGCCGTTTCCGATGCGGAACAGGATCTCGGACTGTGCCTTCCAGACTTTGATGCTCTTGACGTTCGGGTAGCCGAACCAAGCCACGGCAATAGGCCATTGTGTGAGGCTCGTCTTCCAATCGGGATTCGACGCGTAGAACTCGCCGAGATATTCGTTCTTCAGGGCCTGCTTATTGGTTGGCATGTAGCCGGAACCCAGGACGGTGACCTTCTGACCGGCAGGGCTGGTGAGGAATTTTACGAACTCCCAGGCCGCCTTCTGCTTTTCGGGATCCTGCGTCAGGATCGTGGCGAAGTTGCCGCCGGTCGGGACGTGGCCTTCTTCGGCTCCCATCGGAAACGTGCCGGTGACCAGCTTGAACTTGCCGCCGATCGCGTCACCCATAATTCGGATGTCGCCAGTCGAACCGATGAAGATGCCGAGCTTTCCGGCCGCAAACTGCGCCATGCCCGCATCCTCGTCGATCCAGGGCATGCCGACCTCATCGACCAGACGTCGAACAGTCGTCGCCGCCTTCAGGCCGGCCTGATCACCATAGGTGACTGTGGTCCTGTCCGGGCTCATCATCGTGCCGCCATAGCTGTAGACCATGGCCTGCCAGAACCAGTCGCCGAGCGCGAGATTGATTTGCATCCCGTCGACCTCACCATTGGCCTGCTTGATCCTCTTGGCCGCTTCGATGAATTCGTCCCAGGTCTTGGGGAGGTTCTCGGAGTCCAGGCCCGCCTTTTTCATGAGGTCGGCGTTGAAGTACGATATCGGCGTGGACGCGTTGAACGGCAGGCCCCACTGGTGCCCGTCGATTCGGCCAAGCTCGAGCACGTTCGTGTCATAGTTCTCGTTGATCCAAGCCTCACCTTCCTTGTCGAGGAAAGGCTTCATGTCGACGATCTGCTTGCGCGGAGCCAGCGTCGAGACGAGGTCGGGCAGAAGGTTCATGCCTGCGAAAAAGATGTCCGGCGATTGACCGGTCATCGCCTCGCGGGCGACGGCCAGGTGCCCCTCATAATAATCGGTCGCCGGCGCGCGGAAATTGATCTTGATGTCCGGATGTTCCTTCATGAAGGCATCGGCGAGCGGCTGGTAGAAGCGCTCGCGGAATGCTCCATAGGCATGTACGACCTCAAGGGTGGTTTCCGCGTGCGCCGGCGCGGCGCTGAAGCCGGCGGCCGTGAAACCGGCAGCTAACAGGCAAGCCAAAGTCTGTCTCATCGCGATGTTCCTTTCGCTGAGTTGATAGGAGGAGATGGTTGCTCTTCTTGATGTTGGCGGTCGCGCCACGGATGCCACGGCCGGACGTTCTCGTCCGGGTGGGAGCTCGAAAATCACTTCACTCCGGTCATCGTCACCCCTTCGACGAAATACCGCCGCGCCAGAAGAAACACGCAGATCAGCGGCAAGGTGATGATGGTCGCGGCGGCCATGAGCGGTCCGTAGCTGACGCCTTCGGCCGACTGGAAGTTCAAGAGGCCGAGCGGCGCAGTCATCCGGTCGGTCACGTTGACGACGATCAGCGGCCAATAGAGATCGTTCCAGTGGGCGGTCACGGAAAAGACCGAGAACGCCGCGATTGCTGGCAGGGCGCTCGGAACGATGAGGCGGAGCACGATCTCGATTTCCGTGAAACCGTCGATTCTTGCGGCGTTAATGATCTCCTGCGGAAAGGTGCGGAAGTGCTGGCGGAACAGGAAAATCGCGAAAGCCGAAAAGAACCAGGGAAACATCAGCGCGAAATAGCTGTTGAGCAGCCCGAGCTTCGCAAGGGCGACGTACATCGGAAGTGCGGGGACCTGAACCGGGATGCAGAGCGCAAACAAGACAAGCCCGAACAGGAGCGCCTGCCCGCGGAACTTCATCTGCGCCAGCGCATAGGCCGCGGCAATGGAGGTCACGAGCTGGACGCTCAAAACTCCAACGACCACGATCAGGCTGTTGAGCATGAAGAGGCCCATCGGCGCGGCGCTCAAGGCCTTGCCGAAGTTTTCGCCAGCCCGCAGCGTCGCCGGGTCGAGCGAGAACGGGTGGGAGAAGATGTCCGCGGGATCCTTTACTGCTGCAAGGATCATCCAGGCGAACGGGAGAAGGATGGTCGCGGCGCACAGCAGCAGCAGACCGTGTTTCAGGGCGGCAGCGAAAATCGGCGCCAGCGGGAGTCCAGCAGGTTTGTCGAGAGACACGGCGCGCGTGGCGGATGTCATGAGTAGTGCACTCCCCTCGCTGCAAAGATCTGAACAGCCGAGATCGCCATCATGATGATCAGGAAGAATACCGTCAGCGCCGATGCATACCCGGTCTCGAAATACTGGAAGCTTGCCTGGTAAAGCTGATGGAGGATCACCTCGGTCGATCCCGCCGGCCCGCCATGCGTGATGACGGCGACGGTGTCGAAGACCTGGAAGGCGGTAATTGTCGAGGTGATGGTCACGAATATCGTCGTGGGCCCAAGCATTGGCCATGTCACACGAAACAGCCGGTCCCAGAAACCGTCGGCGCCATCGACTGCGGCCGCCTGATAAAGGTCCCGCGGGATGCCGGTAAGCCCGGCCAGAAACAGGATCATATTGAAGCCGACGAGGTGCCAGACACCGATCGCAGCAAGCGCGAAGATAGCGATGGACGGGTTGTTGAAGAAGTCGATGCGTTGGAAGCCGAGCGCTGCGATCAGCTCGTTGACCGGCCCGACACGGCTATGCAGCATGAACTTCCAGACGAGCCCAAGCGCAACGAGCGTGCTGGCGACCGGCAAAAAGAAGATGACCTCGTAAACCCGTCTCATGCGACCGGTGCCATGCACCAGGATTGCCAAAAGCAGACCAAGGAGTACCGACCCGGAGACCACGACGCAGACATAGAGAGCCGTATTCGACAGCGCATTCAGGAAGCTGCGATCATGGGCGAGATTGGCATAATTGCGAATTCCCACGAGCGACCAGTCGGTTGCTCCAAGGCTGTAGTCCGAGAAGCTCAGTCCAATGACGATGCCTATCGGAGCAAGGACAACAATGGCAAGCAGCGTGGCGGCCGGCAGAGCAAACAAGTAGGCCGGGTTGATCCCGTCGGCTTTTTGTCGCGCTCGATGATCTTCGCTGAAGGCTTCGGAAGTCGCAAGCGAACTCATGACACCGCCTCAAGCCGCGCGGCGTCCCGGAGCTTTTCAGATCGTGCGAGCCGCCCGGCGCCATCGAACACGAGAAAGCGCTCTGGCCACAGACCTACCCGGACTAGATCAGGATCGCCACCGCTCGCGCGAACCTCCGCCCAATCCCGCTGCGGCAGCCGCGCCGTCACTGGAACCTGGCCGTCTCCAGTGAGTATAAGGTGAATGATGACCTCGTTTCCGAGGTTCTCGATCAGACGTATGCGCGCGTGCTTTAGAGAAGACGCGCCAAGCGGTTGGGTCTGAGCGACAACAGCCACATCTTCCGGGCGTATGCCTATTTGGATTCGCTCTCCCGGCGCCAAGTCGGTCCGCAGTTTCTGGCTTTCGCCAAACAGGCGAATGTCGCCCCGTTCGCCGATCTGGGCTGGCAGGATGTTGATCGGCGGCGAGCCGATGAAACGCGCCACGCGGATGTCTGCAGGCGCGGCGTAGACCTCCGCCGGGGTTGCGACCTGCACGAGTGCGCCGTTCATCATGACGGCGATTTTTCCGGACATAGTCATGGCTTCAACCTGGTCGTGGGTGACGTAGAGGAAGGTCGCATTCAGGCGTCTTTGCAGCTCGACCAGTTCGGTCCGAACCTGCGTTCTCAGGGCGGCATCGAGATTGGAGAGCGGTTCATCCATCAGAAAGACGCCGGGGTGGCGCACCATCGCGCGTCCGAGCGCGACGCGCTGCCGTTGGCCCCCCGACAGTTCGCTTGGCTTGCGCTCGAGGAGCGCCTCGATTCCAAGCGACTTCGCCACCTCGCCGATGGTCGAGCCTACCTGCCGGCGCCTGGCGCTCATTCCCGGCACAAGATGACCGATCACAGGCATTCGCGCGACGAATGGCAGATTTGCCATGATCAACGGCATTGCAAGGTTGTCCCGGACCCGCATATGCGGATAAAGTGCATAGGACTGAAACACCATGGCTATGTCGCGTTGGCTGGGACGCAGCCGATTTACGAGCTCGCCACCGATTTCGATTGATCCTGCATCCGGCTGATCGAGACCGGCCAGGATTTTGAGCAGTGTCGACTTACCGCAGCCCGATGGTCCGACGAGCGTCATGAACTCGCCGGCCTCAACCGTAAGATCGATGTTCCGAAGGACCTGACTCGCGCCATATCCTTTTTCGATTTTTGATAGTCGAACTGCCGATCCCGTCATCACGCTCTCCTTGATGAAGGTCTCCATAGTGGAGTTATTTATCACTTCTGTGACATGACATGGATTTTTTCTCCGCATCACGTCTGGAGTGGCGCTCCACCGTGTGCGACAGTGAATCGCCGCATGGCGGCCGGTCGTGGCATGCGGAGCATCGCCATTGGTTAAGGCTTCCCGACCGTGTCTGACACTTGTTTACAATGATCGGACGATAGAGAGTTCGAACCCGGCGAGATTCGGGCGGCGCGACGGCGCCAGACGAGTATTATGGATGCGGAGTACAACATGGCCATACATGGCGAGAGCATGCGAACGACCTCAAAGGATGGAGAGACACTTACGCCGGTTCTTTTGAAGGTCGAAACTGCGCTCGATTATCCCAACGCCCTGGCCCGGGTTGCGCAATATATCCTTGAGAACCCCAAGAAAGCGGTGCGTCAGTCGCTTGGCGAATTGAGCGCTGCTTCGCAAAGTGGGCAAGCGACGATATTCCGCCTTTGTCGCGAACTGGGGTTCAAAGGATTCACTGATTTCAAGCTCGCGCTTGCCGCAGAGGTCGGCCAGCGGGAAACCGAGCCGAACCGGAGCGAGAACCTGACCGTCAACTCGCTGGATGAGACGGTTTCGCTGATTTCGCGCTCGGTATCCAATACGCGTCAGCTTGTGCAGCAGGAAGTCCTGGCCTCTGCCGCTCCGCCGCTATTGAGCGCGCGCCACGTCAACATCTATGGCTCCGGCGACTCTGGACTTGCTGCCGAGGTTCTGTTTCATCGTCTGCGGCGCATCGGCGTGAACGCCCGAATTTTCGTCAATGTCGGCTATGCCCATGAAGCTGCAGAAGCCATGACGGCGGACGATGCGGCAATTGCCGTTTCCCAATCAGGAGCCTCGCCTGACACGGTGGAGTTCCTGCGCAAGGCCCACCATATCGGCGCTTTTTCGCTCGCGATCACCTGCCATCCAAAATCCAGCCTTGCAAAGGTCGCGAACGTTGTCCTGCAAATGGCACGGCTTCCGCAACCCGGCCTCAGCGAGCAGATGATCGCTCTGCCACGTGCGGTCTTCATTGCAGAAGCGCTGGCCATCGCGATCGCCGATCATGCGAAAGCCGTAACGAAGTCGGCACGCGCCACACGCTAGTCACACTCCATTCAATCCATTGCATTTGGATTTTTAATCCACTATTTCTGCTTTGTCGGGGCCACATCCTGGTGAGCTCGACACCAAAGTTGTCGACGGGCCGGTAACGTTCGATCAGGCTTTGGTTACCTCAAATCGTGGTGCGCGGGCGCAAGCCGGCTGCTTGGAGCGTGAATATGGATTTCGTACCAAAACTGATCATTTTCGATTGCGACGGAGTGCTGGTCGACAGCGAGATCATCGTCAGCACGGCAGAAGCCGCGGAGATCACGAGGGCCGGCCATCGGATCAGCGTCGAAGAAGCAGTCGAACAGTTCGTCGGGGTTCCTGCGAGCGACATGTATCGCATCATCGAGGATCGATTGGGCGCACCCTTGCCGTTGGATTTTTCCACCCGCATCGATGCACGTGTCCGCGAATTATATCTCTCTGAACTCACCGCGATCGATGGCGTGCGCGAGACGGTCCGTCGGCTTCGGACACCATGCTGCGTCGCCTCGAGTTCCGGCCCGAATCGACTCGCCCTTGCGCTTTCGAAGACGGAGCTTTTCGAGCTTTTTTATCCGAATGTCTTCTCCACCGTCCTCGTGCGACACGGCAAGCCCGCGCCGGATATCTTTCTCTACGCGGCAGCAAAGATGGGCGTGCCGGCGGCCGACTGCATGGTCGTTGAGGACAGCATCGCAGGTGTCACGGCGGCAAAATCAGCTGGTATGACGGCTCTGGGCTTCGTGGGTGGAGGACACTGCCCGCCCTCTCACGCTGCACGTCTCAAGGAGGCAGGAGCAAAGCACGTTTTCGACCGCTTCGAAGATCTGCTGGCGATCGTCGAAGGGAGTCCGAAGCAAAGTCACCGCCTCGCTGAGCCCCATAACGAAGTCGCCGTCACAGTCTAAGCTCCAGCGGATGGGAGCGGGTGCGGATAATCTGATCCGGACCGTTGGCCGCCTGTCCGCGGCTTCACGCCATCCATTGCACTCCCGGATCTTTACATGAAACCTCGCCCATGGTTTTGCCTGGCAGCCTTGTCAGGTGCGCTGGCCATCATCGGCATCGATATGACGGTCCTCAACGTCACCCTGCCGCGTCTTACAGAGCAGTTGGGGGCGTCGACATCCGAGAAGCTATGGATGGTCAATGCCTATTCGCTTCTGATGGCCGGGCTTCTACCAGGCTTCGGCGCCTTGTCCGACAAGATCGGGCATCGGAGGATGTTGTGCAGCGGACTTGTGGCCTTCGGTGTAGCGTCGTTTGCCGCCGCGTTCTCGTCAACGCCATTAATGCTAATTGCGGCCCGCGGTTTGCTCGGCATGGCGGCGGCGGCCGTCGTACCTGCCGCGCTTGCGATCGTCCGCACACAGTTCTCAAACAATTCTGAGCGGTCGATGGCCATCGGGGTCTGCGGGGTGATCTGGTCTGGAGCTGCGGCAATTGGACCTGTGGTGGGCGGTATGCTGCTTGAAAACTTCTGGTGGGGTGCTGCCTTCCTGATCAACGTGCCTGTCGTTGCTATTTCCTTGGTCCTGTCGCATCGATGGATCCCGCCTTACCCCGCCAATCCGAACAGGCCATGGGACCCTGTCGCGTCGCTCCTTTTGACAGCGGGCTTGGTAGCGCTGCTCTTCGCGCTCAAGACCGCGTTGAAGTCGAATGGTGCATGGACAGTCTCTGTTGCTGCTGCTTCCGCGGGAGCCGCACTGATTGCCGTGTTCGTAAAACGGGAAAGGTCGGCGGCCGCCCCGCTACTCGACTTCGATATGTTTCGGGTGCCGCTGTTCTCTCTCGGCGCCTTGGTCGCTTTTTTCATCGGTTTCGCGTTCGCCGCCCTTCAATTTGCGTTGAGCCTAGAGCTTCAGCTGTTCCGTGGGCTTTCGCCTGCAGTCGCAGGCCTGCAGCTGCTGCCGATCGCGGCCGCATCCCTGGCGGCTGGTTTCTTGGTTGGTACCCTCATAGCCAAGCTTGGCATAGAAGGGCTGCTCGTCATCAGTCTGTCGGTCGCAACAGCGGGCGCCGGTCTGTTCACCTACATGGGATTTCGATCGGGCGCGCCACTTGAGCTGACCATACTTACCCTCCTCGGCTTGGGGATAGGCGCGGTCATGTCGACTGCATCGACCGCAATTTTGACCAACGCACCGGAGGATCAATCCGGAGCAGCAGCTTCTATCGAAGCGATCTCATACGAACTTGGCGGTACCCTAGGCGTTGCTGTCGCAGGAAGCGTCATGGCCAGGGTTTACTCTCAAGCGTTTGCGGCGCCGCGCTCCCTTGCGTTGCCAACAGCTGCATGGGAGGGGATGGACCAGACGATGGTTGCCGCTGATGCGCTCGACGCCCCAGATCGAATCGCAGTGATGGCCGCCGCTCAGGACGCGTTCTCAGCAGCCATGGATACAGTGTTGCAGGACATTACAGTCGCCGTCTTGGTATTGTGGATCGTTGTCGCTCTGATGGTGGCTCTGCGGCGTTCGAACACATCCATTTCGCGGCTGGAGAGCTGAGGCTTTCCGGTACTCAGCCGGACCTGGACGTACCGCGTTCGGCAGCTTGGTTGCGGGGTAGAAAACACTACGATTTGTACCTACGCCTGTAAGTCGTTGATTTCGCTGAGGCGCTGATTTTCGCTCCAGTTTCCCCGAGTGTAACAGACTGAATTTGCACGAGTTTCGCATCCATGTTGGTTGCCAGGGCTCGATTTGAACCTGCAGTCTGTAGTATTACGCGCCTCGCGTGCCAAACTGGCTCTCTTCGGTCGGGGTGACCAGTTCGACGTGGCTAACACCCAAGGCTTGAGCCAGCTCGTAGAGAGTAATCACGGTAGGGTTGCGCCGCCCGCGCTCAAGGCTGCTCAAATATTGCTGGCTGAAACCGGAAAGAGCCTCGACCTCTTCCTGTGTCAGGCCTTTCTCCCGACGCAGGCGGGCGAAATTCGAGCCGACCAGTTTGCGCATATCCATGCGCCAAAAGATCGTCGTTTACACACTTTAAGTTTATCAACTAAAGTATGTAAACGCAGAGCTCGGTATCCCGAAGCAGCTGTTTAAAGAGTCAATTGCCTTGCCTCGACCCCAGAGATGGATGTAGCGGCTGAACTCATACAATGCGGTACTTGGGTTCCGGGCAGTGAGGAAATGAAAAACAGGGAGAAGGGGATGAACGATATGGGCTCATCCGAGGTGCACGACGAAAGCAACGAGAAAGAAGCGCGCTACAGTGTCATGACAAGGTCAGACCTTGAGGCCCTCGCAGTTTCCGCGATCTGCGAACACCGTCGGCTTCTAGAGGTCGATCAGGCCGTCTACGAGGAGTGGTTGCGCGCAAACGATGATCCGTCGATCTCTAGTTCCGAGCTCCAGACGCTCCAGGACGAATATATCGCGCGCCAAAAGATCTCCGAGGCTCAGCAGGAGGAACTCTCGGAAATTCTGGATGCACTGGGCTTCATTCCAGTCGTGCCCTTCAAGGATGACAATTAGAGCTCAGACTAGGCCACGATCCTTGGCGATGGCAACGAGTTGCGGCACCGTCTTTGCGTCGAGCTTTTCACGAGCGTTATCCAGATGGTGCTGCACGGTTCTGGGAGTGATGCCGGTAAGCTTCGCGGTGTCAGGCGTGTTCTTTCCCCTCGTCGCCCACATGACGCACATCAGCTCGCGCGGCGACAGCATTCGCTTAGGACTGATTGCCATCTTGGCCGCAAGGATCTTCAGTTGATAGTGAACGGCCATCACCACTTGAACCGCCTTTTTGGCATCCAGCAGGCCCGAAATGTCCACGTTTCTTTCCGGCGATGCGAAGGTCAGCATCATGGCGGATCCGTAGCTTCCCTCCACGGGAATGGTGACTCCACAGCGAATGCCGTGGCCGATTGCCTCGTCACGAAACCGCCGAAGAGGAGATGATCCCCGGGCAGGCCAGGCGTCGGCGGTCCAGAAGAAAACGTCCCGCCGCCGCTTCGCTTCCGCCAGCACGGGATCGATGTTGAAATAGTCGCTACCGAGGTAGATGCTTTCCCATGGTCCGGGATAGGAATTGAACGTCCTAACTTGGGTGCCGTCTTTTTGCAGGTAGGCGAACCGCTCATACCCGCAGGAATGCGCGAAGCTTCTAAGCGCACTCTTGATCATGGGCCCATCTTGCGCGGCTTCCAGCATATCGATGAGCGAGCGAAGGTTTCCGTTCACGGACATCTCTCCTAATCTTCTTGACCCGGCGAGTTCGTCCTTTGGCGAAACGATCGGCCCACGCTGGCCTTTAGCCGTTTGGGCAATCGGGTCATGACTGCGATTTACGCACACAATCACGTTTGGCGGCAACCTCGGGTTCATCTCGCATGCGAAGCATTCCCTCGTGCCGTGTACGTTAGCACTACCTGCGGAGATGCAGCTTTCAAGCTACGTCAGCCTAGAAATACGACAAACTGAGGAAAGGTTTTGCGCTGCAGTGATTGTGGCGCCACACCGCGCGTCAACCAGCCCGCAGACACGGGGATCAGGGCCGCTAATTCCCACGATAGGCGGACGGAAAGATGATGTCCTGGTCGACGAGGACATTGAACTTATAGCCGGGTCGAATGCGGATTGTTGGTTGGACGTTCAGGTTCTTCGAAATGGTCTGCTCAGCCACCCGGCCGAACGATTCAGCGAAGTTTCGGCGTGCGGCGTCCGAGGCAGTATCCTGTGTCGCCAGCGTCGAGTTCTCGGGCATCGACATGTCGATTCCGGTTCCAATCAGCGCGATCAGCGCTGCCGAACCGAATGTCCGCCAGAGATGCCGATCGACCTTGTCCTTAAAGCCCCCATAACCTTCGGCGTCCGTCCCCGCCATGCCACCGATCTGCAGCGTCGAGCCGTTGGGGAATATGAGGTCGGTCCAGACGACGAGAACGCGCTCCTGACCGAAGGAGACCTTGGAATCATAACGCCCAAACAGTTTCGCGCCCTGTGGGATCAGGAGCCGGTAGCCGGTGGCACTATCATAGACATGCTGACTGACCTGCGCACTGATCCTGCCAGGCAAGTCGGAATTGAGTCCGGTGATCAATGTGGCGGGAATGACCGAGCCGCGCTTCAACTCATAGGGTGAGATCTGCGGCACGACCTTGTTCGGCAGATAGCCTAAATCCTTGATATCCTGGTTAAAGAAATCCTCCTTCGACGTCTGGCCAGTTTGATCGACGTGCTGCTCCAGGAGCCCGGATTTCCTGGCGGCGGCGTAGAGGTCCGAGGCGCTGTTCATCGTCGCCGCCGTATTCTGACGACCGGTGTCCGTGGCATTTGCCGTCTTCTCGACATCGGAGGTATCGACCTTCAAGGGCGAATCGAGCGCCGTGGCGCGTGCCTGAAGGCGTGCCATCCGCTGGCGCTGAGCCTCGCGAATATACTGCTCGTCCTGCTCGCGCTTCAGTCGAGCCTTCCATTCTTCTTCGGACTCCAACCTGGGGCGTCGTTCTTCGCGCGCCGCCGGCCGGCGATCGACAACCGGCTCCTGTTTCTCGACCGTCTGCTCGGTGACTGGCGTCGGCTGGAAGGTCTCGCGTTCGACTGGCTCGCCGATAATTCCGTCCGTCACGCCGCGTTTGAGTTGGTCGCCGAAACTGGTAGCGGGTATGTTGGAGGCGCTGTCGATGTCATTACCGCGGTTGAAGTAGAGACCCCGCCACGAGAGGCCGATCACAACGACGCCGACAAAGAGAACGATGACAATGATGGCCACGATAATCGGCACGCGATTGAGACGACGCATGCCCTTCTGATCGCCGCTCTGAGCGGACGCACCGAGTTGGAGCGACTGAACCATGTTCCCCCCTGTCAGTCGCGCTGCATGATCGAGAGCGGGCTTGCTGGTACAGCGCCTGCTGACGTCGCGTTATAGGCACGGCCAAGTGCGATCGACGGGGTCGAAAGTCGTGCGAGCACCTGACCATCGACGCCATCGATCGAATAGGCGAGTTCGACCGGCTTGACGTCCTTTCCGGCTTTCCCGTCGGTGATGACCGTGTAGCCCCAGCCCTTCAACGCCGCCTCGAGCGCGGATGCGAACTCCGACTGATCCCTCACCATTTTGATAGTCGTGCTGCCGGCGGGACCGATCTGTTCGGCAAGGCGGCTTGCCATGTCGCCCGCGATGGCGCTCGCAGCGGGGCCAGTCACAGGCATAGGGGTAGAGCTCGTCGTCAAGCCAACGTCGTCCATCTGGCAACCGGAAAGAAGGGCAGTGGCGAGAAGGAAGGGAAGAAGTTTCCGCATCGTTCAACCTCCCCGCCGGATGGTGATCTTCTGCTTGCGCCAGCCAACGCCGGAAACAAGGATCGCCTTATCGACGGCATAGTCGACGATCATCATGTTGTTCTTCATGCGATAGTTGACGATGCGATTCTGCCCGCCGGAGACGACGAAAAGCGCCGGCGCATCCTGTCCGGAGATCGACCTCGGAAACTGAATGTAAGTCTTTGTGCCGTCCGAATAGACCCGCTTCGGTCTCCACGGCGCGCTGCCGCTGACCGAATAGGAGAAGTTCAGCTTGTCCGGCGCTGTCCCTGGAACGCCTCCCGTTTCGAGCCGCGCATTGATGTCGGCGAGCTTGGTCGACACGTCCTCGGGATATTCGAAGCCGATGCGGGCCATATATTGGCTCGGATGGGATTTGAGCTGAATATGGTATGTGCGCCGCGACGTCGTCACCACCATCGAGGTGACGAGACCGGGCTCCGATGGCTTGACGATCAGGTGGATCGCCTGCCCACCGGTCGCGCCTGATGTCGCCGGTTCGACTTTCCAGCGCACGGTGTCGCCGACCAGGACGTCGCGGACGATTTCTCCGCCCTGCAGCTCGATATCGCAAACCTGCAGCGGCGAGCAGACGACGGACGGTTGCGTTTCGCCAAACAGAAAGATCACCTTTCCGTCCGCTCCCGTGGTGACGAGACCCGGCGTGCCGCGCCACTTGCTTGATAGCTTAGTGCCACGCACCTCGTTGGTGGTCATGTTTTGTGCGTGAGCGCCCACCGCAAAGATGAGTCCGGTCATGCAGCCTGCGGCTGCGATCAATCCTATTTTGTGCATGTGATAACCCCTGCCCTTAAAGCTGTGCCGTCCAGTCGAAATCCCGGACATAAAGACCGATCGGATTGAGGCGGATCGTCGCCTCGTCCTGCGGCGCGGTCAGCGCGACCGTCGCGATCCCGCGGAACCGGCGCGTGCCGGTCTCCTTGCCCTTGCGATCCCGCTCGTATTCGGTCCAGTCGATCTGATAGGTCTGGTTCGAGAGCGCCACGATGTTGTTGACCTCGATAGCCACCGTGGAGGTCTTCGCCTTTTCGAACGGTGAATTCCCCCGAAACCACGCGTTGATCTTCTCCGTCGATGGGTCGGACGTTCGAAGAAGCGCGTAGGTGCGGTCGATATATTGTTTCTGGACGACGGCATCGGGTGTGATCGAACGGAAGCTGGTTACGAAATTGCCGAGTGTCGCACGTACCACACGGACATCCGCATATTCGATCTGTGCGGGGAAGCCGGCTGTCACCGACGTTCCAAGTTTGTCGACCTCAACAATGTAAGGCACGAGCTTGACCGTTGTGCTCAGATACATCGCATATCCGAAGCCGATCACGGCCATGGTCAGGCCCAGAATGCCGACGATCCGCCATGCCGCGGCCGCCTTCACGTAAGATCCGTAGCGTTCGGTCCATTCCTGCCGCGCGGCAAGATATGGATTCTCGGGGGCGCGGTTCGCTGCCATCGATCCATCACTTTCTGATTGCTGTTAGTCTTTGCGTTCGGGAGGTGGCTTGTGGCCGCTGTAGCCGCCGCGGCTCTCATCGAGCTTGGCGTTGGCAAGCCCGAGGATCGATCCTGCATAGGCGCCGGGAGAGCTGATCGCCTTCTCCTTAGCGGCGGATCCAGCAGCACTACTGGCGGATCCGATCCCCGCGCCGAAACCTCGAAGAGCCGCACCAGCGACCGACGAACCGGCTGCTCGTGCGGACTGACCGGCAGCAAAACCCGCCCTTGCTGCACCCGCGGCCAGAAACCCAGCGCCTGCGGCGAAGGACCCTGCCTGACCGCCGTGGCGGATCGTCTCCATTCCTCCGGAAACCGAGGCTCCCTGGACAACACCTTGGATGATGTTAGGCACATACATAGCAATGATGAACACGACGACAGAGATGCCGGCAATCGCCAAGGTCGTTACAAACTGCTCGGACGATGCGGTCGGAGCATTCGCGAGGCCCAAGAGCACTTGGGACCCAATCTTGGCGATCATCACCAATGCCATCAGCTTCATGCCAACGCCGAAGGCATAGACGAGATAGCGGACAGCGAAGTCTTTCGTGAAGGACGAGCCGCCCAGCCCGAGCATGATCATGCCGGCGAGCAGGCCGACATACATTTCAACCATGACCGACACAAAAATCGCCGCGACCAGAGAAAAGCAAATCACGACAACGCCCATTGCCAGCACGGCGGCGATCGCCAGAGCATTATCCTCGAAGACGCCGAACTGGGCCTGCTGCGACATTTGCGAGGCGACTCGAATGCCAGCGTCGAAGACTTCTGCGGGGGAGGCTGAACCGCCGCCGGCGCCGATCTGGAAAAGGCTATCGACCACGGCCCGCGCGAAGGTCGGACCCTGCGTGAGAACGGAAGCGAAAAAACCGATAAACATGATCCGCCGGACGAGCTCGGCAAACCAGCTGTCGAGCGATGCGGCCTGGAGCGCAAGCCAGGCGGCGGCTATGCCGATCTCGATGGTCGCCAGAATCCAAAACAGCGATTTAGCCGCGTCCATGATGGTGGTTTCCCATCCTTTCGCAGCCGTCGAGACTTGGTTCTCCAGTTCCGTGAGGACCTGTCCTTCCTGCGCGAAAGCGGGTGCCGCGAAGGCGACGCAAACAAGTCCCGCGGTGAGGAAAGAACGTGCAAGAGTGATCTTCACCATCTTGGCCTCATCTCCTGACCGTCCTTGATCGGCGGAAGTTCTTTGCCGGAGCCAAAGAGTTTCTCTCTGGTGGCACCCTCGGTGAGTGCAGGTTGATTGGTGTCTCTTGAGTTGACGATCAGCACTGTCGCTGCAGACGAAACAGCAGCAACGAGTACGAGCAGGGCAATGACGACGGCACGGCTCACCAGCGGGGCTCCATTTTCTGACCTTCCGGAATGGTCTTGACCTCGGCGTTGAAGAACTTCTCCCGCCGTGCCTGAGCGAGGTCCTGGTCGGTCTGCTCGGTCTGAAGCCAGGTTCCGATCATCGTCATCTGCTGTGAGACGAGGCCGCGGAGCTTCTGCATTTGCGCGACCTGCTGCGCGGCGATCTGATGGCCGACCTGCAGGGCCTTCATCTGCCCGTCGGCCGTCTCGGACATCGACCGCAGCGAGGACATTGTGGTTTCCTCGCTGTCGAACTGATCGGCCGTGAGGCTTGCCGCCTTCAGCGTGCTGGCAATCGTGTCTCGGTTGGTGTCCGACCAGGTTTGATAGGTCGAGGAGAATGTTTCGTTGCTTGGCAGGTTGGTCTTGAGGGATGAGTAGCTCTGGAATCGTTGCTGCAGCACGTCGTCGGCGTTGCCCATGGAGAACGCGATGCTCTGGCCCCGATCGACGATGCTGCGAAGCTGATTGAGATCGCTCTCGACCTGGCCCCACATGTGCGACGGGAGCGTGGCCGTGTTTTGCAGCAGGTTCTGGTAGATGTTCAGCTGCGTTTCGAGCTGTTGCGCGAGCTGGTTGATCTGGGTGAGCTGGTTCTGAATCTGCTCACCGGACTTCCCCACCAATGCGACCAGCTCGCCATTGTTGAGCACCTGCGTCCACTCGGTCGCAGCACCCGTGGCGGTGCCCGCTTCGGCCGGCGTGACAGCGCCGATCATCAAGTCGACGGCAGCCAGAGCGGCGAGCAATCTATTTGACGTTGAGCTGCAATGCGGCATCGTGAACCCCTCTCATCTGAAGCCAGTGGATCGGCCAATCGCGGCCGTGTTCTGAATGAAGTGTGCGGATGCGCTTCAAATCTTCCTTGCCGGATGCGCCGACGAAGCTGAGCGCCACGGGACCAAGCGCCATATCGAAGAGCCGCCGGCCTTCAGGTGTGACGACGTAGTATTCGCGCTTGGGAATCGCATTTGAAACGATCTCGATCTGTCGTTCGTTGAAACCGATCCTTTCGTAGAACTCGCGCGTCCCAGGTTCGCGTGCGGCGCCGTTCGGAAGGCAGATCTTCGTCCGGCAGGATTCCTTCAGCACGTCGATGATCCCCGAGCGCTCGGCGTCCGAGATCGACTGGGTAGCCAGCACGACCGCGCAGTTCGCCTTGCGGAGCACCTTCAGCCACTCGCGGATCTTGCTTCCGAACACCGGATGGCCGAGCATCAACCAGGCCTCGTCCAGTACGATCAGGCTCGGCGAGCCGTCGAGGCGTTTCTCGATTCGTCGGAACAGATAGGTAAGCACGGGTACGAGATTGCGCTCGCCCATGTTCATCAGTTGCTCGATCTCGAAGCACTGGAAGGCGCCGAGCGTCAAGCCGTCCTCTTCCGCGTCGAGAAGCTGACCCATAGGCCCGTCGACAGTATAGTGATGTAGCGCGTCCTTGATCTCGCGCATCTGAACGCCGCTCACGAAATCCGACAGCGATCGACCAGGTGCTCTCGCCATCAAACCGACCTGGCGCGAGATGGCGTTGCGATGATCGGGCGTGATGGTGACACCCTGCAGGGCGACCAGCATTTCGATCCATTCGGTCGCCCAGGCGCGATCGGCGTCACTTTCGAGTTCCGACAATGGGCAAAACGCCAGTGCCCTCCCCTCCTCCGCATTGTCGCCGCAGATCTCGTAATGATCACCGCCGGCGGCCAGCGTCAGCGGCAGGAGCGAGCTGCCTTTGTCGAAGGCGAAGATCTGGGCACCGTCATAGCGTCGGAACTGTGCCGCGATCAGTGCGAGGAGTGTCGACTTACCTGAGCCGGTTGGCCCGAAGATCAGCGTGTGGCCGACGTCGTCGACGTGCAAATTCAGCCGGAACGGCGTCGAGCCGCTCGCGACCTGCATTAACGGCGGAGAATTCGGAGGATAGAAGGGGCAAGGTGCGATCGGGTTCCCTGACCAGACCGAATTGAGCGGAACCAGATCCGCGAGATTGCTGGTGTTGATCAGCGGTTCGCGGATATTGCAGTACCAGTTGCCCGGGAGGCTCCCGAGATACGCATCGGTGGCGTTGAGCGTCTCGATCCGCGCCCCAAAACCTTCCGCCTGGATCAGCCGGCGGATCGTTTCTGCCTTCTCCTGTAGTGCCTCTCGATCGCTGTCGAAGAGGATGATCACCGGCGTGTAATAGCCGTAGGCGACAACCTGTGACGATGCTTGCGCGATCGCATCCTCGGTCTCGGCTACCATCGTCATCGCGTCCTGATCAACCGAGCGGCTTTGCGTCTGAAATAGCTGGTCGAAGAACGGCCGGACCTTCTGCTGCCACTTCTTGCGGGTCCGCTCCAGCTTTTGGCGAGCCTCTTCCGCGTCAAGGAAGATGAAGCGCGAGGACCAGCGATAGGTGAGCGGCATCAGGTCGAGGCTGTTCAGGATCCCCGGCCAGCTCTCGGCCGGGAGACCATCGATTGCCACGACTCCGAGAAATCGGTTCTCGACCTTCGGCGTCAGCCCATGCTCGAGTTCAGCCGTCGCGATCCAGTCGAGATACATGGGAGCGTCCGGCAGGCGGATAGGGTGGTTCTCGCCGGTAATGCAGAACCGGACGAACTGCAGCAGTTCATCGTAGCGAGCGACGCGCACCCCTCCCCTCTCGACTGCCCCGCGTGTTTCAATACGCCGGATCGAAAGCGTGTTCGCTAAATATTGCTCGATTTCGCGGATGGCGTTCTTGAAGATGAACAGTACCGTGTCGGCATAGGTCTTCTTTCGGCTCTCTTCGTCTGAATAGATGTATTTGCTGAGGGTCGTCTTCCTGGATTCCAGCGGCCGGTGGGTGAGGATCAGCGCGTGTTTGCTCTCGAAATGTCCCCGCTCACGCGCGAAATGCGCCCGCCGCTCCGCGTCGATCGCGCGCGTGACGGCGTCAGGGAAATGGCAACGATCTTCCGAGGGATAATCGAACGTCGGAATACGCACGGCCTCGACCTGGATCATCCAGCCGCTTCCGAGCCGCGACAGGATCGCGTTGATCTGGCGCGACAACTCGTTGCGTTCGAGGTCTGTGGCGCTTTCGGAATCTGGTCCGGCAAAATACCAACCAGCCATCAGACTTCCGTCTTTCAACAAAAGCACGCCGTTATCAACCAGTCCGGCATAGGGAACGAGATCGGCGAAGGATGGGCCGGTGGCCCGGAAGCGTTTGAGAGCAACCATGCCAGCCCCTCAAAACCGGCGCCACGGTGACGTGGTCGCTTTGTAGTAAGGCTTGTATGAGATGTGGCGGACATAGACCTGGCGCATTAGCGGATCCGACTTTGCCATCATCCGGAGCAGTCCAACGATCACGATCCAGACGGCGACCCCAAAAAGCGCCGAGTAGACAGTCAGCACCACGAAGATCAGGATGACGGCGGCGAGACCCGTGAGCAGCACCAGTTCCCGATCGGCACCCATCAAGAGGTTAGGACGCGAAAGAGCACGGTGAATGCGGCTGCGCTGGAGGGCGGACAGGGGCTCAGCCATGAGCCCCCTCCCCTTCTGCATTTTGCCCGGTCGATGTGATCTGCTCGTCCGGCAGTCCGATCGAGGCACCGGTCGCGCCGAACAGGCCGACGATGTTGGTGGCGCCCAGCAGGATGCCGGCGACGAGGACGATATACATGAGCCGCCGCGCGAAATCGTTGAGCTCACCCCCGAAGATCAGCATGCCGCCGGCGATAGCCACCGCGGCCAGCGCGATGGCGCCAGCGACCGGACCGGTGATCGACTCCTGAATCTGCTGCAGCGGTCCTTCCCATGGAAGGCCGCCGCCGGAGCTGGCGACAGCCGGCACGACAGAGGCAAAAACCAGGGGAGCTGCAAGCAGCGCAATGGCGACAACTGCATTCTTACGCGACATGGCGCGTCTCCTGTTCTTCGGTGAGCTGCTCGGATTCGACTTCGTATCGGCCGTTGACGTACCGCTCGACCTGGATGATGTCGCGGACGCGCCGTCCGCGCGGGGTCCGTTCAATCGAGATGACGAGATCGACCGCTTCGCCGATCACCTCGTGCATGGGCTGATGGCTGGCCTCGGCGGTAAGTTGCTCAAGGCGGCGGAATGCCGACATGGCGGTGTTCGAGTGGATAGTAGCGACGCCACCCGGATGGCCGGTGTTCCACGCTTTGAGCAGTGTCAGCGCAGCCCCGTCGCGGACCTCGCCCACGACGATCCGATCTGGGCGCAGGCGCATTGTGCTCTTGAGGAGCCGGGCCATATCGACCGTATCGCTGGTATGAAGAAGTACGGCATTTTCGGCCGCGCACTGGATTTCGGCGGTGTCTTCCAGAATGACGAGCCGGTCTTCTGGAGCGCTTTTCACGATCTCGTCGATCACAGCATTCGCGAGCGTCGTTTTGCCGGAACCCGTTCCCCCGGAAATGATGATGTTGAGCCTGGAGGAGATCGCGCTGCGTATCGTCGACGCCTCGTACTCCGTCATCACGCCTGAACGCACATACTCATCGAGCGGGATAAGACGCGACGCACGACGGCGAATGGTGAAAGCAGGTTTGGCGACCACTGGCGGCAAAAGACCTTCAAAGCGGTGGCCACCGATCGGCAGCTCTCCGGAGATGATCGGCTGTTCCGTGTCGACCTCCGACTGAAGCGCATGCGCAACGGTACCGATCACCATTTCGGCCGCGGCCGACGACATCTCGCCCGCCGGGGCTACCCCGTGCCCGAGACGCTCGATGAATAACCTTCCGTCCGGATTGAGCATGATCTCGACCACGGTCGCGTCGTCTAGGGCAACACAGAGCTGGTCGCCGAGCGCCTCCTGAAGTTTGCGCACAAGACGAGGGTGAGAGCGAAGCTGGTTCACGGATTTCTCCTTATGCTGCCTTGCTGACAGGGCTGAAATCAGAGCGGTAGGTGGAAGGGCGAAGCTTCTGGAAAGTGCCGGCGTCGGCGGACAGGATCCCCGCCACGGCCACAGTCACGCCGATCTTCTTGGGTTCGGCCAGCCGCTGAAGCGGCCAGCCGACACGCGCGAGGATCCGCTCGAAGCGGAGGTCAGTGACCGTCACGATTTCGGTTAAGCACTTCGACATGCACCATTCGATGATGCCCGCGAACATGGTCAGAGTTGCCTCGTGAATGGAACCGTCCCCCCTACCCTCGGAAAGGGAGGTATCCACGCAAAAGCGCGAGCTCTCGACCATGGATGAATGAGCGCTGAACTGCCCGGCAGAAAGGAGCGAGGGGAAAACGCTCGCCACCATCGTTGGGCCCAGTGCAGGAAGAAGGCGGGCACATCCAGCCAATCGGCCCATCTTGGCGACGGCTAAAATGTAAGTCGGTTGGATGTCGTCGAAAGCATCCGACTCACAGCCTCCTGCAACATTGACTTCCCAACCCAACCGATCGGAAAAGACGCGGGCGCGCAGCTGATGATGGCTGTGGAGAAGCCGAGCTTCCACGGTATTCCGGGGCTTTGAGATCGCGAGAACCTGCATGAATTTCTCCGTCGTTGAACATCGTCGCGGAGATGAGCACGGATCCGAATCGCTGGGCAGTTGTAGAATTCAACAGGGTTGTGCAGGCGGTGATTCGGGCGTTAGTTTGGGTGAAAGACGTGGCGTGGCCCTCCCAATTGCAGGATTCACAGGAGACCAGTTGGGAATGGATCCACAAAGGCTGAGTCGGGTGAGTCGCTGGGAGAATATGACCGCTATTTCGAAGTGGCGTTTCGTGGTCAGGGAAACGGCCGTGGTTCTCCCCTGGAAAACTCGCTGGCGCTTAGCGGAGCGCAAGCGGCCTTCTAAGTGCATAGGAATAAAGGAGAAACACGTGTGTATTGCCCCCGAGCGGGGCCCGCTCGGGACGGGGTATTAACCCTTTGTTAACTCTATATTCCTTGTCAGCCGGCTAGAATCGCACATAATAACGATTATGTTGGTTCTCGGACCGAAAAACCGTTATTCGAGAGTTCCCTTGCAATGAACGCTAATTCGCCGTCCATCGCTCCCGCACAGCCGATGCATTTCGAGGAGCTCATCCTCGAACAGGGCGATCTGATTTCTAAGAAGCTGCATCTCTTGAGCATGCAGCAGTTCCCGCCGAATGCTAAGAAACTGCTTCGCCAGTTCTCGCTTTCGGAAGTGGCGCAGTTCCTGGGCGTCTCGCAAAGCACGCTGAAGAAACTCCATCTTGAGGGAAAGGGCCCCCTCCCCCAGACATCGTCGTCGGGTCGCCGTTCTTATAGTGCCGAACAGATGGCGGAACTACGTAAGTATCTCGATCAGCATGGACGATCGGAAGCCAGGAACTACGTGCCGCACCGTCGGGCGGGCGAAAAGCTCCAGGTCATTGCCGTTGTCAATTTCAAGGGCGGTTCGGGCAAGACGACGACGGCCGCCCATCTCGCGCAGTACATGGCGTTGACCGGGCACCGTGTCTTGGCGGTGGATCTCGACCCGCAGGCATCACTTTCGTCACTTCACGGTTTTCAGCCCGAGCTCGACATGTCGCCCTCGCTCTATGAGGCGCTCAGATATGACGATCAACGCCGATCGATCAGCGAGATCATCCAGCCTACCAACTTCCCGGGCCTCGATATTGTGCCTGCGAACCTCGAACTTCAGGAGTACGAGTACGACACGCCGCTTGCGATGTCGAACAAGAGCTCGAATGATGGCAAGACCTTCTTCACGCGGATTTCGCGCGCGCTGGCGGAAGTCGACGACCGCTACGACATTGTCGTCATCGACTGCCCTCCCCAGCTCGGCTATCTCACGATCACGGCGCTGACTGCGGCGACGAGCGTCCTAATCACGATCCATCCGCAGATGCTCGACGTCATGTCGATGGGCCAGTTCCTTTTGATGCTGGGCGGGATCCTGAAGCCTATCCGGGACGCGGGTGCTGCGGTCAATCTCGAATGGTATCGCTACCTGATCACCCGGTACGAGCCAACGGACGGGCCGCAGGCGCAGATGGTGGGCTTCATGCAGACCTTGTTCCACCAGTTCGTGCTGAAGAACCAGATGCTGAAATCGACAGCGGTTTCAGACGCCGGCATCACCAAGCAGACACTTTACGAAGTCGACAAGAGCCAGATGACGCGGTCCACCTATGAGCGCGCGATGGACTCCTTGAACGCGGTCAACGCCGAGATCGCCGAACTCGTCCATGCCTCCTGGAGCAGGAAGGTTGTCAGTTGAGAAGCGTAAACTTCCCCGGGACGGTCCGGTAGATCGTAGGCAAACGGAGCAGGCAGATGGCGAGAAAGAACCTACTGGCGGGACTGGTAGATGCAGCGGAAATGCCGCACGCAGACGTTGCGACCACCTATCCGATGCGCGGCGCCTCGAAGAGCATGGTGCGCTCGCTCGACGAGTTGTCGCGCCAGGCCGATAAATTTCTCGAAGGAGAAACGGTCGTCGAGCTCGAACCTGAGACACTCGATAGTTCGTTCGTCTCTGATCGCATGGACGATAATCCCGAGCAGTTCGAGGAATTGAAGCAGGCGATCGCCGAGCGCGGGCAGGATACGCCTATCCTTGTGCGCCCTCACCCGTCGGCAGCCGGCCGTTACCAGATCGTCTTTGGACATCGCCGCGCGCGCGTTGCCCGTGAGCTCGGCCGCAAGGTCAAGGCGGTCGTAAAGGCGCTAGATGACCGTACGCACGTTATCGCCCAGGGACAAGAAAACTCGGCGCGCGCCAACCTCTCCTTCATCGAACGCGCGAACTTCGCCTCGCACCTCGAGAAGCTTGGCTATGACCGGGCAATCATAGGATTGGCGCTTGCTGCCAATGCGGCCGCCATCTCGAAAATGATCGCCGTAACAGATCGTATTCCTGAAGAGACAATCGCAAGGATCGGGCCCTGCCCGACAGTCGGCCGAGAACGCTGGGTCGAGCTGTCATTGCTTGTGGGCAAAACTGCCAACCAAGAGAAGGTGAAGGCGATCGTCTCCGATCCCTCCTTCGACGAACTGAGCACCGACGAACGCTTCAATGCCCTGTTTTCTAGTCTGAACAGCGCGGCGAAGCCTGTCCGAAAGGCAGCCCCCAAGATCATGGAGAACTGGCAACCGACGGACAAGACCGTCTCCGCTAAGTATTCGAACTCCGGCAAGGCTTTTGCCTTGTCCATGAAATCAAGGAATGCCGGCCCCTTTGGGCGGTATCTCGCAGACAACCTGGACCGGCTCTATGCCGAGTTCCTGGCGCAGGGTAATCGGAAGGAAGACTGAGCACGCAAAAGAAAAAGGCCCCCAGACGGTAACCATCGTGGAAGCCTCTCTCATCGTTTAGCAGCCTGAGAATCGCATTTCCACGAATCGCAGTCAAGAGTCTTTGGCACCGGAACGGGTGAGCGGACGTCTTTTGCCTGAAGATAGGTGAAAGAAGATGCAAGATGGAAGTGTGACGACGCCCTTCGGGCGGCGATCGATGACGCTTGGCATGTTGGCAAGCCAATACATGTCACGCGAAATCGAACCTGAGACATCGGCCGACAAGTGGAAGCTGTTTCGAGCGCTCTGCGCAGCTAAGCCGAAGCTCGGCATCAGCGAGCGAGCGCTCTCGGTTATGAGCGCACTTTTGAGCTTTTATCCCGAGACGACTTTGTCCGAGGAAAACGGGCTCATCGTGTTTCCCTCTAACATGCAGTTGTCGCTGCGCGCGCATGGCATGGCCGAAGCGACGTTGCGGCGCCACATCGCAGCGCTCGTCGACGCTGGCCTTCTGGCACGCCGCGATAGCCCAAATGGCAAGCGCTACGCCCGCAAGGACGGCGACGGCGCGATCGATGAGGCCTATGGCTTTTCGTTAGCTCCGTTGCTGTCACGCGCACGCGAGATCGAGCAAATAGCTGCCAATGTCGAGATGGAGCGACTGCAGTTGCGTAGACTTCGAGAGCGCCTGACGATCTGCCGGCGCGATATCGGCAAGCTGATTGAAGTCGCCCTCGGGGAGGGAGTGGACGGCAATTGGGACGCGATACACCAGCACTACCGCAGCCTGGTGGTGACCATTCCTCGAGTGGCAACCGCCGCGACTGTTACCCCTATCCTCGAAGAGATGGAGATGTTGCGCGAGGAAATCTCCAACCTTCTGGAAATTAGGGTAAAAATCGAAAATTTGAGCGCCAATCCTGATCAAACTGAGCGGCACAAACAGAATTCAACTCCAGAATCCATTAAAGAACTTGAACTTCGCTCTCGACAAGAGCAGGGGGAGAAGCCGAGCCAAGCCATCGAGCCGCAGCGCGAGCCGATGAAGGCGTTTCCGTTAGGGATGGTGTTGCAGGCTTGCCCAACCATTTCAGATTATGGCCCCGGAGGCGCTGTGGCGAACTGGCGCGACCTGATGCAGGCCGCGGTGGTCGTCCGCTCAACGCTCCGCGTCAGTCCGTCGGCCTACCAGGATGCCTGCGAGGTCATGGGGCCCCAAAATGCATCCGCCATCATGGCCTGCATTCTGGAGCGAGCAGGGCACATCAACTCGGCCGGCGGATATCTGCGGGATCTGACATCTCGGGCAAAGCGCGGCGAGTTTTCGCTGGGGCGGGTGTTGATGGCACTACTCAGGGCGCGTGGCGGACGTGATCGATTGGCCTCCTGATCCAAGAACCTAGTTTGATCGACGGGAATCGATGCCTTCAGTTCTTGGGCGACAGCTTGTTGTCGGCTGACAAAATCGACAGATCAGTACGTTGAATCAACCGACTAGCGGACCTTATGTCTGACGCTGTCGCTTGCGGTGGTCTCGGCAGGGGAGCAACTCAGGTGATGCAAGTCGGTACGAATAGGGACTTCACAATGCATGCAGGAACTTTCGTCGGCGACATGGAGGACCCCAAAGGCAGGGACAAGCCCGAACCAGTTCGCAGCTCCCTCAGCATGTGCTCCAGAGGTTGGCGGCGACATTCGAGCACCGAACCAGAGATGGTTCCGCATGAAGTGGCTTGATCATTGATGCGCAGCGATGATCCTTTCGCGAGTCTGAGGTGCCAGGACGCTGCTGTGAAAAGCCGAATGCTACACCAGATCTTGCTTTTTTGGCCGTTTGCGAAGAATGGGGGCGACGTATTGCGTCCTCAAAACAGACTGCAAAAGTTGTCAGCTGACAAAAACGGACTTTTTTACAAATGAATCAACGTGTTAGTCCTAAGTTCTTTCCGTTTGCGGTTGAAGGAAGGTTTTCGGTCTCGAGGCGGGATCGCCTGTTTGTCGGACGCGAGGCGTAAAGTTGTTGGTAATGCACTTTGCAGCCAGTCAGACGATCGCGATTCAGGGCTTGCGACGTGGGTGACCTCCGAGCCGAACCAGGAGGACGCGTTTCGTCATTCTGCCAGAAGACCGTCGAACACTTCCAAGCATTAGTGATCGCTTGGCCCAGCGCATTTCCTGCGGCGGCGATCACAGCGTCGTCCATGTCGCGTGTTGCAAGTGCAAGGTCACCACCCTGATCGACAACGATTGATCGAGCGCGCTCTATCGCCCATTGGGCAAAATCTGCTCGGGATCCGATTGTTACCGTTTCCATATGAAACCCATACTCCTGGACCGGTCGCCAGTTGAAAGTTGTGTACCGCTACAGTTGTGGCCGCGGACAATCAACAGTGCGGTTCGACAAAGTGTGGCGCTGGGCTGTCTACGCCGCGTTATCTCGTGACGCAGGACGCGATGGTCTGGCTCGTCCTTCTGAGAATCCGATTGACCGACTGCGGCGATAGTCGCCCGCCGACCGAACACCAGCGCTTCAACGCGGTCACCGCCGGCCGATCAAGAGCACAGGTTCGTCATCGTCGCTCCTCGTCTTGGCGCGGCCGAGGTGGATACTGAGACAGGGGAGGGGAGGGGAGTTCCTGTCGGCCGGATCGGCACGTACCGGCTCCTCGTCGACGAAATTCTCGACACGCAATGCCGCCACTTCGGAGCGGCGCCGGCCGCCGGAGGCAAACGCGGTCAAAAGCAGCGCCCTATCACGCACGTCCACGAGCCGATCGCTGGCGCATGCCTCGAGAAGCCGCGCGAGTACGTCGCCAGTGACTGCCTTCCTGCTCTTGCGCTGCCGCGGCCGATCGCTGGCGCGAACAGCAAGCCGCAGGGCGGATCTCAGCGACGGCGCGCCAAAAGCGCCGGTCAGGCCACGCCAACGGGTGAGGATCAACCGGCTCGTTAGCCGTCTTGCACCGTGCGGGGCGTGCGGTCCCGTAGCCTTGAGCAGGCGCTCGGCACGCAATCCGGCCTCGACGGCCGCCGGAATGCCATGGGCGCCGGATCCTCGGCGCGCTTGCCCGGATCCCAGAGGTGGTAGGCAAAGAATTTCAGTGCTTCCGGCGCCGGCCAGGGGAGGGGGAGCCGGTCGCGAGCCGACGCCAGGCCTCGAGATAGCCGAGGTCGGAGGCGAGCGCCCGCAGTGTATTCTCGCCCATGCCCTCCTGCGCCAGGTGTTTGAGTGTGGCGACGTCGTCGTCGGCCAGCAGCGCGGCGAGCTGGTCGCGCTCGTCGAACGGCAGGATGGCGTAGCGTGCATCAAGCTCTTGGCGCGCCGGGCCCTCGAGGCGGCAGGCGCAGGCACGAGAAGACGAATATTCATGACGACCGCCTCAAAAGGGGCGTGCCCTGAGCCACCCTACCACGGGGCAGACCCGGTGACGGCTTCCCGCGCGTTCCCGCGCCCATGACGATCATGAGAGCGTAGGATTCTCGCCCCTCAGCAACGCCATCGCCGTCGCCCGCGACTAATAATTCTATTAGTCGCGCACAACGGGCGAACAGGACATGTTGGGTCGGCAGGCCGAGACGGCAGTTTACCGCCTCCGGGAATTTCGACGATTCGCTGGCATGAGCACTCCCCATGAAATCCACCCTCGAGCATTTGCCGGAAGACAAGCAGCGGGAGCTCGCCCGCGTCGTCGAGATCATTCACGAGGAGTTTTCCGATGCGCTCGAGGGCAGCTCCACTGCTTTCAAGAAGCGCGGGCGGATCCTGAAGATCATTCTGTTCGGCTCCTATGCCCGCGACACCTTCGTCGACGATCCGCACACGATGAAGGGCTATACCTCGGACTTCGACATTCTCGTCCTCGTCAGCAACCGCAAGCTCGCCGAGCCGCAATACTGGAACAGGGCCAGCGACCGGTTGAAGTGGGACAAGGCCATATCGCCGCTGGTCGGGCTGATCGTGCACGGTGCGAGAGAGGTCAACAACTACCTCGCGGAGGGACGGTTTTTCTTCGTCGATATCCTGCGCGAGGGGATTGTGCTATACGAACTCGACGAGCGGCCGCTCGCGGAACCGAAGGCGCTTGGTCCGGGCGATGCTCTCAAGATGGCAAGGGAGCATTTCGACAGGCAACACAGCAGCGCCCAACGGTTCCTTGAGCTTAGCCGTGTGGCAATCTCCCGCAACTGGGATATTCACGCGGCGTTCCTGCTCCACCAAGCCGTTGAGGCCGCTTATCCCGCTCTGCTGCTGACCCTGACGAACCACAGCCCTCCCTCGCATAACCTGACGTTCCTGCGCGGTCTGGCCGAAGACCGAGACCGGCGGCTCGTGGAGGCTTGGCCGCGCGAACAGCACCTCCACACCGTCTGGTTCAAAGTTCTCAATGAGGCCTATGTAAAGGCTCGCTATTCCCACCATTTTGAGATCTCGGAGGAGGCGCTGTGCTGGCTGATGGAGCGCGCCAACGTCCTGCTTCGCCTTGTCGAAAGCATTTGCCGCCAGCGGCTAGCGATACTCGAACGGGCAGCGGGTCGGGCAGACTGATCTGTACGTGGGACAGATTAGAGCGTTTCATGTTTTGACGGAAGCGTAGCCTGCGTTGGCCAGATAGTTTGAGCATTCGTCTGGGTGGATTGTTTGGACGAGCGCTCCGATGTGTCGCCAGGTATCTTCAACGGTTCGCTTCTGGGCTTGCCGCATCCAGTGCTTGATCTTGGAGAAAGCCTGCTCGATCGGATTGAGATCCGGCGAATAGGGCGGCAGGAACCAGAGCCGTGCACCGGCCGCCTTTATGATCTGCCGGATAGCTGCCGATTTGTGGCTGCCGAGATTGTCCATGATGACGATATCGCCGGGTTTGAGCGCGGGCACGAGCTGTTGCTCGACATAGGCGCGGAAGCACTGGCCGTTGATCGGTCCGTCGAAGACACAGGGAGCAGTCAGCCGATCGCTGCGCAAGGCACCGAGGAAGGTCAGCGTCCGCCAGTGGCCGTGCGGAGCAAAGGCACGCAGGCGCTTGCCCTTTGGTCCCCAGCCTCGAAGCGGCGTCATGTTGGTCTTGATCCAGGTCTCGTCGATAAACACCAGCCGCTCAGGATCGAGATTGCGCTGAAAGGTCTTCCATCGCTCCCGCCTGCGAGCGATGTCGGCGCGGGCTTGCTCAAGGGCGAACAGCGTTTTTTTTGAAGCGCAGTCCCTCGCGCCGGATGAATTCCCAGATCGTATTGTGGGAGACCGTGACGTCGCGTCTTGCCAGTTCATCCTTCAAGCCATGCAGCGTCAGATGCGGGTTCTGATTGAGCCGCTCGGCAATGAAGGCGCGATGCGGTTCCAGAACACGCTTGCGATGGCCGCCCATCTTGCCCGGTGCGCCAGAACCGGTCGCGCGATAGCGCTGCGACCATTTCACCACGGAAGAGACGGCAACTCCGAAGCGCGCCGCCACCACACGGCTGGTCTCGCCGCTCAAAACCGCTGCCAAAACGCGGTCGCGAAGGTCGTTCGATAAGGGTCGCGTCATCCGATGCTGGCCTCCTTCCAGCCAGCATCTTGAATCACAGGAACGACGATTCGGGAATCGGCAACGATTCAATCAAACCCGGAAACGCTCTAGGTGGCGCGGTGAGCATGATCCTCGAACGAGTTCCTCGCCCAAGCGAGCACGTTCAGGACGAGCGCATCGAGGTCGGCCTGCGCGGGCGTGGGGGCGATCACCCATGCCTCGGGGAAGGCAGGCAGCGAGAGCATCGCCGTGTCGCGCGTCGGCTTCGAGAGCGACTCTGGCACGTAGCCCACGCCCTGCGACGACGAGTTCAGCCACCAGAGCGAACCCTTTGCGGCGCTCTGCGGAAAGCGCGCCTTTGCAAGCTCGGTCGCCTTATGAACCAGGCTCTCAGGAGCGAACCAGCCCGAGGCGGCGGGCCCCGTCCAGCAGTGACCTGACCGAAGAAGGTTGCCATTTGCGCCCACCGCGTGGCGGGCGCTCATGCATCTGGTCCAATTGGGCGGCAATGTCGCGGAGCGACAAATCGGGATCGGCGATGGCGATCCCCGCAACCAGCCGCATCAGGTGATCCTCAGGCGGCCGGCGCGGCGATCGGGCAACCAGTGCTGGTTCCGCGAGCTTTTCGCGCACCAATCGATGCACCGCCCGACGCAAGCGTTCGACCGTCCAATCGTGGCCCCTCCGATTGAGGATCCGCACAACATTGTCCCAACTGTGCTGCGGTCGGAGCCGACGTACGGTAGGCAGCCATGTCTGCGCCGACGAAATCAGCTCATCCAGGTAGGCCCGCTCGCGTGCTACAGAGACCGCACGGACCGCCTCTGGTCGGCGTTCCCGAAGCCCGGGATTGCCGGCAAGCCGGCCGCGCGCCTTGGCGGCTTTCATGCCGGCCTTCGTGCGCTCCGCGATCAGCGCGCGCTCAAGCTGGGCAACGGCGCCGAGCACCTGCAACGAAAACATTCCCTGCGGCGTGGAGGTATCGATCGGATCGCGCAGAGAGCGAAAATGCACGCCGCGCTTCTCCAAATCCTCGATGACGTCAAGCAGGTGGCTGACGGAGCGGGCGAGGCGGTCGAGGCGGACGACAACAAGGACGTCACCGGCGGTGAGATCCTTCAGCAGCTTTATTAGAACCGGCCTTGCGCGGGATGCGCCGGATCCGTGTTCCTGATGGATGCGATGGCAGCCGGCCGCGCGCAACTCATCGACCTGGGCGTCGTTGAGCTGATCGTCCGTCGAAACGCGGGCATATCCGATCAGCCTTTGCGGCAGGGGAGGGGGACTGAGGGTCGCAGCTTTCGCCATCGGATTTTATTGGCCGTCCAAAGTGTTTTGTACAGATAAGAAATGCGTCAGAAAACGTTCCTTTGCGAGCGTGTTTTAAGCTCAAAACAGAAGGCCGTACAGCACGAAATCGGGTCTGCAGCGAGCACCGGGCCGTCGAAGGTCGGAAAACTGCGCCAGCGGCCTTCTGTGGCCGAAACGCCGCAAAACCAGCCGTTTTGAAGGAGGCCGAGCTCCGCCCTGTCGCTTCAGGCGAGCTTTGACACTGAAAAACTGTCCGGTGGCGCGCCGCGTCGGCCGCTCGGGAGAGGTCCAGTCCACCCCATCAGGCAAATGAGTCCGCTGAACAAGGGCTGAGGAAGGGGCTGAAAATGCCCGGATTTCCAGGCGAATCCGCCGATCCAGGGCGACCGACACTAGGCGATTTGCGCCTCTGTGGCTTTTACTTCCCGATTTCAATTGAAGCGCTAGGCTGAAATCCCTGGACGCAGATTTGACCTAACGGTTTCATACCGGGGAGGGGAGGGGCCTTTACAGCCCCGAGGCCTTGGTGAGATTGACCCGAAAGCGGTCGCGGCGGCGCTGGTACTTGCGGGTCATTTCCGCGCTGGCATGGCCGAGCTGCTTCTGGACGTAACGCTCGTCGACTTCGGCCGAGGACGCGAGGCCGGCACGTAGCGAATGCCCCGAGAATTTCTCGGCCCGATCGCCCTCGCTCAGATCCCCGCGAACACCGGCGGCAAGTGCCGCCTTCTTGACGAGACGTGCCACCTCCCGGTCATTCAATCGGTCCGGCCCGACGTCCTTGCCCTGGCCCCGGACCCGGCGGAAGAGGGGACCTTTGGCGATCCGGGCGAACTTGATCCAGGTCTCGATGGCGACGACGGGGCAAGTCGTGTCCGACGAGCCGCGGCCGATCTCGACCTCGCGCCAACCGGTCTTGCCGCGCAGGATGACCAGCAGGCCCTTGTCGAGGATCTCGATCCAGCCCCGGCCGTCTTCCGTCTGATCGCGGCCGAGGTCAAGTCCGACGATCTCGGAGCGGCGCAGGCCGCCCGCAAAGCCGACGAGCAGCATCGCGCGGTCGCGCAGACCCCTCAATGTGCCGCGATCGAGAGTCTCGAGCATGGCGATCAAGTCTTCTGGAAGCACGGCTTCCTTCTGTCGGGGAGGGGCAGCGTGGGTGTTGCGGATGCCGGCGAGCACTGTGGCGACGTGCCGATCTTTGCGGTCCAGCGGCGTGCCGCGCTGCGCGTAGTTCCAGGATAGCGAAGAGAGACGGCGTTCGATTGTCGTGACCGAGTTGGGCTTGCGGTCGGCCGTTGCGGCGCCTGACGCGCAGGCGGTTATATAGAGGCCGACGACCTGGGGATCCGGGGGGAGGGGAGTGAGGTTCTGCCGGCGGCACCAGGCGGTAAAATGCTTCCAGTCGGAGGCGTAGGCCTTGCGGGTGTTGGCGGAGCTGGCAGCCTCGACATAACCGCGGGCCCGATCGGCGAGGCGATCGAGGTGCGCCGGCAGGGCGGCGTTCGCTTCCGGAACAGGGGAGGGGAGTGCAGTGCCACCAGGGTTCGTGTCGACCGTTACACCACCCGGCTGGGAGGGATCGACTTTTTGCGGTTCCGAGCTCGTCGCTGAGCCGCTCACGCCGGTGTCTCCCACGGATTGATCACAGATGCGTCCGTATCTTCAAAATCCTTGACGTTGCGCGTGACGAGGATCAGGTCGTGGACGATCGCAGTCGCAGCGAGGAGCCCGTCAATATCGCCACGCGGCCGGATCGCGGCGATGCGGCCCCATTCGACGGCGATCTGGTCGGTCACCGGCAGGATGCGGTCGCCGTGGTCGTGGCGCAGCTTGCGCAGCCATTCGGTGAGGTGAGCGGCGGCCTTCGGATCCGACTTCTGTTTCAGCGCAATGCCGCGCATGATTTCGCCGAGGGTCAGCGCGCTTAGATGGATGCTGAGCGGGTCGACCGAGCGCAGCCAGGCAACCGCCTGCGGCGTGCCGCGTCGCGCCTCCGAAACGATGTTGGTGTCAACCAGATACATCAGAAGGCCGCGTCGCGGCTTGGCGTCTTGGCGCGCGCCTCGACCGCATCGGCGAGCTCATCGTCCCAAGGGGGACCGCCGAGCAGATCGTCGACCAGCGTCGGTCGGCCGGCGCGCAGAGCGTCATAGTCGTGGGCGGACAGCACCACGGCCGTGCGCTCGCCACGCAGCGTGACAATCTGCGGCCCCTCGTGTCGCGCCTTCTGCACCACTTTCGAGAAGTGGTTCTTGGCGTCCTGCAGCTGCCATTCCATTGCTTTGTTCCAATCTAGCTAGACTGTCTAGCTATATACACCTGCTTCCCAACCGGTGAAAGCGCAAATTTCCACCGATCGAGGGCGATTTCGGCCTGATTCGGTGGACCTTTCTATAGAAGAAGAAAAACGTCCGATAAGGCAAGATTATCGGACATTATTGTTTGTTGACGGGCTGTGCGGTTTGCGTCGAAATCGATGGTGGAAACCGCACGACTTCGGTAAGCTTGTTGACATGGATTCGCTCGCGCTCCCGCCGATATCGTCGTCCGTACCACCCGCTCAGCTGCCGGGCTGGGCCATGCCGCGCGGCCGCGATCTCACGGAAGCGGACGCCGCCTTTGCCGCCGGCATCGCCTTGAAATCCCTCGATGATCTCGTTCGGACAGAACCGCACTGGGCCGGCTGCTGGCGATCCCGTCAGGCGCTGAAATGCGCCGCGGCCGCTGTTCGCCTGATGGGCCGAAACGAGCACGAACCGGCTTTGCGCGATGCCGTGCTGCTGACCGCTGCGGGCGACGATCCTGGCCCGGCCGGAAGGGTGTTTTTGGCCTACAGAAGGCTGAGCGGCCGAAAACCCGGCATTTCTTCGAAGGGCGTCGCCGAATTGGCTGATCTGCTCGGTCTGTCCTGGGATGACCGGCTGGCGGCGGCCGTCGATCATGCCGACAATGCCCGGCAGTCCGGTCGCGCCGCGCCCTTTGCCGCGGCGGACCTGGTGAGCGCCATCCACGCCGCCCGTCCGGATGCCGAGCCGCTCGCCTGGGCACTCGCCGATGCCCTGGTCGCCTCCATGCTGAAATGGCCGGCTCCCGTACCGCTGCTGATGGGAGAACGCTACGGGCCGGCCTTCCGAACGATCGGGGCCCGGGGACGTGTCCATCCCGGCGAGGTCGCTTTCCCGCGCACTGTCTGTCTGGCTCTGGTCGAAGGCACTGGTGCTGCGCTGCGGTCGGCCGGCGAGATTGCCCGGCGCGCGGAAAAGCTTCTTGTCGTCGCGCCGAAGGTCCGCACCAAGGGTGCCGAGAACGTCGTCCGCAAGTTGCTCGACGAGGATGCCGTGCCAGTCTCCGCGCCCGGCTCCAACCTCTCGCGCTGGGCGAGCACGCGTCTGTTTGAGCGGCTGGAGGGGGCTGGCGCCGTGTGTGAACTGTCCGGCCGGCCATCGTTCCGGATATACGGGTTGTGACGATGACCGGAGCGACTGCAGCAAAGTCATCGCGTAGCAAGACGAAGTCAGTGGGAGAGGTCCTGTTCGATCGCGAGCTGGAGGACCTGCCGCCGGAGCTTCGCTGGCGCGAATGGATGCTGCGCGTCGAGGCCGTGATCTTCGCCTCGGCCGAACCGGTCACCCGCGAGGCCTTGGTACGTGTGGTCGGCCGGGCCTGCAGCATCGATCTCGTGATCGACGACTTGCGGGAGGAACTGCGCACACGACCCTATGACATCGTCGCGGTTGCCGGCGGCTGGCAGCATCGCACCCGCGCGGCATATGGACCGGTAATCCGAGCTTCCGCCGCCCCGACCCGCTCTGGGGCGGCAAGCCTCTCCGAACACGAAGCGGCCGTGCTGATGGCAGTCGCCTATCTGCAGCCGGTCACGCGCGGGGAGTTGTCGAAAATCTTCGGTAAGGAAGTAAGCCGCGACACGATAGGGTCGCTTCGCGACGCCGGGTTCCTCGGCTCCGGACCACGTAGCCCCACACCTGGCGCGCCCTACACGTATGTGACGACCAAGCATTTTTTGTCGGTATTCGGCCTCGAGACGCTGCGCGACCTACCCGATCTCGAGCGGTTGGAGGACGCGGGGCTGCTCAGCCGGCAGGCGCTTGAGCAGGACGCGACCGCTGAGCCTGAGAGCCAAGCGTTGGAGGGTGAATGAGTTTCTAGTGGTGAAAACCTGACGCTTGATACCCGGGTCGATTCCGACCCGAAGTGGGCGTTCCCGACGGTCGGTCGGAAGATCCGGATTGCCCGCCATCACCCACCTTTCCGGGGTCAGAACAAGAACCGCACCGTTCCAGTTTGAGTCTGTAATCCTCGCCGATCATCTGCGTGAATGTCCTGATCTTGCCAACGACCTCCATTCGCGCCACTCTCGGCCGCGATTAGCCGGTCATCTTCTGGATGTCGGATGAAGGTCGAAACTCACAACCTTAACGAAGGCTAAGCGATGGGCAGCATAAAGGACCGGCAGGAAGGCTTCGAAAAGAAGTTTGCGATGGACGAGGAGCTGAAGTTCAAGGCGATGGCGCGGCGTAACAAGCTGCTTGGCCTGTGGGCCGCTGAAAAGCTCGGTAAAACCGGCGCGGACGCCGACGCCTATGCGAAGGAGGTGGTCCGCGCGGACTTCGAAGAAGCAGGGGACAACGATGTGCTCCGCAAGGTGCGCGCCGATTTCGACGCGGCTGGCGTCGCCCAGTCCGATCAACAGATACGCGTCATCATGGACGAACTGCTGGCGACCGCTGTCGACCAGATCAGGGACACCTGACTACCAGTGAGTTCTGACAGAAAAACCACCGACTGCGATCTCGGACTGGGATGTCCAATCCGCCGGCTTGGTGCTTCTAATAACCGCGGGCCGTGAAGAGGACGCTCGCGAGCGGGCTCGCAAGGGTATCACCAATCCCGGCAATTCCGGACCTTCGGTGGGATCGCCACGAAGATCGTCGAGCGTCGGTCCGCGTTCTCCGCGCAGGCTGTTGAAGCTTCTCCCAACCCTCTTGTCGATATCTCTAAGCGCCATACCTCTCAAAGAATACTCTAATATGAGAGGCAACGATGAAATACGAACCACGCGAACGATTGCAAACAGTTGCCGACGTCCACGCAGACATGCAGGGCCGGGCGATGACGCGACGTGAACGCCTTGCGCACTGGGCAGAGCTTTTGGAGAAAGCACCTGATCAGCGTCTCAGCACACTTTCGGAAACCGAGTATCAGCCGGCATGGGCGCGTGACGCGATGAGAAGCGCAGGTTCGCCGATCACGGTCGCATTTGAGGATCCGCTGCTTCGTGCGGAGGGCCTTCAGGATGATACCTATGCCGAGGCGAAGCGTTTCTTCGAATTGACCGATTGGGAGTTGCACCAGCTTGTTTGCAGCTGCCATTCCGGTGGGACGGTGCGGGCCGAGGCGGCTGCCCGATGTGTCCGCGAGATACTAGAACCCCGCCCCAGTCTGTTCGCCATGCTATTGAATGCGCTGCTGATTGTTGGATCCTCGAGATCCCATGCCGCTTGAGTCCGATCAGGGACTTTCTGGCAGGCGGTACCGGGCACCACGGTGACAGTCGAAAGCGGCATCGACCACTTTTCCGAGCATCCACGCATGACGGGAGCTGGCTCTGTGATCCCTGGCAGTCTCATCTGGAACGCACCGGTCCTTCGAAGAGCCCCAGATCATCGCGGCTGAAGGTCGCCAAGTGCCAGCAGACGACAGCGGTCGCTGCATCGAGCGTCTGATAAGTCAGCCTGTCCGGGCTGTCGATCCTGCGCAGAGCCTCATGATCGATGACGCCGGACCTGATAACTCGAGCTGCTCTGTCGCGGTCGCCACCGAATGCATCCTCGACGAGCTCGTGCGTGAGAATAATACCTTTGCGGGGGCCGCCACCGCCTTCGTTACGGGCCAATAGGATCATGGCGGCGCCGAGCTTATCGGTGGTTTCCTGGTCAGCCAGGATTTTCGAACGATGACATGGTATTTCTCCGACGAGGTGTACATACCCCCAGCAACCTTCTCGACGCATGGCAGGTGGATGACCTAACCCACCCTTTGGCCGGTCTATTGACGCTGGGTCGGGTCTGGCCAAAGTGCCCGTACATCCTGGGGCAGACTTTCACGGATCTTGCGGACTTCGCCGGGATCAAGGTGGTGCGACAGCACGTGAAATACCGTTTGCACCGCCTCCTTGGCATCGACCGGCCGGCTGAACGCGAGTTCCTCTTTCACCCGGCCAAGGAACTCGTCCAGGGTCCGCGACTGTACCGGCTGTTTGGAGGGCTCGTATTGATCGTAATAGGTCCCCCGCACGAGCAGCGGCAGTTGCGCGGAAAGATGAGCCGATAGGTCGGCGGACAAGCGATCGCGCAGGGTGTGAAGAACAGCGCTCAGGATATGCCATGCGCGCTGACGATCCGGCCCCTGGTGTTCCATGATTTCATCGAGCCAGATATGCGTGGTCTGGAGCGTCTTGTCGAAGACGGCGACACCGGAATCACTCATGATGCTCTCCTGAATTTGATGTGATGACGGCCGAACCGCAAGGAAGCGCCGATTTTCCAGTGTCCGGACCTTTCTCGAGGCCGTCGTGTTGGCCCGTCTAAAAGATCTAAGCGGCCTTCACCATTGAGCGCAGAGCGGCTGCACGTCGGACTTCTCGCAGCACTCCAGCAAAGTGGCCAATTCCGAACTTCGACTGGGCGACTACGCGGGACTGGCGAGCCAGCTATCGCCGGCGGCGATCGCCATGACCTGTGCCTTGGAGACCATCGGCACGGCGTCGAAGTCAAAGCTGTCGAGCGTCTTTCCCGGTGGCAATCACGCCTCGGCGAGATGGCGTTCGATGCGGCGGCGATCGCATTCGGCCAGTTCGTGCTCGGCGATCACCGACAGGAACCGGGCCGCTGGCCACCCTTCCTTGTCGGCCCGCTCGGCGAAGTCCGGCCAAAGGACCTTGATGGCCGGCAGGCGGAGTTCGTTGAGCAGCGTGCTGAGCGTGGCGGCGTCGATGGCAGGGGCGTTTCTCATGCGGCGTCCTCCAGATGACGAGCGTCGATCAGGGCCTCATAGCCCTGGAGGGAGGCGAGACGAACGTTGACGGTGGGCAACTGTGCCGGATCGGGCGCGAAGAAAGTCCTCAGCGCGACGATGTCCGGCAGTTCGCCCGCATCGAGTGTTTTAGCGAGCCGCTCTGCCAGTTCCCGCTCGCAGCCCCGATCGTGGGCCAAGGCCAGGAGCTCGACGGTGATCTTGCAGGCCTGCTTGTCGGAAAGCCGCTCGAGCAGGGTCTCGAAGGCCCTTCGGTATTCCTGCCGCGGAAACAGCTTGTCGCGATAGACAAGCTGAAGCAGCGCCATCGGCTTTTTGCGCAGCGAATGGAGACATGCCGATGATCGACCACCTGGTCGTGCTTGCCGCTGGCATGCGCACGCCCTCTTTGGAGAGTCATCAGATGCGTGCCGCCGATAAAGAGGTCAAGGCGCTCGTCGTAAAGGCGCACGCGCAGCCGGTGCCCGATGAGCCGTGACGGCACGGTGTAAAAGACCTTGCGCAAGGTGAAGCCGCCGCTGCGCGAGACCCGCACGACAACCTCCTCAAAATCGCTGGTGCGCGTTCCCGGCAACGGCTGCAGCGCCGCCCGCTCGGCGTCGATGCGCTTGCCATAGCGGGCATTACGACGGCTGACGATCTCATCGATGAAGCCGCGATAGGCAGCGAGATCGTCGAAGTCCCGGGTGCCGCGCAGCAACAGGGCATCGCGGATCGCATTCTTGAGGTAGCCATGCGGGCTCTCAATCGCACCGTTCTCGTGGGCAATGCCCTTGTTGTTGCGGGTCGGCGTCATCCGGTAGTGCGCGCAAAGCTCTGCGTAGCGCCGCGTCTGGTCCTCCTTGGCATCGGCATCGAGATTGCGGAAGGCCGCCGACAGGCTGTCGCTGCGATGGTAAAGCGGCGCGCCGCCAAGGAACCAGAGAGCGTTCTGTAGCCCTACGGCCAGCGCCACGAAGCTTTCGCCACCGAGGACGACGTGGGCGTGTTCGACGGAATAGGCGAGCCGGAAGTGATAAAGCAGGTGATCGAGCCGCTGGCCTGCCGATCGTGATCCCCAGTTCGTTCATGTTGGTGAAGTCGGAAAGCCCCAGTCGGCCGGGCTCATGAACCTGGCGAAAGATGACTTCCTGCTCGTCGCCATTGATGGCCCGCCAGGCACGGATCCGCCGTTCCATTGTCCGGCGAATGCCTTCGCTGAGGTCGGGATGGCGGCGCAACATCTCCTCGAAGACGGCGACCGGACGAATGCCATCCGCCTTCAGCAGCGGCACGACCTCGGCATCGAAGATGTCGGCGAGGGGGTCGGGACGCCGACGGCCGCGCGGCTTCTTCACTTGATGGCAGTTGCGCGTTCTTCTCGATGCGATAGGCCGTTGCTCTGCTGAGCGACGCCTTCGCGGCGGCGACCTCAACCCTGTGCTCTTGTCGTAACTTCATGAAAAGCCTCATCTGGTGATCGGTTATGTGACGACCTGGCACAAGGTGGTTCCCCGTTCTTCGAAGAACCCAACGTACCGGTCGAACCGCAATCACCAGATGAATCGGCGCGGCAGCAGCGGTAGAACTCCGTTCGGGCTACGCCCTCTCTGCGTTCCACCGCTGCTGCCGAGTCTCATCTTGATTGACGCTTCGTCTCATCTTGGTTGTCGCGCTGCAAAGGTCTTCGTTCGACCTCTGGATCGCCAATGCACAACCACGTACGTATACAACTCCCCCAGCCTTGCTCAACCAAGCTTTGGTCGGAGTCGTCCTTATCAGCGTCTTGGGCGACGGCTGGAGCTGGAGCGGTCATTACAATGGCCAACGCCGTGGCGGCAAGTATCGCTCGTGGCCAGTGAGACCGCAATTTTATCAGGAGCCTCGAGCGCCCCGCAGCGTCTTTTTCTGAGGTAGGCATTTTTCGTTTTCCCTTTGGATCATCACGGATTTGAAGAGGATCTGGTGTTATGTGCCATTGGGAGAGCCGGCGAATCGGCCGATATTCATGTGGTCGAGTCATAAGTTCTCCTGAATGTTTGTTTTACGAGAACCCTTATGGCGGCCTTAGCTGACCTGAAAGCTGCAGGCGGTCTGCAGGATGGCGATCCTGTCTGCCGATCGCAGCGAGATCCAACGGAGCTGGGGCGTCCCACGGGATGCGCAGCCTGTATTGCGTTCGGGCGAATGTCATGTGAACTCCTGGGCTAAAGACCGCGCGACGGGCCACGTCGGAACACGTATCATGGCTATGAATATGCAATTTGCATGCCACCAAACGGGTTGCGAGCAGCGACCGCAAATCGGCGGAGTCGCCCCCTGGCCGGCTTGATCCTAACCCCTAGGATGTCTGGATCTGAACACAGATTGTCGTCAATCGGACTCGGACAAAATGCTGTGACCAGCTTTGGCACCGGCTGACGCCAGAGTCCTCCAAGGCCGGCTCGGTAGCGCTTGCCATAGTTTACGATCGCACCGCGGTTCAGACGGACGTAGGTCAGGAGCTGCAACCCGAGATTATGAAGCCGTGCGATCGAGAACTCGCCTTTCAGTTCCCCTGTTTTGTATATTAAAGTTCCACTGTGGCGAGAGCGGCCTCGGCCTCCGCGAACAGCCGCGCCTCGTCGAGCCCGATGAATTCACCCCTGGCCCAGACAATGCGGCCGTTGATCATGGTCATGTCGGTCGGCATGCCGATGCCCACTTTGGCAATCAGGCTCAGCCGATCATGCCGTGTGCCGACGAAGTCCATCCGCCGTGTGTCGATTGCAAATAGGTCGGCGGCCATGCCGCGGGCGAGCCGACCGATGTCGCGGCGGCCTAGGAGGGCGGCACCACCGGCCGTGGCATAGTCGAGGAAATCGACCGGGGGCGGGACGGCATGCGCGCGCGTCGACGCTTTCAGGCACTGCAGCATGTAGGCGGAGTGCACGCAGTGCATCAGGTTTGAATTGTCGTTCGAGGCAGCTCCGTCACAGCCGAGACCCACCCGGAGACCGAAGGCCGACATGGCCGGAATATCCGTCACCTCGGCGCCGACCAGATAGACTGGCTCGGGGCAGTGAGCGACACCGGTTCCACTCGCAGCCATCGTTCGCAGTTCGTCATGGGTCAGTTCCCAGCAATGGGCATAGAAGGTATCGGGGCCGGCAAATCCGAGCTCCGCGCAGTAATCCACCGTCCGCATGCCGTGCCGGGCCTCGATGACCGGGCTCTCGCCTTCGCCCACATGCGTGTGCAGTTGCACGCCGATCGCGCGCCAGCGCCGCCGACTCCACGAAAGTCTCACGGTAGCAGTTGACCGGTTGGCACGGCGCGACGACGACCTGCCGCATGCTGAAGGGGTCGGCATCATGATAGGTGTCGATCAGGCGCGCGCAGTCGGCGATGAACTCGTCCGTCGTTTCCAGCATGGCGTCCGGAATGGTCGAGCCTTCGGATTTCGGCAGCGTGTTGCCGCCACGCCCCGCATGGAAGCGCATGCCCAAAAGGTCAGCGGCCTCGAACTGCCGGTCAATCAGCCGTTTGCCGGCGTGCTGCGGGAAGCAGTACTGGTGGTCGAACGCCGTGGTGCAGCCGTGCTTGACCAACTCGGCCATTGCCGTGAGCGAGGCATGGTAGAAGCAGTCCTCGGTCAGCCGCGAGAAGATCGGATAGATAAGCCTTTCCGGCCGCGCCACTGGACGAGCATTGCTGCCGGATAAAAGAATCGGGAGCGCAGGAACGGCCTGGGTCTGCTTCATGATCTCGGTTTCGCCGCGTCGCTTGGCGCGCTTCTGCAGGTCGATGTCTTCGAGACGGGCTTTGATCGTTCGGCGATGGGGCGGTTTGAGGCCGACCGACATAAAGTTCGTTTGCACATCCCGGACCAACTGCGAAAGTGCCGGACGGTTTCGCGTCAGGTAGTACCTGTTGATCGTCGTGCGGATGATCTCTTCCCGCCTGTCATCCAGCGCCCGGTGGCCCTCTGGTCCCCGCTTGCGGTCCACCAGCGACATGACCGTCCCACCGGTCCGAAACAGCTTGATAAGGCGGTACGCGGTTGCCCGACTGGTTTCGAGCTCGGTCGCAAGCAGTGTCACATCTGCGGTTGTCATTTTGCCAGGCCGATGCTTCAGGAATTCCCGAACCGCTTCTGCGCGCCGGCACGCTTCATCCCAAAGCGCTTCGTCGACCTCGTCAGGAAATGGGCCAGTCATCGCAGAAACACCGTCGATTATCTCGACCGCCTGATTCTCATGTGTGGAGCGGCCGTTTGTTGCAAGAGAGAAAATCTGTGATGCCGCTCTGGTCGGGTGCAAGCCATGTGTCCGGCCTTCGCAAGGCGGCGCATATGGCCGCAGGCCCTGATGAAGTCCGCGGATCGGGTTCCAAGCAAATTAGCGCGCTCGATGCGCCTTGAGAATCTCGGATTTATCCAATCCCCGGTTCGACCGGTTTGCCATCACATCTCATCAGCCCTCGCTACCTGCCGTCCAGCGTTCCTATTCGAGTTTGCTAAACGGAAGTTTCGATTATGCAGCACCAACGTGAGCGGTATAGGCTTGGTTGCGCGCCAGCAATGCCCAGGCAATACGCGCTGTCTTGTTGGCCAGGGCCACCGAGACCAACCGGGCCGGCTTGCGGGTGAGCAGCTTGGCCGCCCAATTTTTGCTGGCACTGTCCTGCCGTGCTCGACGGATCACCGCCGTGGCGCCGATAACAAGCAGGCGCCGAATATAGCTATCGCCCTGTTTGCTGATGCCGATAAGTTCTCGCGTGCCGACTTCAATTGGGATGGCGAGGGAGATCGCTACATCTGCCCGGCGGGCAAGGAGCTGGTTCAGTTCCGCCGCAACTACGCGACACCCCGATCCGGCATTACCAGTGCGGGCACCCGGCTCCATCGGGCCAGCAAGAAAGACTGCGACGGTTGCGACCTCAAACAGCGCTGCTGCCCGAATGCAGTTGCTCGCAAAGTCCCTCGTGATCTCAATGAGGATGCCCGTGACGTCGCCAGAGCCATTGCCGGCACGCCCGATTAAGAGCGTTCACGGCATCGTCGCAAGAAGGTCGAGATGCTCTTCGCTCACCTCAAGCGCATCCTGCGGATGGCCAGGTTGAGACTGCGCGGTCCATGTGGTGCACGCGACGAATTCCTGCTCGCCGCCACAGCCCAAAACCTCAGGAGGCTGGCAAAGCTGAGATCTCCACGCCTGCCAACCGCCGCCATGGCTACCTAATGGCCTGCGGCTTGGAGCCTCCGGCCGTATCCGGGGCAGAGCCTTCTTCCCACCCACCCTGAAAACCTCGCGCAGAGCGTCGCGGATGCTCAAACTCCGAGTTTTTCAACGATATCCGCCGTGATTGTTGCAAATATCGAGAGGAGCGTTCCGGCATTGTCCGAGGCGAGAGCTTTGCTCGACCGGTTCCAGACGATGACCCGTACGAGAAATGTGTCTGAGTTGGCCCCGTGGATCGGCGATGCCAGATCGAGTTTGGTCGCCTCATTCGGGAACGGCGTTGTCAAAGACATCGATGCCGTTCGCAACGCCATCGAATTGTCATGGTCAAGCGGCCAGGTCGAGGGTCAGATCAACAAGTTGAAGCTTGTGAAAAGGCAAATGTACGGACGGGCGAAAATTGATCTCCTCGAAGCCCGCCTTATCGGACTGTCGTGATCAAACGTCACCGAAAATACGTCTGACCCAAAGTTCGACGCCGATTAACAGCCAAACCGGCTCCAGCGCCGACGGTCAAGACATCAGCTTCCATCCCCGGCCTGTTGCCGAGCCAGCATGAGGAAGTTTCGGGCTGTTGCCGAGCGATTGTCCTTCCGGATCGCAAGGCTGATCGGCGCCCGCGGCGCCTCGCCCTCGATGGGAAGGTAGACGATGCCGTCGGCCCGAATCTGCTCAAGAGATTGTGGCACAACCGACACGCCGAAGCCCGCCGCGACGAGATGGACGATAGAGGAGATCTGCGGCGCCTCCTGTCCGAGCGTCGGGCTAAAGCCGGCACGCTGGCAACTCGCGATAATGTTGTCATAGAGACCGGGGCCGATGGTGCGGGGAAATAGGATGAATATCTCTTGTGCGAGCGTGACGAGCGATTGGGCGCCACTGCCAGCCTGGCGATGATCGGCGGGCAGCACTATTCGCATCGGCTCTTCGATAAGCGGCAGCAGCGTTATTCCTTCGCCATCGCTCAGGGGCGGCCGGACGAAGGCGATGTCAAGAGAGCCATTCCGCAATGCTTCGATGAGGTTCGGTGTGTTACTCTGCTCCGGCGTCAGCAGCACCTCCGGATAGAGTTTCCGATAAGCTTGGATAAGACCGGGAATGAGAGGTTGGAAATAGGTTGCGCCCGCAAAACCGACGCGTACGCGACCCGTTTCGCCGCGCGCCCGGCTTTGGACGTTCGCCTTCATCCGTTCGACTTGTTCCAGGATGCCGCGCGCTTCATCGAGCAATAGCGCCCCGGCCTCCGTGAGCTCCGCTCCGCGCGTCAGACGGCGAAAGAGCGGGATCCCCAGCTCCCGCTCGAGCTGGCGGATTTGCAGGCTCAGCGGCGGCTGCTTGATGCCCAGCCGGTCGGCCGCTCGGGTGAAATGCCGTTCCTCAGCGACGGCGACGAAATAGCGAAGGTGCCTCAGATCCATTTTCGCCTCATACCGGAAAAGTATCAAAGTTGACCAATCCATATATTGGACCAACGATCATCCAACGTCTAGATTCCTCTCATGGAAGAACAGCCACCCCGTCGTCACGGAAAAGGAGCAAACATCATGCGGACCGTTGCAGAACAATTCGCCGAGACCCTCGCGACATCAGGCGTGAAGCGGATTTACGGAATCGTCGGCGATAGCCTGAACGGCTTGACGGATGCCATCCGCCGGCAGGGCAAGATCGATTGGATCCACGTCCGGCATGAAGAAGTCGCCGCCTTCGCGGCGGGCGCCGAGGCTCACCTCACGGGCACTCTCGCCGTCTGCGCCGGAAGCTGCGGACCCGGAAACCTGCATCTCATCAATGGCCTTTTCGATTGCCATCGTTCGCGTGTGCCGGTGCTGGCGATCGCCGCACATATTCCCTCCGCGGAAATTGGATCGGGTTACTTCCAGGAGACGCATCCGGAAAACCTTTTCCGCGAATGCAGCCACTATTGCGAACTGGTCTCCAGCCCGCGCCAGATGCCCCGCACGCTCGAAACAGCAATTCGCGAGGCGGCGACCAAGCGCGGGGTGTCGGTCGTGGTGATCCCCGGCGACGTTGCCCTGCAGGCAGCGGAACCGGCTCCCCAACCGAAACCGGCGGCGCTGCTGCCGCCTCCGCCGGTCGTCACGCCTGCGCGCAGCACGATCGAAGACCTAGCCTCGTTGCTGAACTCCGTCCAGCGGGTGACGATCCTGTGCGGCTCCGGCTGCGAAGGGGCGCACGAGCCGCTGATTGCGCTCGGCGAACGTCTCAAGGCCCCCATGGTGCACAGCATGCGCGGCAAGGAACACGTCGAGTGGGACAACCCTTATGACGTCGGAATGACCGGGCTGATCGGCTTTTCGTCGGGCTACTACGCCATGCTGGATTGCGACGTCCTGCTGATGCTCGGCACGGATTTTCCATACCGTCAGTTCTATCCCAAGGATGCGGGCGTACGCATCGCGCAGATCGATATCCGGGGGGAACAGATCGGGAGGCGCTGCGCCGTGGACCTGGCCGTTGTTGGCGACGTCGGCGCAACGCTTAATGAACTGCTCCCGCTGCTAGATGAGAAGGATGACGGCGGCCGTCTTGCAAAGGCTCAGCGACACTATGCGCAGGCACGGGCAGAGCTTGACCGCCTGGCGGCGGAGGGCAAGCCGGGCAGGGGCCTTATCCACCCGCAGCAGATCACCAAGGCGATCAGCGACCAGGCGGCAAGTGACGCCGTCTTCACCTGCGATGTCGGCCTGCCCACGGTATGGGGCGCGCGCTATCTGGCGATGAATGGCCGGCGGCGGCTGCTCGGATCGTTCTGGCATGGCTCGATGGCCAACGCGATGGCGCAGGCAATCGGCGCCCAGGCGAGCCATCCCGGCCGGCAGATCGTTTCGCTGTCAGGCGATGGCGGTTTCACCATGCTGATGGGCGACCTTATTAGCCTCAAGCAGCTCGACTTGCCGGTGAAGGTGGTCGTCTTCAACAACGGTGCGCTCGGCTTCATCGAGTTGGAGCAAAAGTCCACAGGCTTCCTCGATTTCGGCACCGAACTGAAGAACCCGGATTTCGCGGCAATGGCCGAGGCAATCGGCATCCGCGGCATCCGGCTCGAGGATCCGGCCGAGGTAAACGACGGCATTGCCGCCGCCTTCGCCCATGACGGCCCCGTTCTCATCGACGCCGTCGTCAACCGGACAGAGCTCGCAATGCCGCCCTCCATCACGACGGAAATGGCCAAAGGCTTTTCGCTCTACATGGTGAAGGCGATCATGAATGGGCGCGCCGACGAGGTCATCGATCTCGCCCGCACCAATCTTTGGCGCTGAATGCAGCAGAAGCTGAACGATAAGGCATGACGTCATGGAACAAAAAATCGTACGCGCGCTCGCTTTTATCGCCCGCTGTTCCGCAGCCGCGACAGCCGCTTACGAACTGGCGTCGTTTCTGGGGCTGACCGAGTCGGTACGGGCGGCAATGTCGGCGGTGATCGTTTCCCAGGAGCGATTGCACGAAACGCATTCGTCTCTCAGGGGGGCGCATCTTCGGCACGCTGCTCGCGCGTGACTTCCCGGCACTTCGGGTCGCCATGTGGACCTGTCCGATTATCCTGCTTGCGGTCCAGCCGTCCGTCCCGATCGTCGTCGTCGCACTGCACCGTGGCAGCGAGGTCATACTCGGCGCCCTCGTGGGCTGGGTATTCCACTGGGTGGCCGAAACACTTGTCGATGCGGTCGTTGGCGACGAGCCCGGCCATCAGGAAGCCCGCCGCGCCTATGGCTGGCCCAAGAGACGCATTGGAACGCGCCGGATCGAAGGATGATCGTCATGACCGCTATAGTCGAAGCAGCATCACAACCCACCCTCCTGACGCGAGCCGCGGCGCTGGACACCGTCGCGTTGGCCGCCAAGCTTCTCTTCAAGAACGGGCAGACCAGCGAACGTGTTGTCCTCGCCGTCGAGCGGCTTGGCCACGCTCTCGGCCTGCCACTGACACTGCACCTCTACTGGGGTGAGCTCGTGCTCCAGGTCGAGGGCACGCCCTTTTCCGAAATGGTAGCGGCGATGCCGCTCG